>DASSSF010000094.1:0-46583 GCA_035708565.1 Candidatus Limnocylindria bacterium
TAGGCGGCGGGACCACGCGTCGCTCTCCGGCCGCCGGACAGCGGCGGCCGCCGACGCGGCCTACGTTCGGCGCATGCGGTACGCAGGGGAGCTGGGCTCGCCGCAGCGCGCGCTCTCGCTCGCCGACTGGCTCGCGTGGGCCGTCGCCGAGCTCGCGCTCGTCGCGGCCTTCGTGGCGCTCCTGATCGCGGACGGAGCGTTCTAGGCAGGCGGCGCGGTCTTCAGCAGCTGGATCATGTCCGGCAGGCGCCGGTAGCCCATGGTCTCGTTGATGTGGAGGATCGGGGCGTTCTCGCCGTCGTTGTCGGTCCGGACGCGGTCGACCCCTAGCGCGAGCGCCTGCGTCACGGTCTCGCACTTGAGCGCGCGCGCGACGCCGCGACCTCGCCCGTCCCGCGCGACGCCGGTCCAGTCCGTCTGCACCATCCCGCGGCCGGTCGGGTAGGAGAGCATCGAGACACCCAGGATCCGGTCGCCCTCCCGCGCGATCCAGATGCGGTCCTCGTGGGCGCCCGGCGATCGCATCCACTTCATGAAGTCGTCGAACGGCGTCTCCGTGATCGGCACCGTCGTCGGGATGTCCTGCTCGGCCTCCACGCTCATCCGCCACAGCTTCCGCCACTTCTCCGGATCGCCGTCGCGGTCGATCGACATGACGGCGATGCCCTGGTCGCGCATGCGCGCGCGGGACTCCTCGGTCATGCCCCGGATGCGCTCGCGGTTCGCGCGGAGGTCGAGCTCCCAGAAGCGCTGGCGCCGCTCCTCGCGGAATCCGCGGCGCTCGAGCATCGCGAGGCGGACCGCATCGCGCTCCCAGCAGTACGTCGTGATCGTGCGGGCGCCCTCGGCGGCCGAGCGCTCCTCCATCGCCGCCGTCAGCGCCTCGAGCCGCTCCGGCGTGCGGTGCTCCGGCACGAGATCCGCGCCGATGCCGCCGTAGCGCTCCGGGGTCCGGTCCCACTTCGTGTGGCGCTGGTAGCCGTAGCCGACCCGCTCGCCGTCGCGCTCCGCGATGAAGCGCTCCATCACCGCGGTCGAGTCGGGCTCGCGCCAGAAGTGCTCGTAGCGCACCGGGTCCTGCGGATCGTCCGGGTAGAGCGCCGTGTACATGTCGGCCGCGAACGCCGCGTCCTCCACCGTGGCCGGCCGCAGCGTCAGGTCGGCGGCCCTCAGCGCAGCCTCCCGAGGACCTTGTCCCGCCCGATCTGCCCGAGCTGGACGAGGTACTGGCCGATCTCGCGGCGGCCGAACTTCGACGCGCCATGCTCGCGGTCGCGGAACGTGTACGGGATCTCGACGATGCGTCGGGCCCGCGCGCGCGCGATCACCTCGAGCCCGATCTTGAAGCCGATCCCGTTGAGGCGCACGCCCAGGATCGCGGCGCGGCGCACCGCGAAGAACCCGCTCGTCGCGTCCCGCACCGGTACGAGCGCGCTCCCCATGAGGCACGCGACCCGTGAGACGACGCGGCGCCGCAGCGGCCAGTCCACCGTGCCGCCGCCCTTCACGTAGCGGCTTCCGACGGCGAGATCCGCGCCGCCCGCGACCGCGTCGACGAGCGCGGGCACGACCTCGGGCGGGTGCGAGAGGTCGGCGTCCATCACGACGAGCGTGTCGCCGCGCGCCGCGCCGAAGCCCGCGATGACGGCGGACGCGAGCCCGGCCTTCCCCTCGCGCCGCACGACGCGGACGGGCAGGCGCGGCGCCATCGCCTCCGCGAGATCCGCGGTGCCGTCGGGCGAGCCGTCGTCGACGACGACCATCTCCCACGGCCGGCCCGCGAGCGCGGCCGCGAGGCGCTCGACGAGGGCCGGCAGCGAACCCGACTCGTTGTACGTGGGCACGACGACGGAGATCATGGGAGCGCCCGTACTCTAGGCGCGTGCGCGTGACCTTCGACGCGCGGCACCTGCAGACGGCGTCGCGCGTGCGAGGGATCGGCCGCTACACGCGCAACCTCCTCGCCGCGTTCGCGCGCCTCGCGCCGCCGGACGTCGAGTGGACGCTCCTCCGCCTGCGGACCTTCCCACCGGCGGACGATCCGCCGCTGCCTCCGCACCGGGAGCGCCGGACCCTGCGCCTCAGGCGGCCCGAGCTCTCGATGCTCGTGCTCGACCCGCTGCTGCTCCCGTTCGAGATCGGCGGAGCCGACGTGTACCACTCGACGCAGCTGTCCCTTCCGGCGCGAAGCCGCACGGGCACCGTCGTCACCGTGCACGACCTCGCGCCGCTCCGGTGGCCGGAGCACTACCAGAGGACGCCGTGGGCGAGGGCCGGACACGCCTGGCAGTACCACCTCGTGACGAAGGCGGACGCGATCGTGGCGCCGTCGCGCGCGACCGAGGCCGACCTCGTCGAGCGCCTGCGGATCCCGCGCTCGCGCATCCGCGTGATCCCCGAGGCCGTCGACGCGGACTTCGATCCGCCGTCGCGCGAGGACGCACGCCGCCTCGTGCGCGAGCGCTACGGGATCGAGCGCTACGCCCTCTACGTCGGGCAGTTCGACCCGCGCAAGAACACGGCGGGCCTGCTCGCCGCCTTCCAGCGCGCCGCCGAGCGCGACGGCGCGCTGCGGCTCGTCATCGTCGGGGATCTCGGGAAGCTCGCGCGGTTCCTCCACGACGCGCTCGCGACCTCGCGGGTCGACCGCGGGCGGGTCGTGCTCACGGGGCACGTCGACGAGCCCACGCTCGCCGCGCTCTACGCCGGCGCGGAGGTGCTCCTGCACGCGGCGCTGCTCGAGGGCTTCGGGCTGACGCCGCTCGAGTCCCTCGCCGCGGGCACCCCCGTCGTTGGGTACCGGGCCGGCGCCGTCGTCGAGGTCGTCGGCGACGCCGGCGTGCTCGTGAGCGAGGACGAGCCGGACGCGCTCGGCGACGCGCTCGTCGCCGTCCTCGGCGATCCGTCGCGCCTCGACGCGCTGCGCGCGCACGCGAAGCCGCGCGCCGCGTCGTTCTCGTGGGATCGCGCCGCGCGCGACACGCTCGACGTCTACCGCGGCGTCGCGCGCTAGCGCAGGGGGGTCTGCGCGAGGAGGCGCTCGAACGTCCCGTTCGCGATGCGGCGCGCGGTCTCGACCGGCAGCTGCGCGAGCCACGCCTGCGTCCGCTCGTGGCCGCGCACGACGTCGTCCCAGCGCGACGGGACCCAGGTGTCGGTGCCGACCATGATCCGCTCGGAGTGGCGCAGGAAGAGCTCGCGCCACTCGGGATCGAGGCGGTCGCCCGGCATGACGTCGCTCCGGAGCGCGAGCTCCGCCCAGACGTTCGGGTAGCGGTCGAGGATCCGCATGACGGAGTCCGCCGAGGCCGACATCCCGGCGTGCGCCCAGAGCACCGTCACCGTCGGGTCCACGCGGGCGAGCTCCTCGACCGCCCGCTCGTCGGCGTGGGCGTGGAGGAACAGCCCTTCGCGCGCGGCGAGCGCCACGACGGCGCGCACGACCGGGAGCGCGGCCTCCCCCGCGCCGAGGTGGAACTCGCCGATCCCGCGGTGCACGCCCTCGCGATACGTCCGCTCGAGGTAGGCGACCACCGTCGGATCGCGGGTCCACGTGCCGAGGTCGTCGCGCGTGCGGTAGGGCCGCAGCACCGGCACGACGAGCGCGGGATCGCGCGCGTAGAGCCGCTGCGTGCCCTCGTCGGGCGTCGACGAGACGAACGCCCTCGCGATGCCCGCCTGCCGCAGCGTCGCGATGGCCTCGTCCGGGCTGAGATGTGACCAGGCGTCCTGCGAGTAGTGGATGTGCGCGTCGGCCAGGCGGAGCTGCGGCCGCGCCGGCGACGAAGGCTGCGGCGAGGCGGGCGCGGCGACGTTGCCTCGGGGTCCGGGCGTCTCGCTCGCCGGACCGGCAGGACGCGCCGAGACGCCCGTCTGCTCTGTCGTACGTCCCGGCTCGCGAGACATCCCGGACCCCTCGACCTCGCCGCGCCCGCCCGTCGCACAGGCGGCGAGCAACAGCGCTACCGCGCCGATCCTCACCCAGTTCACAGGTAGCATTGTCATCCTCAGCACGGCCCCGAGCGGGTCCGCAGCAACAGCAGGGGAGAGGTCGTTTGGCTCGTCGTGCTCCGCTTCCGAGGCTGACGCAGCGCCAGCGCGTCGCGCGCTGGCAGCGCGAGCGCCGGCAGCAGGCGATGTACGTCATCGTGTTCAGCGCGATCCTGTTCTTCGTCGTCGGCCTCGCGGCGTGGGCCGCGGTCGACCGCTACTACGAGGCGAACCTCGAGCCGGTGGCGGAGTTCGACGGCGTCGCCATCCCGACGCGTGACTACTCGAAGGAGCTCCGCTTCCAGCTCGTCAAGTTCTACGTCGACTACGGCGTGCCGCCCGGGTTCGAGAACGACTCGCGCATCGCGGCGCAGAAGGCCGACTACGAGCGCGTCGCGCTCGAGCGCGTCCTCGAGTACGCGCTCCTCGACAGCGCGTCGCGCGCCGAGGGGATCGCGGTGTCGCAGGAGCAGGTCGACGAGCGCTACGCGAAGGAGCTCTCGCAGTTCCGCTCGCGGCACGTGCTCGTCACCCCGGACGCGAAGGCCACCGACAAGGACGCGGCGGACAAGGCTGCGCTCGACGAGGCGAAGGCCGTCGTCGAGCAGCTCCGCGCGAACCCGAATGACCAGGAGCTCTGGAAGAGGGTCGCGAAGGAGAAGAGCGACGATCCCGGCTCCGCGGAGAGCGGCGGCGAGCTCGGCTGGGTCGGCCGGGGCCAGTTCGTGAAGGACTTCGAGGACGCGGCGCTCGCTCTCGCGACCGGCGCGATCTCGGATCCGGTCAAGAGCCAGTTCGGATACCACGTCATCCAGGTGCAGGAGCGCCGCGGGCCGGAGGAGAACGACCTCGTCAAGCGGTGGCTCGCGTCGGGCTTCAGCGTCCAGGACATCAAGGATCACGTCCGCTACGACACGATCCGCGACGAGATCACGACCCGCCGGAGGAAGGAGGCTGTGGTCTCGCCCGTCCCGCAGATCCGCGTCGCGCAGATCGTCATCAATACGCCGACGCCGACGGCGACGAACTTCGACCAGTTCACCGCCGGCCTCAAGAAGCTCGCGGACGTGCAGGAGGCGCTCGAGAAGGGCACGGACTTCGCCGAGGTCGCGAAGCAGTTCTCGGACGACGCGCTCACGGCCGAGAAGGGCGGGGAGATCGGGTGGATCGCGCGAGGCATGCTCGAGGACGTGCGGGCCGAGGACGACCTCTTCCGGTTCGAGGTCGGCAGCCGGACCCGTCCGTACTCGCAGCGCACGGCCTCGACGATCTACAAGGTGCTCGAGAAGGACCCGTCGCGCGCCGTGACCGACGACCAGAAGAAGACGCTCGAGGAGAGGGCCTACCCGCACTGGTACCAGACCCAGCTGCGCGCGCACGGCGCGCGCCGGCTCATCCCTGGGCTCGAGAGCTAGCGCGCTCGACGGCGTCCTCGAGGTGTTCCCCGAGGGCGTCGACGTGGTGCGCGCGAGCACCCTCGACCGCTTCACGTTCGCGACCTCGCGGGCGGTGGCGGTCCTCCGCGACGCGGACGTCGACCGCGCGTTCCTCGTGACGCGCTACCCCGCGGCGGTCGTCGACGCGGCGCTCGCCGCGGAGGGACGCTGGGTCATCCTCCCCGCGCAGGACGCGCTGGCCGACCTCGCGACGGTCGGCGCCATCGCGCGGATCGCCGACCGCCTCCGCGCGCCGGACGGCTGCCCGTGGGACCGCGAGCAGACGCACGAGACGCTGCGCCCGCTGCTCCTCGAGGAGGCGTACGAAACGCTCGACGCGCTCGGCACCGGCGACAGCGCCGCGCTCCGGGAGGAGCTCGGCGACCTCCTCTTCCACGTCGTCATCCACGCGCAGCTCGCGCGCGAGGCGGGCGCGTTCGACCTCGGCGACGTGGCGCGCTCGATCGGCGCGAAGCTCGTGCGCAGGCACCCGCACGTCTTCGCGGACGCTCCGCTCGCCGGCGACCTCTACGCGCAGTGGGAGCGCATCAAGAAGGAGGAGCGCGCGGAGAAGGGCGCGGAGGGGTCGGTGCTCGCCGGGATGCCGCGCGACCTGCCGGCGCTCTACGCCGCCGAGCGGCTGCTCGAGCGCGCGGCTCGGATCGGGATCGCTCCCGAGCGGACAGACCTGCCGCTCGACGTCGACGATGCCGAGCAGGTCGGAGAGCTGCTCTTCGACCTCGCGGCGCTCGCGCGCGAGATCGGCGTCGACGCCGAGACCGCGCTGCGCGACGCGAACGCGCGGTTCGGCGTGCGCGTCCGCGCCGTCGAGGCGCGCGCGCGAGAAGCGGGCCGCGACCTCGCGTCCTACGCTCCCGCGGAGCTCCGCACGCTCTGGGAGGCGACCGCATGAGCCAGTTCGCGCGCACGGATGGCCGGGCCGCCGACGCGCTCCGCCCGGTCCGCATCGACCTCGCCGTCTCCAAGTTCGCGGAGGGCTCGTGTCGCATCGCGTTCGGCGACACGATCGTCCTCTGCCTCGCGACGGTGGAGGAGCGGATCCCGCGCTGGCTCGAGAACCGCGATCAGGGATGGATCAGCGCGGAGTACGCGATGCTCCCGCGGGCGACGCCCGAGCGGACCCAGCGCGAAAGCATCGCGGGGCGGCCCGGCGGCCGCACGTTCGAGATCCAGCGCCTCGTCGGCCGCGCTCTCCGGGCCGCGGTCGACCTCAAGAAGGTCGGGCCGCGCACGATCCAGGTGGACTGCGAGGTGCTGCAGGCCGACGGCGGCACGCGCACGGCGGCGATCACCGGCGGCTACGTCGCGCTCGCGCACGCCCTGCGGCACATCAAGCCGACGCCCATCCGGCGCGCGGTCGCGGCGGTGTCGGCCGGTTTCGTGAAGGGCGAGCTCCTCCTCGACCTCGCGTACGAGGAGGACTCGGTCGCGGACGCGGACGTCAACGTCGTCGCAACGAGCGAGGGCGACCTCATCGAGGTGCAAGGCACCGCGGAGGCGCGGCCGTTC
The DNA here is from genome assembly GCA_035708565.1 of Candidatus Limnocylindria bacterium. Classification (GTDB taxonomy): domain Bacteria; phylum Chloroflexota; class Limnocylindria; order P2-11E; family P2-11E; genus JACDAF01. The sequence continues at coordinate 6,957 of DASSSF010000094.1, forward strand.
TCGCGCGCCGACCTCGAACGGGTGCTCGACGTCTCGATGCGCGGCATCGAGCAGCTCTTCGAGAAGCAGAAGGACGTCCTGGCCCGGCTCGGGTGACCGAGCGGATCGTCCTCGGCACCGCGAATCCGGGCAAGGTGGTCGAGCTCCGGCGGATCCTCCAGGGCGTCGACGCGGAGCTCGTTCCCGCCGCCGAGCTCGACCGTCCCGTGCCCGAGCCGGAGGAGCACGGCGCGACGTACGAGGAGAACGCGGTCGCGAAGGCGCGCGCGTACGCGGCCGCGTCCGGCTTCGCCGCGGTCGCCGACGACTCGGGCCTCGAGGTCGACGCCCTCGGCGGCGCGCCCGGCGTGCGCAGCCGGCGCTACTTCGGTGACGGCGTCCCGGCCGCGGAGCGCAACCGCATGCTGCTCGCGCTCCTCGACGGCGTGGCGGAGCGCGCCGCGCGCTTCGTCGCCGTGATCGCGCTCGCGCGGCCGGACGGCACCGTCGAGACGTTCGATGGCGAGTGCCGAGGCGAGATCGCGACGGCGCCGTCGGGCGCCGGCGGCTTCGGCTACGACCCGGTGTTCGTCGTCGGCGGTGACGGCCGCACGATGGCCGAGCTCGACGACGACGAGAAGGACCGCCTCTCGCACCGCGGCCTCGCCGCCGCGAAGCTGCGCGCCCGCCTGACGGCGGAGCCCCGCTGACCTCCTAGGCCGCGCGGGGCACGTCAGCCGATCCGCGAGCGCAGCAGTGCCCGCTCCGCGGGGTTCTCGGTGAGGTCGAGCGCGCGGCGGTCGGCGTCGCGCGCCTCGTCCGCGCGCCCGAGCTCGCGCAGGAACGCCGCGCGGGTCGCGTGGAGGTACGGGTAGCGGTCGAGGTCCGGCGAAAGACGCTCGACCTCCGCGAGCGCGGTCGCGGGGCCCGCGACGTGCGCGAGCGCGATCGCGCGGTTGAGCCGCACGACCGGCGACGGGTCGAGGAGCGCGAGGAGGTCGTAGAGGCCGAGGATCTCGGGCCAGTCGGTCTCCTCCCAGGACCGCGCCTCGGCGTGCACGAGCGCGATCGCCGCCTGGAGCTGGTAGCGGCCGGGCCTGCCCATCCGGGCCGCGCGCTCGAGGACCTTCCGCGCGTCGGCGACGCGCGTGCCGTCCCACCGCGCGCGGTCCTGGTGCTCGAGGAGCACGATCCCGCCGCGCTCGTCGAAGCGCGCCTGCGCCCGCGCGAGCTGGGTGCGCATGAGCGCGTGCAGGCCGAGCGCCTCCGGCTCGTCCGGGAGGAGACGCGTGACGAGACCGCACAGCCACTCCGCCTCCTCGGCGAGGTCGCGCCGCTCGGCGCGGTCGCCGCCGCTCGCGAGGTAGCCCTCGTTGAACACGAGATAGAGGACGGCGAGCACCTCGGCGAGCCGCTCGGGCAGCTCGGCGGGCTCGGGGACGCGCAGCGGGATGGCCGCGTCGACGATCTTCCGCTTCGCCCGGACGATCCGTTGCGCGATCGTCGCTTCGGGGGCGACGAACGCGCGCGCGATCTCGGCCGTCGTGAGCCCGGCGACGCTCCGCAGCGTGAGCGCGATCCGCGCCTCGCGCGGCAGAGCGGGGTGGCAGCACGTGAAGATGAGCGCGAGCCGCTCGTCCGGGAAGTGCGTGGTCGTGTCCTGCACGTCCGTCCTCTCGAGGAGCGCGAGCTTGGAGCGCTCGCGCTCCGCGCGCCGAAGCCGGTCGATGCCCTTCCGCCGCGCCGTCACGAGGAGCCAGGCGAAGGGCTCCCGCGGGATGCCCTCGACGGGCCAGCGCTCGAGCGCGACGGTGAGCGCGTCCTGCGCGATGTCCTCCGCGAGGTCGAAGTCGCCGAGCCTCCGCGCGAGCGCCGTCACGAGCCGGGCCATCTCCTCGCGTGCGACCCGCGCGACCGCGGCGCGCGCGTCGCTATCCAGCGCGCGCCTCCAGGCGCGACGTCCCGACGAGCGGACGGATCTCGATGTCCGCGAGGTCGAGGAACGGCGACGAGCGGGCGAGCGAGATCGCGGCGTCGAGGTCCGGGACGTCGACGAGGTAGTAGCCGCCGATCGCCTCCTTCGTCTCCGCGAACGGCCCGTCCATGACGACGACGCGCTCGCCGACCTGCCTCACCGTCGTCGCGCTCGCCGTCGGCGCGAGCTCGCTTCCGTCCACGATCGTGCCGGCCCGGCGCTGCTCCGCCTCCCACGCGCGGACCCGGCCGAGGCCGCGCTCGGCCTCGGCCCACGGCATCGCCGCCCAGCGGTCCTCGTCGCCGGTGATGAAGAACAGGTATCTCACCGCTGCGCGACGAGCGGCCGCACCTCGACCGTGGAGCGCGGGGGCCACGTCTTCGCGAGCTCGACGGCCTCGTCGATGTCCTTCACCTCGACGATCGCGTAGCCGCCGATCGACTCCTTCGCCTCGGTGAAGGGTCCGTCGGTGACCGCCGCGGGTCCGCTCGTCCGGTCCGCGTACCGGACCGTCTTCGCCGTCCGGCGGGCCTGGAGCTCCTCGCCGCCGACGATGCGGCCCGCCTTTGAGTGCTCGTCCCACCACTTGAAGATCGCCGCGTACGCCTTCTCCTGCTCCGCCTTGGGGATCTTCTCCCACGACTCGTCGCTGTCCATGAACATCAACATGAACTTGGCCATCGCACGCTCCTTCTGTCGGGCTTCGCCCGAGACTCAACACGTAGACGAACGGGCTCGGCGGACATCGACGATCGCGCGGTCAGAGCCGGAAAAGGACCGCTTCGCCCTGGTCGTAGACCACGCGGCCCTCGTCGGTAACGCGCGCCAGGTCCCACATCCTGTGGCGCTCGGGCTCCTTCCCGGAGTGCACGAGGTGGAGCACCTCCCAGCCGCGGGCGCTCAGGATGTCCGCCAGGATGCGCCGGTGGCACTTCCACCAGAGCGTCTCGGCGCACATGAAGGCGGTCCGCCGGTCCCGCGCGAGCGCCTCGAGCCGTCCGAGGTCGCGGGCGAACTCGGCGCTCGCGGTGTGGTCGGCGTACCCGCGGAAGCCCGGCTCGCGCAGCGCCGCGTGCGGTGACGACACGGCGCCCTTCCGGCGCCCCCCGAGGCCGGCGAGGTGCTCGTACGCGATCCCGGCGCCGCGCAGGGCACGTTCGAGCGGATCCCTTCCGAACTGCGGATGCCGGCGCGATCCGGGGAAGGTACGGATGTCGGCGAGGAGCTCGATGCGCGCGCCGACGAGGAGGTCCGTGAACGTCGACGCCTCGCGCGCGCCGTGGCCCGCCGACCAGATGGCCATGCCTTCGAGCGTGACACACTCGCTCGGCGTGCAGGACCTCGCCATCCGTTCCGTCGGACCGGACGTCGACGACGACCTCATGCACTACCTCGATCTCGTCGCTTACGCCGACCCCGCATGGTCCACGTGCTACCGCACCGAGCGGCTCGATCCCGAACACCCGACACGGACGAGGGACGCGACGGCGTTCCTCGGCGGCGCTCGAATGCCTTCGCGGCCTCGGGCTCCCAGGCGCAGTACCTGGGTCCCACGTCGGTGTACCGGAAGTACGGCTTCGAGATCGTCGCGAGGATCGGCGATCGTGCCGTCGTGCGGAGGGCCCTGTGACCGGTTCCACTTCGGTATCGCATCGTTGTCGATCCTCGACGCGCTCGTCGGCAAGGCTGACTATCGGCCCGGCCACGCGTTAAGCGATGTGAGGCATGTGGGATGGCGGGCGCTGAACCCCAGACGGCTGTGCCCGTGAGCACGCTCACGGACAAGTACGAGCTGCAGGCCGTTCTCCGCGACACCGCGTCGACGCGCGTGCAGCGCGGCCACTCACGCATCGCGGACATCCCGGTCATCGTCCAGCAGATCGCGAAGCACGACCGGCCGCCCGCCGAGATGCGTGAGCTCATCGAACGCGCCGGCCGCGCGCTCGCGGAGGCCGGCCTCCCTGGACGTCTCGTCGAGTCGGGCGAGACCGCGGAGACGGCATGGGTGGCGTTCGAGGCGCACGGCGAGCCGATCGCGATGGCGCTGCGCCGCGGACGCAACGACGAGCTCATGGCCGCCGTGGCCGCGGACGGCGCGCGCGCTCTCGCGGCTCTCGAGAAGGTCGGCCTCGCGCACGGCGCGATGGAGCCGCGGACGCTCTTCCACGCCAACGAGCGGGTGGCGCTCGTCGGCTTCGAAGGCCTGCACGAGCTCGGCGTGCCGTACACGGGGCGGGGCGACCGCGATCTGCGCTTCACCGCGCCGGAGAGCCACGGTGCCGCCAGGGGCGACATCCGGTCCGACGTCTACGCGCTCGGCTGCGTGCTCTACGCGCTCCTCGCGGGCTCGCCGCCGTTCCTCGGCATCGACCCGGAGCACCTGCGCTCGCTGCACCGCGAGGCCGCGGTGCCCGAGCTGCCGGGCGTGGACCCGCTGTGGAACCAGCTGATCGCGTCGATGCTCGCGAAGGATCCGTCCGCGCGTCCGACCCCGAGCGCGCTGCTCGAGAAGGTGCGCAAGATGCGCACGCGATCGTTCGCTGCGTTGTCGGTACCGGTCGTCGCCGAGCCGGTCGCGCAGCCGCGGCGGCGCGGCAAGGGTGGCGCGCTCGTCGCGGTGCTCGTCCTCGCGGCGCTGGCCGTCGGTGTCGGCATGGCGCTGGCCGGGCGTCTCGACCAGGCCATCGGTCCGGACGCGACCGTCGCGCCCGCCGCGTCCGGCCCGCTCATCGCGTCGACCCCTGCGCCGGGTACCGCGGCTCCGACGGCGGCTCCGCCGACGACGCAGCCGACGGTCGCGCCCACCGTGGCGCCGACCGTCGCGCCCGCGACGGCCCGTCCTGCCACCGCTCGGCCCGCCACGGCCGCTCCGACGGCCGCGCCGCCGGCGGTCGCGCTCGCCCAGGTGATCCCGGCGAGCGGGGCAGCGGGCTCGACGTTCCTGTTCAGGTTCCTCGAGATGCCGCCCGGCCAGCCCTACCAGACGACCCTCATCACGCCTCGCGGCGACCAGCCGCAGTTCGTCGGGACGGGCGCCGTGCCCGGGAACGGCATCGTGCTCGTGAGCCTCGACACCGGCTCGACGTGGACCCGCGGCGGCTACGCGATGCGCATCACCGCGGGCGGCGTCACGCGCTCGATCGTCTTCACGCTCAACTAGGGCGCGCCGCGCGTGGGACAATGGACGTGACCACGGGGTGTAGCTCAGCTCGGTAGAGCGCGGCGTCTGGGGCGCTGAGGCCGGCAGTTCGAGTCTGCCCACCCCGACTCGCTCCGTTAGGCAGGGAGGCCTTCGTGTTCGCCGCCTGGGCGCGCTTCGTCCACCGTTTCCGCTGGCCCGTCCTGCTCGGGTCCGGCCTCCTCATGGCCGCGTCCATCGTCGTCGTGGCGCAGGGCGGCACGCTCAAGAGCGGCGGCATCATCGAGACCTCCGAGTCGGGGCGCGCCCTGGACCTGCTCCAGGAGGAGCTGCCGCGCGCGAGCGGCTCGTCGTTCTTCCTCATCTTCGAGAGCGACCGCCTGAGGGTCGTCGACGCGGAGTTCCGGAGCGCGCTCGAGTCCGCGCTCGCAGCCGTGCGGTCGGACCCGCGTGTCGAGGCGGTCCGCACGCCGTACGACACCACGCCGCCGATCCCGTCGTTCGTCTCGCGCGACGGGACGAAGGCGTACGCCGTCGTCTCCGTGAAGGACGACATCTCGGGTGCCGCGCGCTACTACGACGAGCTGCGCGCGAAGATCTCGTCCGACGCGCTGCGCATCACGGCGTCCGGGAACATCGCCATCACCGAGGACTTCAACGAGATCCTCGAAAGCGACCTCCAGCGCGCGGAGCTCGTGTCGCTGCCCCTCGCGCTCGTCCTGCTGCTCATCGTGTTCGGCACGGTCGTCGCGGCGCTGCTCCCCCTCGGCGTCGGCGTGCTGTCGGTGCTCGCGGGCGTCGCCGGCACGTACGTCCTCACGAGCGTGACCGACGTGTCGCAGTACGCGCTGAACGTCGTGACGCTCATCGGGCTCGGTGTCGCCATCGACTACTCGCTGTTCATCGTGAACCGCTTCCGCGAGGAGCTGCGGCGCACCGCCGACGTGGAGCGCGCGCTCGAGCGGGGGCTGTCGACGGCGGGCCGTGCGGTCCTCTTCTCGGGCCTCACGGTCGCGATCGGCCTGTCGGGGATGCTCTTCTACGAGGGGACGTTCCTCTCCTCTATGGGCCTCGCCGGCTCGATCGTCGTCGCGTTCGCGGTCGTGTACGCGCTCACGTTCCTTCCGGCGCTCCTCTCGCTCCTCGGCCCGCGCGTGAACGCGTGGCGCGTCCCGATCGGCGGACGCGGCGGCGAGGGCACCGGTCTCTGGCATGCGCTCGCGACCCGCGTCATGCGCCGGCCGCTCGCCGTGCTCCTCCCGCTCCTCGTGATCATCGGGTTCACCGCCTCGCCGTTCGCGCGCCTGCACCTCGCGAACGGCGACGTCTCGATGCTGCCGCGCCACGTCGAGTCGCGGCGCGGGTACGACCTCCTCGTGAGCGAGTTCCCCGGGCAGGAGACGACGCAGATGACCGTCGTCGTCCGGTACGCCGACGGAGCGCCGCTGTCGCGCGAGCGTATCCCCGCGCTCGTCGAGTACGTGCGGCGCCTCGAGGCGCTCCCCGACGTCCTCCGCGTGGACAGCCTCTTCGGGCTCGACACGCGCGCGTTCCCGTCGCCGCCGGCGGCGCCGGCGCAGCCCGCGCGCCCGCTGACGGTCGCCGAGTACCAGGCGCTCTACGGGCAGCCACGCGAGCAGCTCCCGCAGTCGCTCCAGGTCGCGCTGCGCCAGGCGGTCGGCGAGCACATCGTCACCGTGTCGGTCGTCACGACGAAGGACAAGAAGTCCGCCGACGCCCAGGCGCTCGTTCGGCGCATGCGCGCGGAGGCCCCGCCGCCCGGCGCGGAGACGCTCGTCACCGGGCTGACCGCCTTCGACATCGACGTCGTCCAGTTCATCGTCGAGCGGTCGCCGTACGCGATCGGCTGGGTGATGCTCGCGACGTACGTCGTCCTCTTCCTCCTGCTCGGTTCGGTCGTCCTGCCGCTCAAGGCCGTCCTCATGAACCTCATCTCGATCTCGACCTCGTTCGGCGCTCTCGTCTGGATCTTCCAGGAGGGCAACCTCGCGTGGCTCCTCGGCGGCTTCACGCCGGGGCCGCTCGACCCGACGCTGCCGGTGATCATGTTCTGCTCCGTCTTCGGCCTGTCGATGGACTACGAGGTGCTGCTGCTCTCCCGCATCCAGGAGCAGTACCGCCGCTCCGCGGACAACACCCGCGCGGTCGCGCAGGGCCTCGAGCGGAGCGGCCGCCTCATCACCGGCGCGGCGGCGATCATGGTCGGCGTGTTCCTCGCGTTCTCGCTGGCCGAGGTCGTGATCATCAAGGCGCTGGGCTTCGGCATGGCCCTCGCGGTCGCGATCGACGCGACCATCGTCCGCGCGCTCGTCGTCCCCGCGACGATGCGGCTCCTCGGCCGCGCGAACTGGTGGGCGCCGGGGCCGCTCGCGCGCCTGTACGACCGGCTCCGGCTCGGCGAGTCCCCGCGGCCCCCAGTGACGGCGGGCACGGAGGCGGACTAGGCCCACGGGATACCCTCGCGTGATGCAGCCGGCACCCACGCTGCGGCCGCTCGGCATCGGCGACATCGTCGACGCGGTCATCACCCTCGTGCGCGCTCGTCCCCTCCTGTTCGTCGTGATCGCGGCGCTCCCTCAGCTCCTCTTCTCGATCCTCGCGCGCGCGTTCGGCTTCGCGAGCGCACCGAGCATCGATCGCCTGAGCGAGCGGATCCGCACCGGCACGCTGCCCGACGACCAGCCCTTCGCGCTCACCCGGGCCGACGTCGCCGAGGTCACGACGGTCCTCCTCGTCGGCGGCCTCGTCGCCGTCGTGATCTTCACCATCCAGGCCGGGGCGCTCGTCCACGCGAGCGCGCGGCGCTACCTGGGCGAGGAGGTCGCGATCGCGGACGCCTTCCGCGCCGCGCTCGGCGCGGCGCCGCGCCTCATCGCGGCCGGCATCCTCGCCTCCGTCGGCGTCGTCGTCATCTTCCTCGCGGCGGTGCTCGCCTTCTTCGCCCTCGCCTTCGTCGGCGCCAGCGTCGCGGGGGTGGTCGGAGCGCTCCTGTCGCTCGTCGCGATCTTCGCCGCGATCGCGGTCGCGTTCTACCTCTCGGCGTCCTGGCTCGTCGCGCCCGTCGTCGTGATGCGCGAGGACGCGGGACCGATCGCGGCGCTGCGCCGCTCGTGGTGGCTCGCCTCCGGCTCACGCTGGCGCATCCTCGGCCTCCTCATGCTCCTGCTCGTCCTCCAGGTCGTCCTCGGCATGCTCTTCTCCCTCCTCTTCCTCGCGGCGTTCGTGAGCGACAGCACGATGGGCACGGTCCTCGAGGAGGCGGCGAACCTCGCGGCCGCCGCGGTCGCCGGACCGCTCCAGTGGGGCGCGTTCACGCTCCTCTACTACGACCTGCGCGTGCGCCGCGAGGCGTACGACCTGCGGCTCGCCGCGGAGGCGCTCCCGCGCGGCGGCTGATCGCGCCTCTCGCCCTCGGCCTGGCCCTGTGGGCCGCGACCGGGCCCGTCGCGTCGGCCGACACGATCCCGCTCGCGTCGTACCGCGCCCGGCTGGAGGAGGCGCGCTCGCTCGTGCGCGTCGGCCGGCTCGACGCCGCGCGCGAGCTCCTTCGCCGTACGGACGCGGTCCTGGTCCGCGGGGACACCGTGCAGATCGACGACCGCGCCCTCGCGGCCCGCCTCGGCTCCGGACCCGAGCCCCTCGCCGACCTCCAGCGGCGCATCGCCGCCGCCGACCGGGCGATCCGCGAGCCGATCGCGGGGAGCGCCGCCGACGAGCGCCTCCGCGCGATCCTCGACGAGCGCGGGAGCCGCGCGCCGGGCGGCGGCGTGATCGACCTCCTCGCGGCGGTGGCGTTCCGCGTGTGGGAGGCGCTCGGCCGGCCCGACCCGTCGGTGCTCGTGCCCGCGCAGCTCGCCGTCGGCGGCGCGCTCGCGCTCGTGCTCGCGCTCATCCTGGTCCGCGGCGTGCGCGAGCGGCTGCGCACGGAGGTCGTCGTGCCGCAGGCGCAGGCCCTGCGCTCCGACGAGCCGGCCGTCCGCGCGCGCGAGGCGCGCGACGCGCTCGCGCGAGGCGACCTCGCGGCCGCCATCCACGCGTACTACCGCTTCGCGTTCGCGACGCTCGCCGCCCGCGAGGCGATCGCCTACGACCCGGCGCTCACGGACCACGAGCTCCTCGAGCGCGCGGCCGCCGTGCCGCACGCCGGCGCCCTGCGGGAGCTCGTCGCGCTCAACGAGCGCGTCTGGTTCGGCCTGCGGCCGCCGGGACCGGCCGACGGCGAGCGCGCGCGCGACCTCGCGGAGCGGGTCGCCGGGTGAGGCGCCTCCGGCGCCCGGATCCGCTCGCGGCGGCTGCCGTCGTGCTCTTCGTCGTGGCGGTCGCGACGAGCCTCGCCGGCGCGGGCGGCACCGCGCCGGCGCTCGGCGGACGTACCGCGTCCGTCTATGACGACGGGCCGGGCGGCGCGACGGTGCTGCGGCGCTACCTCGCCGACGCGGGCCTGCGCGTGGACACGATCGAGGGCGCGCGCTTCGGGCCGATCGCGAGCGACGTGGTGCTGGTCCTCGGCGCGACCGAGGAGATCGACGCGGCCGCGGCCGGCCTCTTCCGGGAGCACATGGACCGCGGCGGGACGGTGGTGGTCGCGACCGACGTCGGCTTCAGCGAGCGCCGCCTGCTCGAGCCCTTCGGCGTGCGCGTCGCCGCGGCCGCGGAGCCGGGCGACCGCGCCGTGCGCGGCGCGATCTTCGCCTCGCCGCCCGTCCGCCGGATCTCCGTCGGCCGCGGCGTGCGGCTCGATCTCCCGTCCGGCGCGGACGCGCTCACGGCGGGCGCTCCGGTCGCGGCGTCGATCACGGTGGGCCGCGGCTCGCTCGTCGTCGTCGGGTCGCTCGACCCCTTCATCAACGCCACCGTCGGGGACGCGGACAACGGCCGGTTCGCGCTCGCGCTCGCGCGCCTCGGCCGCTCCGTCGCGTTCGACGAGCACCACCACGGCGTGCGGCCGGATCCGAACGCGTTCGCGGTGCTCTTCGGCACGTGGCCCGGCGCCGCGCTCATCGCCGCCGGGCTCTCGACGTTCGCGTACCTCGTCCTGTCGGGCCGGCGGCTCGGGCCCGCGCTCCCCCTCGACCCGCGGCCGCCGCGGTCGAGCCTCGAGTACGTCCGCGCGTTCGCGGGGCTCGTCCGCCGGTCGGGTCGCGGCGAGATCGCTCGCCGCCGGCTTCGCGACGACCTCCGTCGCGGCGTCGCCCGCATCGTCGGCGCAGACCCTGAGGCGCCGCTCGACCGGCTCGCGACCGGCCTCGATCGCGCGCGGGCGGCGGAGGCGCGCGAGCTCGACGCGCTCCTCGGGCGGCCGTTGCGCGACGCCGACCTCCTCCGTACCGTCCGCCGTATCGATGCGCTGATCTCTGAGGCGAGGGACGGGCTTGGCCCGTCCCAGCCGCAGGGCCCCTCACGAGCGGAGCAGGCGAAGCCAGCGCAGCGAGCAGGGATCGAATGAGCGCGCAGGGGCTCGCCGAGCGCTTCGCGGCGCAGGTGCACCGCATCGTCGTCGGCCAGGACGAGACGGTGCGGCTCGCGCTCCTCGCGCTCCTGCTCCAGGGCCACCTCCTGATCGAGGGCGTGCCCGGCACGGCGAAGACGCTCCTCGCGCGCACGGTCGCGCACCTCGTCGGCGGCACGTTCAAGCGGATCCAGTTCACGCCCGATCTCATGCCGAGCGACGTCGTGGGCACGACCGTCTACGAGCTGTCGTCGGGCGCGTTCCGGATCAGGCGCGGGCCCGTCTTCGCGAACGTCGTGCTCGTCGACGAGGTCAACCGCGCGCCGGCGAAGACGCAGTCCGCGCTCCTCGAGGCGATGGAGGAGAAGCAGGTCACGCTCGAGGGCGACGCGCTGCCGCTGCCGGACCCCTTCCTCGTGCTCGCGACGCAGAACCCCGTCGAGTACGAGGGCACGTACCCGCTGCCCGAGGCGGAGCTCGACCGGTTCCTCTTCAAGGCGGTCGTGCGCTATCCCGCGAGCGCCGAGGAGCACGCCATCCTGCGCGCGCACGACCGCGGCCTGCCGCTCGCGGAGATCGCCACGCTCGAGCCGCTCGAGGCGGGCGCGCTCGAGGCCGCGCGCGACGAGGCCGGCCGCGTCACCGTCGCCGACGACGTCGTCGACTACGTCGTGCGCATCGTCGACGCGACGCGGCACGCGCCCGACCTCGTCCTCGGGGCGAGCCCGCGCGCGGGGGTCCACCTGCTGCGCGCCGCGAAGGCGGCCGCGGCGGTCGGCGGCCGGGACTTCGTCACGCCCGACGACGTGAAGGCGCTCGTCCCCGCCACGCTCCGCCACCGCGTCGTGCTCAAGGCCGAGACGGAGATCGAGGGTCTCGACGCCGACGCCGTCCTCCGGCGCGTCCTCTCGCGCCTCGACGTGCCGCGCTGACCTTCCTCCCGCGGCCGCGGCTGCTCGCGCTCCTCCTCGCCGCGTCGCTCGCGCTCGCGCTCGGCGAGGTGTCGCCCGCGTTCGTCGGCGTCGCCGCGGCGACCCTGGTCGGCGCGCTCGCGCTCGCCGCCCTGGACGCGCGCGCCACGCCGGCGCTCGGCGCCGCCGAGGTCTCGCGCGTCGCCGAGCCGCAGCTGTCCGTCGGCGCGCCGCACACCGTCCGGCTCGTGGTGCGCAACCCGGCCGCGCGGTCCCTCGAGGTGACCCTCCGCGACGAGTTCCCCCCGTCGTTCGCGACGGACCGAACGCGCGTGCCGCTCGCGCTCGCGCCGGGCGCGACGGGCGAGGCGACGTACGTCGCGCGGCCGCGGCATCGCGGCTCGTACCGCTTCGGCCGCATCCACTCGCGCCAGCGCGGCCCGCTCGGGCTCGTGGAGCGGCAGAGCGCGGTCGCGGCGGACGCTCCGGCGAACGTGTACCCCGACCTGCGCGAGGTGCGCCGCTACGACGTCACGCTGCGGCGCGGCCTCGCCTACGACGCCGGGCAGCGGCGCGCGCGGACGCCGGGCGCGGGAAGCCTGTTCGAGCGCCTGCGCGAGCACCTTCCGGACGACGACCCTCGGTCGATCTCGTGGAAGGCGACCGCGCGGCGCGGCCGGCTCATCAGCGTGGAGTACGAGTCGGAGCGGCAGCAGCGCGTGCTCGTCCTCGTCGACGCCGGCCGGATGATGTCGAGCACCCTCGGCGAGCTCACGAAGCTCGACCACGCCGTGAACACCGCTCTCATGCTGGCGTACGTCGCGACGGCGAAGGGCGACGAGGTCGGCTTCCTCGGCTTCGCCGACGCCGTGCGCGCCTACGCGCCGCCGCGCCGCGGGCGCCGCCAGTTCCTCGCGCTCACCGAGGAGCTCCGCCGCATCGAGGCCGCCACGACGGAGACGGACTTCCGCGCGGCGTTCGAGTTCCTGCGAGCCAAGGCCGCGCGCCGCGCGCTCGTCGTCCTCTTCACCGACCTCGTGGACGAGGAGGCGTCGCGGTCGCTCGTCGCGTCGGTGACGCGCCTCGCGGGCCGGCACCTCGTGCTCTGCTGCCTGCTCGCGGACCCGCATCTCGCGGAGACGGCGGCCGCGCGGCCGACCTCGACGCAGGCGCTCTACGAGCGCGTCGTCGCGCAGGAGGTCCGCGACGCGCGCGACCGCGCGATCGCGACGCTGCGCCGGCGCGGCGTGCACGTCATCGACGTGCCGGCCGAGCGGCTCACGGTGGCGACGGTCTCGCGCTACCTCGAGCTGAAGAAGCGTCTCTTCTGACGAGCGGCGCGGGCGGCCGTCGCTAGCGCGGCTGGCGTCCGGCCATGTCGAGCAGGGTGAGCAGGACCTCGAGCTGGCGCGCGTCGAGGGTCACGCGCACGGGCGACCCGTGCGGCGGCGACACTTCGAGAGCGAACGGCGGCTCGTGCTCCGCGTCGACGAGGACACGTACGCGGCCGCTCCGCGTCTCGAGCTCGCCGACCCGCACCGGACCCGTCGGCGCACCGGCTCCCGGGGATGATGCCTCCGCGGTCCGCCTCCGTGCCAGGCGGGACACGCCGGCCACCACGGCGGCGCCGTCGAAGGGCTTGGGGAAGAACCCCGCCGCGCCGATGTCCGCGGCGATCCGCGCGGCGTCGTCGCGGCCGCTGATCACGATGACCGGCACCTCGTGCGCGCGCTGATCGCGCTCGCGCCACACCCGCACGAACGCATCGCCCCCGATCTGCGGGAGGCCGAGATCGAGGAGGACGACGTCCGGTCGAGCGGCGCCGACGCTGCGCAGCGCGTCCACTCCGCCCAGCGCGACGATGACCTGGAAGCCCTCCGCCGTGAGGAGCTCCGTCAGGAGCTCGCGTGTCCCGAGGTGGTCCTCGACGAGGAGGACGCGCAGGGGAGGTCGTGCGCTCATGTCGCGCTGAGCCTACCGGGCGTGCCGCGACCGCCGGCGAGGATGTACCCCCAGAGGAACACGCCCGTGACGAGCCCGACGGCCGCCTTCACGGCGGCGGGCGCGGTCGTCGGCGAGACGTTCGCCTCGATGAGCCCCGCGACCCCGAGCACCACCACGACGAGGCCCACCGTGCGCAGCGCCTGCGCGCTCGCGAGCCGGAGCGCGTCGCGGCGCGAGCGCTCGCCGGGACGGAGGATCGCCCACGCGAGATGGAGGCCCGCGCCGCCCGAGAGCACGATCGCGGAGAGCTCGAGCGCGCCGTGGCCGAGGATGAACTCGAGCAGGTAGCCCGCGCCGCCGACCTGCTGGAGCACGGCGAACGTCGTCCCGAGGACGATGCCGTTCGCGACGAGCACCCACGCCGTCAGCAGCCCCGCCGTCATCCCGCCCGCGAACGCGACGACCGACACCTGGACGTTGTTGAGGATGATGAGCGGGCCGGCGATCGGCCGCGCCCCCGCGGGGATCTCCGTCCCCGGCCGCCGCTCCGCGAGGTGCTCGCGGAGCGCCTCGCTCATGGAGGAGAGCGCGACCTCGGGCGCGACGAGGCTGACGACGTACGCGAGGAGCCACGGCCCGAACAGGAGCAGCGCCGCGGCGCCGGTGAACGGCAGGTTCGCGCGGACCGTCGCCGGCACCTCCGCGGTCACCAGGCGCCGCAAGCGGCGCGGGCTCGTGGGCGCTTCGCTGTACACGAGCGCGTGCGCCGCCGCGACGAGGTCGTTGAGGCGCTCCGTCACGACGTCGCGCGGGAAGTCGCGCCGCGCGATCGCGAGGTCGCTCGTGGTCGCGCGGTAGAGGCGCCCCAGCTCGAGCACGTCGTCCGCCTCGAGCCGCGCGACGCGGCCCGCCGCCCGGGCGACGAGGTCCGCGAGCCGCGCCCAGCGCGCGCGGCGGTCCGCGACGAACCGGTCGACCGGCTGCGCGCTCCTCACGCGAGGACGTTACTTCGCGCCGCCTAGCATCCTCGGCACATGTCGGTGCACCTCGGGCGGCTCGAGGTCGAGACGCCCGACCACGTCGTGCTGCGCTACGACCTCGCCGGAGCGGGCAACCGCGGGTTCGCCGCGATGGTGGACTTCCTCGTCGCGCTCCTCGTCACGGCCGCGCTCGGGATCGGCTTCGAGCGGTTCGTCCTCCCGAGCGCTCCGTGGCTGCGGGGCTGGGCGATGCTCGTCGTGGTCTTCGTCGGCTGGGCGTACTTCATCGTCCTCGAGTGGCTCTGGAACGGGCAGACGATCGGGAAGCGCATGTTCGGCCTGCGCGTGATCTCCGCGGACGGTCGGCCCGCCGGCTTCGGGGCGCTCCTCGTGCGCAACCTCATCCGCGTCGTGGACTTCCTGCCCGCGCTCTACGGCGTCGGCCTCGCCGCGGTCGCGCTCTCGCCGCGCTCCCAGCGCCTCGGCGACCTCGCCGCCGGGACGTTCGTGGTCAGGGCGCCGGCGCCGCGCCTGGACGCCGCCGCCATGGCCACCCTCGACGCCGGGCCCCGCCGTACGGCCGCCGCGCCCGCGCCCGGGCCGGCGGCATCGATCCACGGGCTCCCCGGAGAGGTACAACGTCTCGTGCGCGAGTTCGTCGCCAGGGAGGGCCGCCTCCCCGCCGCGGAGCGCGCGGCGCTCGCCGCGGCCATCGCCGCCCACCTGCGCGAGCGCCTGCCTGACGCGCCGGGCGGGGACGACGTGGAGCTCATCTACGCCGTCGCGCGCGGCCTGCGCGCCTCGGGGGAGCGCTGATGGACGCCGTCTGGCTCGTGCTCCTCGTGGGCCTCGTCGCGGGCCTCGGCATGCTCGCGGGCGGGGGAGCGAGGCGCGAGGACGCCCGCGCCCGGCGCCGCTGGGACACGGCGTTCGAGCTCGAGAGCCGCCGCCTCCAGCGGACCGACGCCACGGGCGTGCTCATGTGCCGCGGCTGCGGGACGAGCGCGTCCGAGCGCGCCGGCCGCTGCCCGCGCTGCGGCGCCATCCTCTAGCGCCGGGGCGTATGCTGTCCCTACCCCCCTGGGAGGGGGTAGGAGGCTGCGATGACGACGACCGAGGAGCGCACGTACCACGTGCCCGCGATCCACTGCGACGGGTGCGTCGGCAACATCACCGAGGCGCTCGAGCCCGTCGAGGGCGTCGAGTCCGCCACCGTCGATCTCGGCTCGAAGACCGTCCGCGTGCGCGGCAGCGCGAACGACGCGCTCGTGCGCAAGGTCCTCGACGCCGCGGGGTACACGCCGGCATGAGCACGCACGACATCCTCGACCCGATCTGCGACATGGTCGTCGACGTTCCCGCGGCGCGCGCGAAGGGCCTCACGGTCACGCACGACGGCGCGGAGTACGGGTTCTGCGGTCCCGGCTGCATGAAGCGCTTCCAGGCGGAGCCCGCGAAGTACACGACGAAGGTGCAGGACTGGCTCAAGCGGCAGGGGCGGTAGCCGAACCCGCGGCCGACGAGCGGCGCGACCTCGCGATCACCGGCATGACCTGCGCGTCATGCGTCGCGAGCGTCGAGTCCGCGCTCTCGTCGATCCCCGGCGTGGCGTCCGCCGACGTGAACCTCGCGACGGAGCGCGCGACGCTGCGCGTCGACCCCGGCGTCCCCGCGGACACGCTCGTCCGGGCGGTCGAGCGCGCGGGCTACGGCGCCCTCGTGCTGTCGCGCGACGAGCGCGCGCGCGCCGAGGCCGAGTCGCAGGAGCGCGAGCTCCGCCTGCGGCACGTCCGGGACCTCAAGCGGCGCATGGCCGTCGCGAGCGTCCTCGCGGCGCTCGTGATGGCTCTCTCGATGGGCGACCTCCTGTTCCCCGCGCTCGAGCACTGGGAGCCGCGCCCGTGGCTGATGCTCCTGCTCGCGACACCGGTCCAGGTCTGGGCCGCGCGCCCCTTCTACGTGGCGGCGTGGTCCGCCGCGAAGCACCGCACGACGAACATGAGCACGCTCGTCGTCATCGGCACGAGCGCCGCGTACGGGATCTCCGCCGCCGCGACGCTCCTGCCGGCCGCCTTCGAGGCCGTCGGCCTCGAGCCGCACATGCACCTCTACTTCGAGACCGGCGCCGCGATCGTCGCGCTCGTCCTCGTCGGCCGCTTCTTCGAGGCGCGCGCGCGGGTGCGCACGGGCGACGCGATCCGCGCGCTCGCCGCGCTCGGCGCCAAGACCGCGCGGGTCCGCCGGCCCGGCGGCGTCGAGGAGGAGATCGAGATCTCCGAGCTCGAGGTGGGGGACGTGCTCATCGTCCGGCCCGGCGAGCGCATCGCGACGGACGGGCTCGTCGTCGCGGGCGCGTCCGCGGTCGACGAGTCCCTCGTCACCGGCGAGTCGATCCCGGTCGAGAAGTCGGCGGGCGACCTGGTCGTGGGCGGCGCGCTGAACGGGACGGGGACGCTGCGCGTGCGCGCCACCGCGATCGGGTCCGACACGCTCCTCGCGCAGATCGTGCGGCTCGTCGAGGAGGCGCAGGGAACGAAGGCGCCGATCCAGCGGCTCGTCGACCGGATCTCCGCGATCTTCGTGCCCGTGGTGCTCGGCGTCGCCGCGCTCACGTTCGCGGCGTGGCTCGCGGTCGACGGGTCGTTCGGGCGGGCGCTCACCGCCGCGATCGCCGTCCTCATCATCGCGTGCCCCTGCGCGATGGGCCTCGCGACGCCGACCGCGATCATGGTCGGCACGGCGCGCGGCGCGATGCGCGGGCTCCTCATCAAGAGCGCGGAGGCGCTCGAGCGCGCGAAGGCCGTGGACACCGTCGCCTTCGACAAGACCGGGACGCTGACCGTCGGCCGGCCCGCGCTCGTGGACTCGATGGCCTGCGCCGGCATCGGCGAGGACGAGGTGCTGCGCCTCGCCGCGAGCGCGGAGCGGCCCTCGGAGCACCCGCTCGGCCGCGCGCTCGTCGAGGCCGCGCGCGAGAAGGGGCTCGCGCTCGCCGAGCCCGCGTCGTTCGAGTACCTGCCGGGCCAGGGCGTCCACGCGACCGTCGACGGCCGCGACGTCTGGATCGGCACCGCGGCCCTCGCGCGCGAGCACGGCTGGGCCGACGTTCCCGACGTGGTCCTCGAGCGCCACCAGGACCAGGGACGCACGACGCTCGTGATGACCGTGGACGGGGACGAGGGCGCGATCTTCGCCCTCGCGGACGTGCCCAAGGCCGCGGCGCGCGAGGCGGTCGAGCGCCTGCGCGCGATGGGGCTCCGGACGCTGCTCGTGTCGGGCGACACGCGCCGCACGGTCGAGGCTGTCGCGCGCGAGCTCGGGATCGACGAGGTGCGCGCGGAGGTGAAGCCGGCCGAGAAGTCCGCGCTCGTCGCGTCGCTCCAGCGCGAGGGCCGGCGCGTCGCGATGGTCGGCGACGGCGTGAACGACGCGCCCGCGCTCGCGCAGGCCGACCTCGGCATCGCGATCGGGAGCGGCACCGACGTCGCGATCGCGACCGCGGGCATCGTGCTCGTGGGCGGCGACCCGCGCGGCGTGCCGCGCGCGATCCGCCTCGCGCGCTCGACGGTGCGCACGATCTGGCAGAACCTGTTCTGGGCGTTCGTCTACAACGTCGCGCTCATCCCCCTCGCGGCGCTCGGCATGCTCTCGCCGATCTTCGCCGCGGGCGCGATGGGGATCTCCTCCGTGACGGTCGTGACGAACTCTCTCCGCCTCCGCTCCGTATCCATCGAGTGACCCGCTCGCTCCTCGCCGCGCTCGTGCTCCTCACGGCGTGCACGCAGCCTTCCGCGGCGCCGGCCGCGACGCCTTCGGCGACCCCCGGCCGGACGCCCGGCGCGGCGACCACGGCGCCGGCCAGGGTGCCTCCCGCTTCCGCCACCACCGCCGCCGCCGCCGCACGCGTGCAGGAGTACGCCGTCGCCCGGGGCTCCGGGCCGCACGACGTCGCGCCCGCGGCGGACGGCGGCGTCTGGTACACGGGCCAGCGCAACGGGACGCTCGGCCACCTCGACCCGGCCACGGGGAAGGTGCGCGAGATCCCGCTCGGCCGCGGCTCGTCGCCGCACGGCGTGATCGTCGACCGGAACGGGGTCGCGTGGGTCACGGACAGCGGCCAGAACGCGATGGTCAGCGTCGACCCGCGCGCCGGGGACAAGGTGACCGTGTACCCGCTCCCGGCCGGCACGCCGAACGTGAACCTCAACACGTCGGTCATCGACAAGGACGGGGCGCAGTGGTTCACCGGCCAGAACGGCTGGTTCGGACGGCTCGACCCCGACGGCCGGACGCACGCCTTCCAGGCGCCGCGCGGCCGGGGCCCGTACGGGATCACGACGACGCCGGACGGCAGCGTCTACTACGCATCACTGGCGGCCTCGTACGTCGGCCGCATTCGGAAGGAGACGGGCGGCGCCGAGGTGCTCGAGCCGCCGACCCGGGATCAGGGCGCGCGCCGCGTCTGGAGCGACTCCACGGGCAGCGTGTGGGTGAGCGAGTACAACGCCGGGCAGGTCGCGCGGTACGACCCGCGGACGAGCGCCTGGAAGGAGTGGAAGCTCCCGGGCGCGCAGCCGCTCGCGTACTCCGTGTACGTGGACGAGCGCGACGTCGTCTGGCTCACGGACTTCGCCGCGCACGCGATCGTCTCGTTCGACCCGGCGACGGAGGCGTTCACGTCGTACCCCTATCCCGCGAACGGGAACGTCCGGCAGCAGCACGGCCGTCCGGGCGAGGTCTGGGGCGCGCTGTCGTCGCTGGACCGCCTGATCGTGGTCCGGACCCGCTAGGCACCGCCGTTCGACATCGCCCCGCGAGGGGGCGACAATGACCGCACCCATGGCAGCCATCGATACCCCGTTCCCCGTTGCCCGCCAGCGGTACACGGGCATCCTCGAGTGGATCACCACGGTCGACCACAAGAAGATCGGGATCCTGTACCTCTACACGACGTTCTTCTTCTTCATCCTCGGCGGGCTGCTCGCGCTCACGATCCGGACGCAGCTCGCGACGCCCGCGGGCACGGTGCTCACGCCGCAGCAGTACAACGCCGCGTTCACGATGCACGGCACGACGATGGTCTTCCTCGTCGTGGTGCCGATCTTCACCGGCTTCGCGAACTTCATCGTCCCGCTCCAGATCGGCGCGCGGGACATGGCGTTCCCCAAGCTCAACGCGCTGTCGCTGTGGCTCCTCATCTCGGGCGGCGTGATCCTCTACTCGTCGTTCCTCGTGGGCGCGCCGGCGTCGGGTTGGACGTCGTACACGCCGCTCTCGACGCGCGCGTACTCGCCGGGCCCGGGTCAGGACCTCTGGCTGCTCGGCCTCACCGTGCTCGGGTTCTCGTCGATCTTCGGCGCGCTCAACATGATCGTCACGATCTTCGCGCTCCGCTGCCCGGGCATGACGTTCAACCGCATCACGCTGTTCACCTGGAGCGTGCTCGTCACGAGCTTCCTGCTCGTGCTCGCGATGCCGTTCCTCACGGTCGCGGGCTTCCTGCTCCTCTTCGACCGGATGGCGGGGACCGACTTCTTCAGCGTGACGGAGGGCGCGGACCCGCTCCTGTGGCAGTACCTGTTCTGGTTCTTCGGCCACCCGGAGGTCTACATCATGATCCTGCCGGGCTTCGGGATCATCTCCGAGGTGCTGCCCGTCTTCTCGCGGAAGCCGATCTTCGGCTACAAGATGATCGCGTATTCGAGCGTCGCGATCGGCTTCCTGTCGTTCTCGGTGTTCGTCCACCACATGTTCGTCGCGGGCGTCGACCTCGCGCTCCAGGTCTTCTTCATGGCGTCGACGATGCTCATCGCCGTTCCCACCGGCGTGAAGATCTTCTCGTGGCTCGGGACGCTCTGGGGCGGCTCGATCCGCTTCAAGACCGCGATGCTCTTCGCCCTCGGCTTCCTCGCGATCTTCGTGATCGGCGGGATCTCAGGCGTGTTCCTCGGCTCGGTGCCGGTCGACATCCAGATGTCCGACACCTACTACGTGGTCGCGCACATCCACTACGTGCTCATGGGCGGCGCGATGTTCTGCGCGTTCGCCGGGTTCTACTACTGGTTCCCGAAGATGACCGGCAAGGTGCTCTCCGAGCGCCTCGGCCAGATCAACTTCCTCCTCATGTTCATCGGCTTCAACATGACCTTCTACGTCCAGCACCAGCTGGGCATCTGGGGCATGCCGCGCCGCACGTACCACTACCCGCAGTCGCCCGAGTGGGCGGGCCTGAACTTCATCTCGACGATGGGCTCGTACATCCTCGCCCTCGGCGTGCTGTTCTTCATCGTGAACGTCCTCATGAGCCTGCGGAACGGTAAGCCGGGCGGCGACGACCCGTGGCAGGGCGACACGCTCGAGTGGGTGACGACCTCGCCGCCGCCGCCGTACAACTTCTCGCGCATCCCGGTCGTCCACAGCGCACGGCCCCTGAAGGAGGAGCAGGCGGGCGGCGACGCGCCCCACTAGCCAGGTGATCTGCTCCGCGACGTACCGCCGCCTCGTCCTCGCCGCCCTCGCGATCTCGTTCATCGCCATCGCCTGGGGCGGCCTCGTGCGCGCGACGGGCTCGGGCATGGGCTGCGCCGACGAGTGGCCGCTCTGCCAGGGCGGGCTCTTCCCCGACGCGGACGCCGACTCGCGCATCGAGTGGATCCACCGCGTGCTCGCGCTCGCCGACGGCGCCGCGGTCATCGCGCTCGCCTGGGCCTCGCGCCGGCATCGCGGTCTCACGCGAACGCTCGCGTACGCGGCGGTGCCGCTCTTCTTCATGCAGGCGGTGCTCGGCGCGATCGCGGTGTGGCTCCACCTCCGCGACGAGTGGGTCACGCTCCACTTCGCGAACGCGCAGCTCCTCGTCGGCACGCTCGCCGCCCTCTACGCGCACGTCAGGTGGCCCGCGCTCGCCGGCGCCGAGCGCACGCGGCGCTGGACGGCGCTCATCGTGGGGACCGCCGGCGCGATCTTCGTGCTCCAGCTCTCGGGCGCGTACGTGCGCGGCGCCGGCGCGACCGCGGCGTGCGGCTCGTGGCCGTTCTGCTCCGGCGACCTGCTCCTGCCCGCGACGGGCGCGCCCGCGCTCCACATGCTGCACCGCTACCTCGCGGCCGCCGCGGGCGTGCTCGTCGTGTACGCGGCGCTCGCCGCGTGGCGCCGGCGGCGGGAGATCCCGGGAGCGGGCGCGCTCGCGGCGTGGACGCTCGGGCTCTTCGTTCTCCAGATCGCGGTCGGCGCGGCGATGCCGCTCACCGCGTTCAACGCGGTGCCCCTGGCGCTCCACCCGACGGTCGCGTCGGCCCTCTGGTGCGCCGTGGTCGCGCTCGCCGTGGTCGCGTGGCGGCCGCCCGAGCGCGCGAGCGAGGCGCTGCGCGACGTCGTCGCGCTCACGAAGCCCGCGATCATGTCGCTCCTCCTCCTCACGGCCGTCGGCGGCGCGTTCCTCGCGGCGGACGGCGTGCCCCCGCTCGCCGCGCTCGTGGGCACCGTCGTCGGGGGCGCGCTCGCGAGCGGCGGGGCCTCGAGCCTCAACCACTACTTCGACCGCGACATCGACGAGCGCATGCGGCGCACGCGCCGCCGGCCCCTGCCGGCGCACCGCATCCCGGGTGGATCCGCGGTGGCGCTCGGCATCGCGCTCAACATCCTTGCCTTCGGCGTGCTGCTCTCGTTCGCGAACCTCCTCGCGGCCGCGCTCGCCACCCTGGGGACGCTCTTCTACGTGATCGTCTACACGATCTGGCTCAAGCGCACGACGGTGCAGAACATCGTCGTTGGCGGCGCCGCCGGCGCGATCCCGCCGCTCGTCGGCTGGGCGGCCGTGACGGGCTCGCTCGAGCTCGCGCCGTGGCTCCTGTTCGCGGTCGTCTTCATGTGGACGCCGCCGCACTTCTGGGCGCTCGCGCTGCTCATCCGAGACGACTACGCGCGCGCCGGGGTCCCGATGCTGCCGGTGGTGAAGGGCGACCGCGCGACGGCGCGGAGCATCCTCGCGTACGCGCTGACGCTGGTGCCGCTCTCGGCCGCCGTGTACCTCATCGGCGCGGCGGGGACCGTGTACCTCGCGGCCGTCACGGCGCTCGGCGTCGTGTTCGTGGCCTGGGCGGTGCGGCTCGTGCGCGCCGGCGACGACCGGCGGCGCGCGGTCGCGCGCGGCCTCTACCTCTACTCGCTCCTCTACCTCGCGCTCGTGTTCGCGGCGATCGTCGTGGACACCGCGGTACGCCTCTAGCGCCGCTCGCCGCCGCGCTGCTCGCGGCGGCGCTCTACGCCGGCGGCGTGCGCCGCGTGCGGCGGCCATGGCCGGCGTGGCGCTCGGCGGCGTTCTACGCGGGGCTGTTCGTGATGCTCGCCGCGCTGTCCGGCCCGGTCGACCACCTCGCGTTCGAGCTCTTCAGCGTGCACATGATCCAGCACATGCTGCTCACCGTCGTCGCCGCGCCGCTCCTCCTGCTCGGCGCGCCCGTGCGCCCGCTGCTCCTCGGGCTCCCCGCCGCGGTGCGCCGCGCGATCCGCCCGCTCGCGCGCTCGGGAGCGCTCCGCGGCGCGGCGCACGCCCTGCGCTCGCCCCTCGTCGCGGGCATCCTGTACGTCGGTGGCATCTACTACTGGCACTTCCCGAGGCTCTACGACGCCGCCGTCGAGGATCCCCTGCTCCACTCCGTCGAGCACGGCTGGTTCATCGCGAGCGCGCTCCTCTTCTGGTCCGTCGTCATCGACCCGCTCCCGTTCCGGTCGGCCCTCGCCTACCCGTGGCGGATCCTCTTCCTCCTGCTCGCGGGCGCTGCGCAGAACACGATCCTCGGCGGGCTGCTCTCGTTCTCGACGCGGGTCCTCTACCCGCACTACGGGACGTCGGCGCTCACGTACGGGATCGACCCGCTGACCGACCAGAAGACGGGCGGCGCGCTCATGTGGGTGCCCGGCGACCTCGTGTTCCTCGGCGCCGCGTCGGCGTGCTTCTTCCTGTTCCTCCGCGAGGAGGAGCGGACGCAGGAGCGGACGGAGCGGCGGGCTTGACCGAGACGCTCTTCGCCGGCGGGCACGTGCCGTCGGTCCGCGACGGCACGCTCCGGATGGCGCGCGCCGACGTGCTGGTGGAGGACGGGCGGGTCGCCTGGGTCGGCGCGCCGGGAGCGAGGACGAGCCGGACCACCGTCGACGTGAGCGGCAGGTCGCTCGTGCCCGGGCTCATCGACCTCCACACGCATCCCGGCGTCATGGAGGGATTCAGGAACGACGCCGACCGCGTGACGCCGG
This sequence comes from Candidatus Limnocylindria bacterium, assembly GCA_035708565.1. Taxonomy (GTDB): domain Bacteria; phylum Chloroflexota; class Limnocylindria; order P2-11E; family P2-11E; genus JACDAF01. The sequence goes on from DASSSF010000094.1 coordinate 30,610, forward strand.
ACCGCATCCGCCGCGACCTGCGGATCTTCGCCGCGTACGGCGTGACGACCGTGCAGTCGCTCGGCCTCGACCGCGACTTCGCGTTCGACGTCGCGCGCGACCGGCGCCCGGACGAGGCGCGGCTCCTCACGGTGGGGCACGGCTTCGGCGTCGAGGGCGTGCCCTTCTTCACGATGGACCCGCCCGGACCGCTGCGGACGCAGGACACGGCCGAGATCGCCCGCGTGCTCGCGGACGCGAAGGCGCGCGGCGCGAGCGGCGTGAAGATCTGGTACGACGACTGGTACGGCCAGCACGCGAAGATGGCCGAGCACGTCGCGAGGGCGATCATCGCCGAGAGCGCCCGCCTCGGCCTCCGCTCGTTCGCGCACCTCTACCGGGTCGATGACGCGAAGGCGCTCGTGCGCGCCGGCCTCCGGACGGTCGCGCACATGCCGCGGGACCGCGAGGCCGACGGCGAGCTCTGGGAGCTGATGAAGGAGCGCGACGTCCCCGTGGTCCCCACGCTCACCGTGCCGTACTCGAACGTCGTCTACCTCGAGCGGGCCCCGGAGCTCGACGACCCGCTCTTCCTCCGCCACCTGCCGCCGGGCGCGCGCGAGCACGTCACCTCGCCGGAGTACGCCGCGGCCGTCCGCGCGAGGAAGGAGTTCCCGGCGTACGCGGCCGACCTCGCGAACGCGAAGGCGAACGTTCGGGCGGCCCACCGCGCCGGCGTGCGCATCGCGTTCGGCACCGACGCGGGGGTCTCGCAGCGCACCGTCGGCTGGTCGGCGCATCACGAGATGGAGCTGCTCCAGGAGTGCGGCATGAGCGCCGGCGCGGTCCTTCGGTCGGCGACCGTCGAGGCCGCCGCGGTCCTCGGCCGCGACGACCTCGGCGACGTCGCGGTGGGCAAGCGCGCCGACCTCGTGGTCGTGCGCGGCGACGCCACCGGGGACGTGCGCGCGCTCCGGCCGATCGAGGCCGTGTACATCGACGGGGAGCGGGCGTGCGGCGCGCTGGCCTGATCCTCGCCCTCGTCCTCGCGGCCTGCACGCCGCCCGCGCCCGCCTTCTCGCCGACCGACGTCGGGCTGATCGTCGAGCTCACCGACCACAAGATCCTGCCGAGCGCTCCCTCGGTGGAGACCGGCACGATGCGCGTCGGCATCCGCAACCGCGGCGGCCAGCCGCACGACGTCATCTTCATCCGTACCGAGCTCGCGCCCGACCGGCTGCCGTACGACGCATCGCGCGCGCAGGCCCGCGAGGAGGGCGTCGTCGCGCGCACCGACGTCATCCCGCCCGGGGGCACGCGCCGTCTCGACGTGGCGCTCCCGCCCGGGCGGTACGTGCTCATCTGCAACGTCCCGGGCCACTACGCCCTCGGGATGCGGACCGTGTTCGAGGTGAAGGGCTAAGCCGCTACGACGGAGCCGAAGGCGAAGGAGCAGGACGGTCGCTGAGCCGCGCAAGCGGCGCAGCGACCACCTACTTCGTCGCGGTCGCGAGGAACTGCGCGATCGCCTGGACCTCTTCCGGCGGCAGGCCGAGCTTCGGCATCTGCGTCCCGGGCTTGGCCGCCGGCGGGTCGTCGATCCAGCGGACGAGGTTCTCGACGTTCACCGGCCGGAGCACGCCCGCGATGTTGTCCTTCCTCGCGAGGGTGGTGAGCTCGGGACCGACGCGCCCGCCGCCCACGCCGCGGATGAAGTGGCAGCCGAAGCACGCCCGCTGCTTGAACAGCTCGGCCCCCTGCTTCGTCGCGGGGTCGTTGAGGAGGTTCGCGTTCTCCACGGCCTGCTTCGCCCACGCGTCGTACTCGTTCGCCGGATGCGCGACGAGCGTGATGAGCATGTCCGCGTGCCCGTCGCCGCAGAACTCGACGCACTGGCCCTTGAACGTCCCCGGCACGTCGGCCTGGATCCACAGCTCGGTCTTGCGGCCGGGCACCGCGTCCTTCTTGCCGCCGATCTGCGGCACCCAGAACGAGTGGATCACGTCCTCGGCCGAGAGCTCGATGCGTACCTTCGCGCCGACCGGGACGTGGAGCTCCTCGCCCACGGAGAGGTACGTCCCGTCGGCGAGGCGGAAGCGCGGCTCCTGCGGGTACTGGAAGGTGAACGACCACTGGCGCCCGTGCGCCCCGATCGCCATGTCCACGTCGGCGCCGCGGGTGTCGTTGATGAACTGGAGGCGCTGGAACGAGATCACCGAGAAGCCGATGACCATGAGCGTCGGGATGACCGTCCAGGTGAGCTCGAGCATGTTGTGCCCGTGGAACTGCCGCGCCACGTGGCCGGGGCGCTCCCGGTAGCGGATCGCCGCGTAGATGAGGCCGCCGTCCACGATCGCGAGCACCAGGACGGCGAAGGCGAACATGATCCAGTAGGTCGGCTGCACCTCGCGCGCGACCGCGCCGGCCGGGGCGCTCACCCACGGGTCGTCCGCGAGCGCGAGGCCGCTCTGGAGCGGGAGCGCCACGAGCGCGAGAGGCAGCGCGAGGCGCATCCGTCGGACCAGGGATGGCATCACGGGAACACTACGGCAGCGTTCGACGCCCGCCAAATGAGCCGGTATCGTCCTGCGTGGTGACGCACGGCCCCCTGGAGCACCTCGAAGAAGAGGACCGAGAGATCCACCTGCCCGCGCCGAGCTTCGCGCCGTCCATCATCGCCCTGGGGATCACCCTCGTGTCCTTCGGCATCCTCGCGTCCGCCGTCCTCATCGCGCTCGGCGGGGCGATCACGCTCGGCGGCATCGTCCTCTGGCTCGTCGAGGACGCGCGCGTGTTCGTGCAGCACGGCGAGCCCCACGACGGCGGGCACGGAGGCCATTAGCGCGTGGCGGTAGGCAGGGAGCGCACCGTCGTGCGCGGGCGGACCGACGACCCGATCGCGCGGATCCAGACCGCCGAGGGCGACGCCGCTCAGCCCGCGCGCTTCTCCCACGGCCTCTGGGCGGTCATCCTGTTCGTCTCGAGCGAGGCGATGTTCTTCGCCGCGCTCTTCACCACGTACTTCTTCATGCGCGCGCGGATCCCCGAGTGGCAGCCGATCTTCGGCCACAAGCCGACGTGGTCGGGCGACGAGGCGCTCCCGATCCCGCTCCTCAACACGATCGTCCTCGTCGCGTCGTCGGTGACGATGCAGCTCGCCGTCTGGGCGATCCAGAAGGAGAACCGGGGCGCGTTCGTGCGCTGGCTCGCGCTCACGGTGATCATGGGCGCGATCTTCCTCACCGTCCAGGGCTGGGAGTACACGCAGCTCGGCTTCACGCCGCCGGACGGCATCTTCGCGGCCGTGTTCTTCACGCTCACGGGCTTCCATGGCGCGCACGTGTTCGGCGGCCTCGTCTTCATCACGTACTGCCTCGTGCGCGCGACGCGCGGGCACTTCTCGCGGCGGCGCCACCTCGCGGTCGAGGCCGCGTCCATCTACTGGCACTTCGTCGACGTCGTGTGGATCGGCCTCTTCACGACCATATACGTGATCGGCTAGCCCTGAGCCTCCGCGACCTCTCCGAGCTCCTCCACGCGAGCGCGATCGCCTTCGTCCTCGTCGCCGCCTTCGCGTTCGTGCGCCTCGCGCAGCGCGTCCCGGACGTCCCGCTCGCGCCGTTCCTCCTCGCCGTCCTGCTCACGCAAGCCTCGATCGCGCTCCACAACGCGTGGGCCGACCGCGACCACGACGCGCGGACGAAGCCGTGGCGCGCGGTCCCGCGCGGCGCGCTCTCCGCGCGCGCCGCGCTCGCGTGGGCCGCCGTGCTCGGCGCCGCCGGAGCCGCCGTCGCGTTCGCGGTGTCGCCGCTCGTGGGCGCGCTCGTGGTCCTCGGCACCGCGTGCGGCTACGCGTACAGCGCGGGTCTCCACCGCACGCCGCTCTCATGGCTGCCCTTCGCGGTCGCGCTGCCGACGCTCGCCGTCGCCTCGCTCGCCGTCGCCGGCGCGCTCGACGGCCTCCCCTTCGGCGTCTATCTGATCGGGCTGCCGCTCGTGCTCGCGGTCCACCTCGCGGACCAGGCGCCCGACGTCGCGCGCGACGCCGCGGCCGGGTCGCGCGGCCTCGCCGTGCGCCTCGGCCTCTCGCGTGCGCTCGCGGCGTGCTGGCTCGCGCTCGGCGCCGCCGCGGTGCTCGCCTCGGTCGTGCGGCCGTACGGGATCCTGCCGGGACCGCTCACCGCGCTCGCGCTCGGCCTCGGCGCCGTGTCCGTCCTCGCGGCGCGGCGCTCGCTCGCCGCGCACCGCGCGCTCGTCATGGCCGCGGCCGTCGCGCTCGGCGCGGACCACGTCCGCGCGCTCGCGGGAGCCGAGTAGGTGTCCCTTCGCGTCGTCGCGGCGTACGTCGTCATGATCCTCCTCTGGGGCACGACCTGGGGTGCGATCAAGATCGGGGTGTCGCACGTCCCCGCGTGGCTCTTCGCGCTCGAGCGCGCGATCGCCGTCGCCGCGGTCCTCACGGTGGCGTCGCTCGTCCTGCGCCTCGAGTTCCCGCGCCGGCGCACCGACCTCTTCGCGGCCGGCATCGCGGGCATCCTCAACATCGGACTGACGTGGGCGCTCATCTTCTGGGCCGAGCAGTTCGTGCCGAGCGGGGTCGTCGCGGTGTTCGGCGCGACCGCGCCCGTGTGGACGGCGTTCCTCGCGCACTTCCTCGTCAAGGGCGACCGCCTCTCGGCCGCCAAGGTCGCGGCGCTCGCGCTCGGCCTCGTCGGCACCGCGGTGCTCGTGGGACCTCCCGGCGACGCGAGCGGCGACCACGTGATCCTCGCGCTGATCCTCCTCGCCGCGGTGATGCCGATCGCCTGGGCGGCGGCGGCCATCATCGCCGCCCGGCGCCTCGCGGCGCTCTCGCCGATACCCGTGATCGCGCTCGAGTGCTGGGCGGGTGCGCTCGTCCTCATCCCGTTCGCCGCCGCGGATGCCGGCCGGCCATCGGACTGGTCTGCGGACGCGGTCGTCTCGTTCCTCTACCTCGTCATCGGCGGCTCGTGCGTGGGGCTCGTGCTGAACCTGTGGCTCTTCCGCCGCCTGCGGCCCACGACGGTGATGCTGTCGCAGATCCTCATCCCGGTGCAGGCCGTGATCATCGGCACGGTCGCGCTCGCCGAGCCCGTCGACCTGCGCATGCTCGCGGGCGCGCTCCTCGTCTTCGCCGCGATCGCGGTGAACGCGGTCGCCGGCGCGCGGACGGCGCGCGAGGAGCCGGTGGCGGCGGCGCCGTGACGCGCCCGTCGCCGTTCCTCCGCGCGCGGACGGGACGGGTGAGCGTCGTCGCGCACCGCGGCCTCTCCGCGACCGAGCCCGAGAACACGATGCGCGCGTTCCGCGCGGCCGCGGCGGCCGGCTGCGACCTCATCGAGCTCGACGTGCATCTCACGCGAGACGCGGAGCTCGTCGTCATCCACGACGAGTCTCTCGAGCGCACCACCGACGGGACCGGGCTCGTGCGCGAGCGCACGCTCGCCGAGCTGCGCGGCCTCGACGCGGGCCGCGGCGAGCGCATCCCGACGCTCGACGAGGTCGCCGCCTGGGCGCGCGCGGAGCGCGTGACGCTCTCCGTCGAGATCAAGCAGCCGGCGCCGGTCTCGGGGGCGCCGCCGTACGACCGGATCGCCGAGCGCGTCGTCGACCTGCTCGGCGGCCACGACCTGCTCCGCGGCGCGCTCGTGCACTCGTTCGACCACCCGACCGTGCGCCGCCTGCGCGAGCTCGCGCCGGACCTCGCGACCGCCGTCTCGTACGGCGGCGGCACGTTCGTCGAGCCGCTCTCGCTCGGCCGCGCCGCCGGCGTCTCGGGGATCCACCCGTGGTGGGCCTGGGCGTCGCCGGCGCTCGCCGAGGCCGCGCACGCCGAGGGCATCCACGTCCACGCGTGGGGGCTCGCCGAGCCGCACGACGAGGCCGCCGTCGCCGCGCTCGTGCGCGCGGGCGTGGACTCCCTCGACGCGGCCGACCCGCGCGCGCTTCGCGCGCTCCTCGCCACGCTCGGCGCCTAGGAGGCGGGCGGGCGAGCGCCCGCCGTCCGCTATCCTTACTACGCGCGAGTAGTACGAGGGTGGCAGTGAGCGTCGACCCGGAGCTCAACTACTTCACGAGCGACCCGGAGCTGCTCCGTCCCGCGACGGACGCCGCGTACGAGCGCGCCGCGGCGGAGCTCGCGGCGCTCGGGCGGCCGCAGCGCCTGCGGATCGTGCACGCGCTCCTCGTCGGCGAGCGCACCGCGCAGCGGGCCGCCGTGTGGGCGTCGCTCCCGCAGACGCTCGTCGAGCGCGAGCTCGCCTTTCTCGCCGAGTGCGGCGCGGTCGAGCGGACCGAAGGCCCCGACGGGCCGACGTTCCTCCCGCGGGACGGGCACGTCGTGGTGCAGCTGCACCTCGCGCTCGCGCATGGGCGCGACGGCGCGCAGCCGCGCCTCCTCGCGCGGCGCGGACGGCGCGAGCGCCTGGCTCGTGCTGGATGATGGTGGCGTGCCGGACCTGAAGCGCCTGCGGCGGCGCGGCGAGGACCGCTTCATGGGGCCGCTCGAGGCGGCGGTCATGGACCGCCTCTGGACCCGCGGCCGCGCGACGGTCCGGGAGATCGTGGACGACCTCGCGCGCACACGCGCGCTCGCGTACACGACCGTCATGACGATCATGACGCGCCTCCACGAGAAGGGGCTCCTCGTCAGGGACCGCGACGGCAAGGGCTACGTGTACCGGCCCGCGTTCTCGCGGGAGGAGCACCGCGCGAGGCTCTCGCGCGAGCTCGTGAAGGGCCTCGTCGACGAGTTCGGCGACGTCGCGCTCGCGCACTTCGCCGCCGAGCTCGACGGCGTCGACGCGCAGCATCGCGCCGCGCTGCGGCGGCTCGCTGGGAAGCGCGACCGTGCGCGCTGACCGCGCGTTCGGCCTCGTGCTCGCGCTCGCGCTCCTCTCGAGCGCGATCCTCGTCGCGCTGTTCGTCACGCTCGTCGGCCGCGCGCAGCACCTCGCCGCGACCGGGCCGAGCGACCTCGGCGATCTCGTCGCCGTCCTCGTCCTCGGCCTCGCGATCTGCGGGATCGGGCTCGGCCTCGCGACGCTCGCGCGGCAGCTCCTCGCGACGCTCGCGCTCATCCGAGGCCTGCTCCGCCGGCGCATCCCCGCGCCCGCGCGCGTCGCGTCCGCCGCGCGCCACCTCGGGCTCACGGGCCGCGTCGACGTCGTCGCCGACGCGCGGCCGTTCTCCTTCTGCTACTGGTTCCTGCGCCCGCGGATCTGCGTGTCCACCGGGCTCGTCGACAGGCTCGGGCGCGACGAGCTGCGGGCCGTCCTCCTCCACGAGCGCTACCACCTGCGGCACCGCGATCCGCTCCGGCTCGTGATCGCGCGCTACTTCGCGGCGGGCCTCTACGTGGTGCCGGTGGTCGACGAGCTCGTGCGGCACTTCGTGCTCGAGAAGGAGCTCGAGGCCGACGAGGACGCCGTGAGCGAGCTCCAGGGCGTCGGCCCGCTCGCCCGCGCGCTCTACAAGGTGCTCCCGGAGGCGGACGACGTCGCGCTCGGCCTCCTCCTCCCGGTCGGATCGCTGTCCGTGACCGAGGCTCGGATCGACCAGCTCGTCCACGGGCGGCCCCTGCGTCCGTCGATCAGCGCCGGCGCCGTCCTGCTGTCGCTCGGCGCGCTCACGGCGGCCGCCCTCCTCGCCGTGGTCCAGCTCGAGGCGCTCGCCGGCGTGGACGGGGCCACCGGCGCGTCCGCCGCCTCGGCCGTCGGCCCCGCCGCGCTCCTCCTCGCCGCCGCGGTGAGCGGCGGGCTCCACCAGCTGCGCCTGTCCAGCGACCGCTAGACCGTCAAGGCGCCCTTTACTTCGGCTATGCCGCGGCGCACAGTGCGCCGCGGGGGGCTCAGCTCAATCGCCGGTGGGGTGGGAGGTCCTCACCGAAATGCGTCGTGTTTTCCGCGTCGCCGTCCTTCTCGCCGCCATGGTGTTCACGCTCTCCGCGCCGCTCGCCTCATCCGCGTACGCGTGCGATCCCGGCAGCACGGGCCACTGCTAGCACTCGCTGACGCGATAGCGCGCAAGCGCTGACCGAGACATATGACGGGCAGCTGAGCCGCCCGTGACCCCGACCGGCACCGACCCGGTCTCGGTCGTGGGCCCAGGTGTTCAAGTTCAATTGACCAGTGCCGTCAGTGCTCGTAAAGTCGCTACCGTAATGGCCAACGCCGTGCGGTCGCCCATGGTCGCGGACGTCGGCGCCCGCATCCGCTCGCTGCGGATCGCGAAGGGCCTGACGCAGGCCCAGCTCGCGGAGCCGAACTACACGAAGGCGTACGTCTCGATGCTCGAGTCCGGCCGCACCCGCGCGTCGATGAAGGCGCTCGAGCACATGGCGGGTGTCCTCGGCGTCACGCCGGCCGACCTCCTCGGCGGCCCCGCCGGAGCCGCGCTGCCGCAGTACGACCTGCTCGAGGCGCGCCGCCTCGTGGAGCAGGGCAAGCCCGAGGACGCGGTGCCGATCCTCGAGCGCCTCGAGGAGGGCCTGCCGCCCACGGACCAGGTCGTCCGGCTCCGCTACCTCGGGAGCGCGTACAGCGCGCTCGGCCGCCCGAAGGACGCCTTTCCGATCCTCGAGCGCGCGCAGCGCATGGCCGACATGCTCGGCGACGTCGAGGAGCAGGCGCGGCTCAAGTCCGTGCTCGCCGCGGTGTTCCGGCGCACGTACGCCTACGACGAGTCGGCGAAGCTGCTCCGCGAGGTCATCGAGCTCTGCGAGTCCGGCGCCGTGAAGGATCCGGCGTTCCACTTCCGGCGCGTGGTCGACCTCGCCGTCATCCTCACGAACCAGCGGCAGTCCAAGGCCGCGCTCGCGATGTTCGAGCGCGCGATCGCGCTGAGCGAGAGTCTCGGCGACCGCGCGACGTTCGGCCTCATGTACGCGGCGATGGCGAAGGCGTATCACGACAGCGGCGACGTCGAGGCCGCGATCCGCTACAACCAGCGGAGCCTCCAGGTCTACGAGGAGCTCGGCATCCTCGCGCAGATCGCGTGCACCCTGGACAACGCGGCGCTGCTGTACGCCGAGTACGGCAACCGCGAGCGCGCGCGCGAGTGCCTGGAGCGCGGCGCGCGCATCGCGCAGGAGTCGGGGAGCGCGGGCACGCTCGCGTCGCTGAGGGTGACCGAGGCCGAGGTCATGGCCAAGGGCGATCCGGCCGAGGCGCTCGAGGCGGCGCAGGAGGCGCTCAGGTTCGCGAAGAAGATCGACCAGCCGGACGCGCAGGTGCGCGCGCTCATCCTCATCGGCGAGCTCAGGATGCCCTCGAGCGTCGCGACCGCGCGGCGCTCGTTCAACGAGGCGGCGCAGATGGCCGAGGCGCGCGTGCCGCACCTCCTCCGGGTCGTGTACGACCGCTGGTCGCGCGCCGCCGAGACGAGCGGCGACGGCGAGGAGGCGCTCCGCCTCGCGCGGCGCGCGCTGGAGCTCGTTCGCGCCTGACCTCGACCGCGCGCGCGTCGCGAGCCTGGTCCGCGGCACGATCCTCGAGACCATCGGCGGAACGCCGCTCATCCCTCTCCGGCGCCTGACGCGCGGCCTCCCCGGCACCGTCCACGCGAAGCTCGAGTACGCGAACCCGGGCGGCAGCGTGAAGGACCGCGCGGGGCTCTGGATGGTGCTCGCCGCGGAGCAGGACGGCCGCCTCGGTCCGGGCGTCGCGATCCTCGACGCGACGAGCGGCAACACCGGCGTCGCGCTCGCGCTCGTCGGCGCCGTGCGCGGCCACGCGGTCGTGCTGTGCATGCCCGACAAGGTCTCGGCGGAGCGCCGGCGCATCGCGGAGGCCTTCGGCGCGCGCGTCGTCGCGACGGATCCGCTCGAGGGCACCGACGGCGCGATCGTGCGCGCGCGCGAGCTCGCGTCGGAGAGCGGCTACGCCTACCTCGACCAGTACTCGAACCCGGCGAACCCGCTCGCGCACCGCGAGACGACGGCTCCCGAGATCTGGGAGCAGTCCGGCGGCGCGCTGACGCACGTCGTCGCGGGCGTCGGCACGTCGGGGACCGTGATGGGCATCTCCGCGGTCCTCCGGCCGAGGGGCGTGCGGATCGTCGCGGTGCAGCCGGACGACCCCTTCCACGGGATCGAGGGCTGGAAGCACATGCCGAGCGCGATCCGGCCGCCGATCTGGGACGAGAGCGCCGCCGACCGCCATCTCGCCGTCGCGACCGACGAGGCGGTCGACATGGCTCGCCGGCTCGCGCGCGACGAGGGCATCTTCACCGGGCCGTCGGGCGGCGGCGCGGTCGTCGCCGCGCTCCGCGTCGCGCGGGAAGAGGGAGGGCGGGTCGTCGTGTTGATCGCTGATGGGGGAGAGCGCTACATCACGACCCCGCTCTGGGAGGGCTGATGGTCACGGTGAGGCTGCCGGGGTCGCTCCGCGACCTCGTGGGCGGGGCGAACAAGGTGCAGGCGGAAGGGCGCACGCTCGACGAGCTCCTGAGCGACATCGACCGGCGCTTCCCGGGCTTCCGCGCGCGTCTCGTCGACGAGCGCGGCGCGATCCGCACGTACGTGAACGTGTACATCGGCGAGCACGACGCCCGGACCCGCGGCGGCCTCGGCGCCTCGCTCGAGGGCGCGAGCGAGGTGATGGTCATCCCGGCGATGGCCGGCGGATGAGCGACGAGCTCGTGCTCCCGCGCGCGGTGCGCGAGGAGATCCTCCGCCACGCGCTCGAGGAGGCGCCGAAGGAGTGCTGCGGCGTCCTCGTCGGGCACGACGGCGTGGCCGAGCGCGCGGTTCGCTGCCGCAACGCCCACCGGGAGCCGAACGTCCGGTACGAGATCGACCCCCGCGACCTCTACGCGGTGCTCCGGCCGATGGAGGACGAGGACCGCGAGCTCGTCGCGATCTACCACAGCCACCCCGCGAGCCCGCCGGTGCCCTCGCCGACGGATCGAGCCGAGGCGCGCTGGCCGCGGGCGCTCCATGTGCTCGCGTCGTGGCGCACCGGCGCGCCCGAGCTGCGCGCCTACCGCATCGAGGGGGACTGGATGCGCGAGGTCCCGGTCAGGGAGAGCTAGGCCGGGAAAAGGACGAGACCCCCGCCGCAGCGGGGGTCTCGTTACGGTCGCTTGTCATCGCCTGGTCCGCGTTGGATCGCTGGTCTCGCCCGGTCAGCGGTCACGATCGGCTACAGGCTCTTCATCCGGTCCGATGTTGGTGCGCCGCGCGTTCAGCGGGCGCGCCCGGTGGTCCTCATCCACCGATCGTGACCTCGCGGGTCGTGCCCTCTCCCGTCGAGGGCGTTATCGATCGACCTCCAGCACCCCGTTGCGTAGATGGAGTCTGACCATGCGGACCTCCTGATCGATCGCTCTGTCCTGCCTGGTCGCTCACGCGATGTCCTCATTGGCGCCTTCGTGAGGGCTTCGCGCACCACCGTTCTACACCCGCCGACCGCGGTGCGGTCAAGTCCCCTCTTTTGGTGTCGCTCGTTCGCCGGCTGAGCGTCCGGAAGGCCCTGTAAGGCGGGTCCGGATGCCGTCGGGGACACGCCTCGCGGACGGCCACCAGGACTCGCTCGCGTCCTCGCCGGCGGCCGCGGCGGCCTCGGCGAGGAGGGCGATCCCCGAGACGAGATCGGTGAGACGCACGACCTCGGGCGCGATCCCGCCGGGACCGTCGTTGTGGTAGTTCGTGTTCGGCAGCGCGACGGCGGTCGCGACCCAGCCGAGCCGGACGAACGCGGACGCTTCGCACGTCCCGCCGGGCAGGAGCCGGCGCTGCGTCGGGATCCCGCGCGCGGCGAGCCGCTCCTGCGCGACCCGCAGGTATCGCTCGGCCTCGTTGCTGAAGGTGTTGTGGAGGTCGCCGACGCGCACGACGATCCCCGCGCCGGGCGGCGCGTAGACGGCGTTGCTCGCCTCGATCGACACGACGTACGCGTCGCGCGGGATCCCGCCGTCCTCGGCCGCGAGCCGCGCGCCGAAGAGGCCGGTCTCCTCCGCGCGGGTGAACAGGGCGTGGACGTCGTGCGGTCTCGCCTCCTCGCGCAGGGCGGCGAGCGTGAGGACGGCGAGCGCGCACCCCGCGAGGTCGTCGGCGGCGCGCATGTGCAGCTCGTCGCCGCGGACCTCGAGCCCGGGGAGGTCGGGGACCGCCCACTGGCCCTCGCGGAGCGGCCCGCTCGCCGTGATGCGCGCGTGCCCGGGGGAGTTCTCCGCCTCGTCGAGGTCGCGCACGTAGCCGTCGATCGTGGCGCGCACGGGCGCGCCGCCTTCGTCGTCGTGCACGAGCACCGGGATCGGCCGGACGAGCGTGCGCTCGCGGAAGCCGCCGCTCACGCGGACGCGGCCCTCGCGGCCGTCCGCCGCGACGACGTGGAAGCCGGGATGGTCGGTGTGCGCGACGAGGACGAGCGCGCGGGCCGCGCCGCCGCGCGCGACGCGCGCGCCGACCTGGCCGTACCGGTCGCGCGTCGCGTCGATGCCGAGCGCGCGGAGCTCGGCCTCGATCGCGTCGAGGGCGTAGCGCTCGTGGTACGGCGCCGTCGGCGCGGATCCGACGCGCTCGAGCACCCCGAGCACGAGGTCGCGATCGATCCCGCTCACGCGCGCGATCGTACTGTTCGGCGCGGGTGGTGACCCTCTTCGACACGCGCCGCCGCGCGGTCGTCCCGCTGCGCCCGCGCGGCCGGGCCGCGACGCTCTACGTCTGCGGCGTGACGCCGTACGACACGACGCACCTCGGCCACGCGCGGACGTTCCTCGTCTTCGACGTCCTCGTCCGGCTGCTCGAGCTGCGCGGCCTGCGCGTGCGCTACGCGCAGAACGTCACCGACATCGACGAGTCGATCCTTCAGCGGGCCGCGCGCGACGGCGTCGGCTGGCGCGAGCTCGGGCGGCGTGAGGAGCGCGCGTTCCTCACGGACATGCGCCGGCTCGGGTGGCGGCGGCCGGACGTCATCTGCCGCGCGACGGAGGAGATCGCGTGGATGCACCGGCTCATCCGCGCGCTCGAGCGGAAGCGCGCGGCGTACGCGCTGCCGCGCGGCGTGTACTTCCCGGTCGCGCGGGCGCGCCGCTACGGCGAGCTCTCGCGCCTCTCGCCGGCGAGGATGCGCGCCATCCTCGCGCGGCAGGACGACGCCGCGATGGAGGATCCGGGGCGGCGGGACCCGCTCGACTTCGCGCTCTGGCGCACGGTGAGCGACGGTCCGACGTGGCCGAGCCCGTGGGGGAGGGGCCGGCCGGGATGGCACGTCGAGTGTTCGGCCATGTCGCTCCATCACCTCGGCGAGCAGATCGACGTCCACGGCGGCGGCAGCGACCTCGTCTACCCGCACCACGAGAACGAGATCGCGCAATCGGAGACGGCGACCGGGAAGCGCCCGTTCGTGGGGATCTGGCTACACGTCGCGCCGATGCTCCTCGGCGGCCGGAAGATGTCGAAGTCCGACGGGAACATGGTCTTCGTCCGGGACGCGCTCGAGCGCGTGAGCCCGCGGGCGCTGCGCCTGTACCTCCTCGACCGCCACTACCGGAAGCCGCACGACCACGACGAGCGCAAGCTCGCCGAGGACGCGCGGCGCGCGGACGCGATCGCGGCGGCGCTCGGGCGCGGGCCTGCGCGGCTCGGGAACGACGACGCCTCGCGCGCCGCCCTCGCCGCCCTGGAGCGCGACCTCGACCTGCCGTCGGCGCTGCGCGTGATCGAGCGCGCCGCGCCGCGGGCCGACCCGGCGGCGCGCGCGTCGCTCCGCGCGATCGCGCGCGCCCTCGGGATCGTCTAGGTGCGGGTGTCGGGTTCGGGCCGCCGCGCGCCGCCGCGCAGGAGCAGGATCGCTCCCGCGGCGATGACGACGATCGGGATCGCGCAGCCGACGATCGCCTTCACGTCCGGCGAGACGTCCGAGAGGCCGGCCGCCAGCAGGATGACGCCCGGATAGAGGAACGCCCCTCGTGGCCGAGGGGCGTTCATGGACTGCGTGCGGCCGGGGTCAGGAGATCGCGGTCCGCTCGTTCGCCGGGCTCTCCCGGGACCATGCCTCGGCGATCGCGTTGCGGGCCTCCTCCACGGCGGAGGGGTCGAGCGCGCCGAAGCCGCCGTCCTGGAGCTCGCGGAGGACGACCGTCGGCAGGATCCGCTGGACGTCCATCGCCGCCGTCGCGCACTCGCGCATGCCGCGCTCCGCGAGCGACGCGGTCTCGCGGTCGCCGAGCGCGACCCCGGTGACGGTGAGGGTCATGTACGACACGTACGTCCAGTTGAGGGCGACGTGGTCGTCGCGGAGGCCCTTCGCCGCGCCCTCCGTCCGGACCTTGTTGTACAGGCCGGCGATCACGCCGGCGACCGCCGCCACGCCTTCCTTCACCGGGTGCGTCGGGCTGCCGCCGAGGGCATCGAGCCGAGATCCGATCGCTTCCTTCTGCGCCCGGAGCAGCGTCACCGTCCGGCCGATCAGGGCCGAGACATCGGGCTGGTCCTTGAATTCCTGCTCCTGCCGCTCCATCGCCTCCTCGACGTGATGCACGACGGCGCGCATGTCACCGAGGTACTTGGTCAGGGTCTCACGCCTCTTCTCGTCCATGGGCCAACTCCCTTTTCATCGATGCGTCACACTTGAAGAGAGCAAGGCGCGAGCCACGCCTCGCTCATGCGACGGCCCGGTCGCCTAGTGGACTAGGGCGCTTCCCTTTCAAGGAAGAGGTCATGGGTTCGAATCCCATCCGGGCTACTCGACCCGACTTCGTTGGGTCCTACGCGGTTCCGACGACCGCGAGGCCCCTTCCCTGCTGTGGTGGCCGCATCTCTGAAGGCCGCTTCTCTTTCGCCGCCTTGCGAGCCGCCGTGAACGGCGACGGTGCGCGGCGGCGTTCCTCGAAGGGCCGAGCCTTCGTGTAGCGCTCCACCATGCGGCCGGTGGTCCAGCCGCCCTCGACCATGAGGTCGAAGCGTGAGCCGGATCCGGAACGGTGGAAGTTCGTGGCCCAGGTGTGCCGGAGCATGTGGGCGCACAGGTCGCGGATCCCGGTCCTCACCTTGAGTCGCTCGAAGAGCTTGCGGATCGCGTTGCCGGTGAGCGACCGCCCCCTGCGGTCCGTGAAGACCGGAGCGTCCTCATCCGTTTCGCCGTCCCGGTGGTCGTTGAGGTAGCCGTCCAGAGCCTTCAGCGCTTCGATCGGGATGGTCACGTCGCGGGAGTGGACCGACTTACTGGTCGCCGCACGGATGTGGAGCCGCCGCTCGCGAAGGTCAATGTCGCCGAGCCGCAGGTTCGCCAGCTCCTCGCGTCGAAGGCCGCAGCCGAGGAGCGTCCAGATGATGGTGCTGTCGCGGTGACCCATTTCGCCTTCCTCTGCGCGCTGTAGAAGACGCCACATCTCCTCGTCGGTCAGTGCTCGACGTGAGTCGTCTTTCACCTTCGGCATGCGGACGGCGCGGAGGGTCGACTCGCCGTTCTCGTGGTGGATCCGCCGTTCTGCGAGGAACTTCGCCAGCGAACGGAGGGACACCCAGCCCACGCGGGCGCACTGTGCGGAGGAACTCGTCTTGCGGAAGGAGAGATACGCCTCGACCGTTCCGGGCTCAACGTCGCCGACCTCGGCCGTTCGACCGATGCTGATCTCGCACCAGTCAATGAACGCGCGGATCGCGTGGCGGTAGTTGGTGACGGTGGTTGGCGACAGGTCGTGGCGGTGTACGAGGAAGCTGTCTACGACATCGGTAAGCGGAGTGTGAGCATCACGCATCTCCGCCCACCTCCGTGGTCGCGCTCTCGGTCTTGTAAAGGTGCGTACGCCGGACACTTGGTTCCTTTCCGGCGGGCAGCAGGCCGCGCCGGAGCGTACGCGAAGATCGCGCGCGGTTTCTAGCGGTCAGCAGCCGGACAAGACAGGTCACGTGGTGTGGTTGGCCGGCGCGCCAGACTGCCTCACCGGCCGGAACGGTACCCTTACAGAAAATGCAAGTCTGGGTTTCGCGGCAGACGCTGGTAGGCTGGTCTTGCATGGCGGCTAGCTCC
>DASSSF010000095.1:0-11777 GCA_035708565.1 Candidatus Limnocylindria bacterium
CGGGGCCAGTTCTTTCGCGACCAGGAAGGTCGTCTCCGCCGCCGAAGTGAT
The DNA here is from genome assembly GCA_035708565.1 of Candidatus Limnocylindria bacterium. Classification (GTDB taxonomy): domain Bacteria; phylum Chloroflexota; class Limnocylindria; order P2-11E; family P2-11E; genus JACDAF01. The sequence goes on from DASSSF010000095.1 coordinate 52, forward strand.
CGTGACGAGGTGACCCGCGAAGCCGTTGTAGGTCCTGGTCTCGGCCGCCGCCTTCGCGCTGGGCCAGGTGATGCCCCCAGGCACCGTCACCACTTCATAGCAGTGGTTCGTTGCCGGGTCGCAGAGAGCGGCCTGCGCGCTCGCAAGTGTGCCGCCGGGACCGAAGAGCGCCGCGGCCATCGCGATGACCGACGCGGCTGCCACGCTCCGCACGAGCCTCAGATCCTTTCGCATTCGCCCTCTCCTTGTCTTTCTTGCCTCGATGACCGGCGGAGACTAGGGCTCGGAGGCTCGCGCGCCGAGCGCGCGGACGTGTGATGTTCGGCACTCAGGCCCCGTTACACGCTCGGAACGTGCGTATCGCTGCTGCTCGTCCGTCCGGCATGCCGCCTGCTTTACCGGCGGGCGATGCCGGAAGCAGTACAAGCGCTCCGCCGCGACTGCGCCGAGAAGCGGACGTGCTATCTCCACGCGAAGAGCGTCTACGGCTCGGCCATCGCCCTCGGGCTCCAGACCATTGCCGACCTGACCGCGCTCCGCGCCGAGCTCGAGCAGTCGCTCGTCGCGTACTACGCGGCCCACAGCGCCCTCCACTCCGCGCTCAGGCAGGCCGCTCCCTCCCCTAGGCGTCGTCTCCTCAACTAGCCGTAGACTCCGCGCGTCCTCGTAGCGCCCCGCTTCCCTCTGGGCGCCGAAGGACGTCGCGTACCGGTGTGAGCCCTCCACGGGAGGTGGCCCGCCGAAGATCGCGCGTCCAACAACCGGAGGGAGGGAACTACGTCCGTGGCAGCGCAGACCACCTCGGTCGCGGGCCGCCCGAACGATCTCATCGAGCGTCTCTTCCACGTTCGCGAGGCCGGCTCCACCGTCGGCACCGAGATCCGCGGCGGGGTGACGAACTACCTCGTCATGTCGTACATCCTCGTCGTCAACGCCGTGATCCTGTCGGCGGCCGGCGTGCCGTTCGCGGCGACGGTCGCCGCCACCGCGCTCATGGCCGCGCTCTTCACCGCGGGCATGGCGTTCTTCGCGAACTACCCCTACGCGGGTGCGGCCGGCCTCGGCATCAACGCCGTGGTCGCGTTCGGCCTCGTGCAGGGCGCGGGCCTCTCCTGGCAGGGCGCGATGGGCGTCGTGATGCTGGAAGGCCTCGCGATCATCATCGCGATGGCGCTCGGCGTCCGCCGCGCGCTCCTCGACGCCGTGCCGATGGGCCTCAAGCTCGGCATCGGCGCCGGCATCGGCGCGTTCATCTTCGCGATCGGGGCCTTCAACGGAGGCGTCGTCCGGGCGACGGGCATCCCCGCGGACCCGGTCGCGCTCGGCAACCTCGCGGCGCCGACGGCGGCCGTCACGCTCGCCGGCCTCGCGCTCACCGCCGTGCTCTACGCGCGCGGCATCAAGGGAGCGCTCATCCTCGGCATCCTCGGCGCGACCGTCATCGGCGTCGGCGTGAACGCGTACTTCGGCGGCGCGGTCTACAAGGAGCTGCCCGGGGTCGCGGTCATGCCCGGCACGCTCCTCGCGACGCCCGACTTCTCGACGATCGGCTCCGGCCTCAACGTCGAGGTCTTCACCAAGCTCGGCGTCATCGTTGCGCTCCTCACGATCTTCTCGCTCATGCTCTCGGACTTCTTCGACACCGCCGGCACCGTCGTGTCCGTCGGCGCCCAGGGTGGCTGGCTCAAGAAGGACGGGACGATCCCGCGCGCCGACCGCGTGTTCTGGGTGGACTCGCTCGGCGCGTTCTTCGGCGGCATCTTCGGCACGTCGAGCAACACCACGTACATCGAGTCCGGCGCGGGCGTCGCCGAAGGCGCGAAGACGGGGCTGGCGAGCGCCGTCACCGCGTTCCTCTTCCTGCTCTCGATCTTCCTCGCCCCGATCGCGGGCATCGTGCCGCCGCAGGCGACCGCGCCCGCGCTCATGCTCGTCGGCTGGTTCATGTTCCGGCCGCTCCTCGAGCTGCACCGGACCGTGGACGTCGACTTCGCGACCGGTTTCGCCGTCCTCCTCACCGTGTTCCTCATGCCGCTCACGTACTCGATCACGAACGGCATCGGCGCGGGCTTCATCGCGTACGCCGCGCTCAAGGCCGTGAGCGGGAAGGCGCGCGAGGTGAGCACGCCGATGTGGATCGCGGCGATCGCGTTCCTCGTCTACTTCGCGGACCCGTGGATCCGCATGGTCATCCGCTAGCGCCCTGGTCACGGCACCTTGTCGGAAGGGCCCCGCGCGAGCGGGGCCCTTCCTGCTATAGAGACCGGGTGCCGCCCGACGCGTTCGACGTGCCCCTCCACCCCGACGCCGTCCTCGAGCGCGTGCGCTCGTCGCTCGGGCGGCCGCCGAGGCGGATGCTCGGCCTCAAGGTCGAGCCCGAGTACGTGGGCGTCATCGAGGGACGGCGCTTCGAGGTGTGGGAGCGGCGCCGGCAGGCCGTTCACCTCCTCGGGACGGTGAGCGGCGTGCGCGGCGGCTCGCGCGTCGAGCTCGAGTCCACGATCACGGGCCGGGCGCGCGTGCTCATCGGGCTGTTCCTCGCGCTGCTCGGCGTCTTCGCGTACGGCATCACGACGATGCCCGGCGAGCGCGCGCTCCCGGAGCTCACGCCGGTCTTCGCGGTACTGGGCGTCGCGTCCGCGCCGCTCCTCTTCTGGTGGATCTCGCGGACGCAGCGCGCCGCGCTCCACGCGTGGGTGCGCGGGCTCTTCGCGGAGCCCGCTACGCCGCGAGGCGACGCGCGCCGCGGATGAGGCCGAAGCAGCCCGACAGCATCATCGCGCCGTAGGGCGCGGCGAAGTACCAGCCGAGGCCCGCGGCCATGCGCCGGTTCGGGCCGGTGACGGCGACGAACGTGAACGCCGGGTGCGTGCGGTACGCGTCGAGGACGAGCGCGCCGTGCCCGTCGTCGTCGAAGACCTCCTCGTGCGTCACCGTGCCCTCGACCAGGCGGAGGACGAGCCGCTCGAGCTTCTCGGCCGTCATCGCCTCGGTGTGGTGCTCGAAGAGGCCGAAGAGCTCCTCCCCGCGCACGAGAAGGCCGAGGGTGTGCTGGTTGCCGACGTTCACGAGGCACACGCCGTGCGCGGCGCGCGCCGCGACCTGCTCGTCCTCGAGGGCGCCGAGCACGGCGGCGGGGCCGGTGTCCGCGACGATCGCGCCGGGCACGTCCTCCTGGATCGCGATGAGGCGGGTCATGTACGGCGGCGGCGTCCGCCAGATGTGGTCGGCGAGCGTGCTCCCCGGCGTGAGCGTGCGCTGCCAGTGCTTGAAGCGGAACAGCCGGTTGCTCTCGGTCGGGGCGAAGCCGTGGTCCTGCGCGGCGATCGCGACCGTCCGCGGCAGTGGGACGTCGAACGGGCGCACGGCGTTCGCGATGAGGCCGAGGTCGACGTCGTGCATCTCGATCGCGACCGCGCCGCCCGGCGCGTCGTCGACGAACCGGACGCCGCGCTGCCGGAGGAGCTCGAGGCTGTCGTGGACGGTGCGCGCCGCTCGCTCGGTCGCGTACACGCTGAGGCCGGCCTCGAGGTGCCGCCAGACCGCGTTCGTCGTGTGGTACCCGCCCATGAGGTTGCCGTGGAGGAAGACGTCGCGGCCCTCGAGCCTCGCTCGCTCGATCCGCCTGCCCACGACCGCGGTGGCCGAGGGGAGCACGAGCTGGATCGCGTTCTCCATCGGCTGCGCGGGATCGTGCAGGACGACGTCCATCGTCCCGGCGCCGATGTCGATGGCGAGGACGCGAGCGTCCTTCACGCGAAGAGGGTATGACGGTAGACTCAGGTGGTCGTTGGCCCCGTCTCGGGGAGGTCGCATAGAGGCCGAGTGCACAGCGGTGCTAACGCTGCGAGTCCGCAAGGGCTCCGAGGGTTCGAATCCCTCCCTCCCCGCCCGATCCGATCGCTCAGTCGCCCAACGGGCGCAGCACCAGCCCCGCCGGCACCTTCGGGTAGAAGTACGTCGTCTTCTGCGGCAGCCGCTGCCACGCGTCCGCGACGCGCTGGAGCGTCCGCGCGCTCACCGCCTCCACGAGGACCGCGTCGGCGCCTTCGCGCGCCGCGGCGATCGCCTGCTCCGCGTCGTGCTCGTACGAGATCTCCGCGCCGGCTTCGCGCGCGGGCCCGAGGATGAGCTCCGCGTGCGCGACGGGTAGCGCGCGCCACGCCTCCGGCATCTGCGAGAGGTCCGCGTCCGGGCGCAGGCGGAGAGCGGACAGCGCGCCGTCCCGCGCGAGCACGAGGCCCCGCGGTCCCAGCGGCCCGACCGGGTCCGCCGGCGCCGTCTCGAACGACCGCGCGATCGCCGCGTCGACCGCCGCGCGCGCGCCGCGCACGATGCGGTGCGTCGGGAAGATCCGGAGGCCCGGATCGTCGAGGGACGTGAGGAACGTCAGCACGTAGTTGACGCTGTCCTCCTGGAGCTCGACGTGGCCCTCCTCGTGCTGCTGCGCCGCGTACTCGAGCGCGGTCTCGTACCGGTGGTGCCCGTCCGCGATGTAGATGCGCTTGTCCTTGAGCGCGTCCCGGAGCTTCGCGGCCGTCGGCTTGTCGTCGAGCGCCCACACGAGGTGCCGCTCGGTGCCGACGTGCGTGTCCGCGACGAGCCGCGCTGGCCCGGCGGCCATCCACCGGTCGAGCGCCGTCGCGACCTCGCCGCGCGCGTCGTCGTACATGCCGAACACGGGGCTCGTGTTCACCCGTGTCATCGCGAGGAGCCGCAGGCGGTCCGACTTGGCCTTCGGGAACGTGTGCTCGTGCGGCCGCACGATGCCGCGTCCCTCCTGATAGAGGCGCAGCGCGCCGAAGAACCCGCGGCGCCGCACGCGCTCGCCCGCGAGCTCGAAGTACTGGTCGTACAGGTAGAACGCGGGCGCGTGGTCGACGCGCAGGATCCCGCGCTCGAGCCACCGCGTGAGGCTCGCGTGCGCGCGCGTGTAGCGGTCGTTCGTCGCGGTGTCGCCCTCCTCGTCCTTGCCCCACTCGACACGGACGAAGTTGTGCGCGCTCCGCCCGTAGAGCTCCTCGCGCAGCGCGTCCGAGATCACGTCGTACGGCGGCGAGATGAGCGCGGAGAGCGGGCCTGCCTTGGATTCGTCGTAGCGCAGCCCGTGGAAGGGCACGACCTCGGCCACGCCGACAGGCTACGGTCTTCGTCGCATGTCGCGCCCGTACCTCGTCACCGTGATCGGCAAGAGCGCGCGCGATCCGCGCGATCCCGTGCCGCCCGCCGCGCTCGACGCCGCTGAGGAGGTCGGCCGCCTGCTCGCGCGCGCCGGCGCGGTCGTCGTGAGCGGCGGGCTGTCGGGCGTGATGGAGGCCGTGAGCCGCGGCGCGAAGTCGGCGGGCGGCATCGTCGTCGGGATCCTCCCCGGGTACGACAAGGCCGACGCGAACCCGTACGTCGACATCGCGATCACGACGGGCATGGGCTTCATGCGCGACGTCCTCAACGTGCGCGCGGCCGACGCGGTCGTGATGATCGGCGGCGGCGTGGGGACGCTGCACGAGCTCACCGTGGCGTACGAGGACAAGCCCACGGTGATCCTCGAGGGCACCGGCGGCTGGGCGGACCGCATCCGCGAGGTCGCGTACGACGGGAAGCACCTCGAGGAGGCGCGCCGGGCGACGCTCCACTACGCGTCGTCGCCGCGCGAAGCCGTCGAGCTCGCCCTCCGCCTCGCGGCGGCGGGCGGGACGACGCGCGGTGCGGACCGGACCTAGCGGACGGCGATCCTCGCCTCCGCCCACGCGGCGGCGGCGAGGAGGCGGCGGTCGTCGCCGCGCGCGCCCACGAGCTGGAGCCCGAGCGGGAGGCCGTGGGGTCCGCGGCCGGTCGGGATCGTCACGGCCGGAGCGCCGAGGAGCGACCACCGCGAGCAGAAGCGCGGGCTGCCCGTCGTCTCGGGCGTCGGGGCCTCGCCGAACGCCGGCGGCGTGAGCACGGCGTCGAAGGGCCGCACCCAGCGCTCGAACGCGTCGATGAGGCGGTCGCGCTCGCGCAGCGCCTCGCGGTATTCGCGCTCGCCCACGGCCGAGGCGTTCGCGAAGAACTCGCGCGCGACGTCGGTCACCGCGTCGGGATCACGCGCGACGTGCGGCGCGACCGTGTGCGCGGATTCGTACGACATGATCGTGAGGAGCACGTCGGGCCCCGTGTCGAGGCCGTCCGGCGGCGCCGGCCACTCGATCGGGCCGCCCGCCGCCGCGAGCGCGTCGACGTCCGCCTGGAAACGCGCGCGCATCGCGTCCTCCGCCGCGTCCCACTCGCTCGTGCGGAGCGCGGCGAAGCGCGGCGTCTCCGCGGAAGCCTCCGCCCAGAGGCGCCACAGCGGGAGGCCGGCCATCGCCGCGACGAGCCAGGCGCAGCCCTCGACCGTCGTCGCGATCGCCCCCGGATGGTCGAGCGTCGGCGCGAACGGGAACACGCCCTCCACCGGCACGGTCCCGTGCGTCGGCTTGTAGCCGACGACGCCGCAGTACGCGGCGGGACGGATGATCGAGCCGTTCGTCTGCGTCCCGACCGCGGCGGTGAGGACGCCGGCGGCGACGCCGGCCGCCGAGCCCATCGACGAGCCGCCCGGCGTGCGCCCGGCGTCGTGCGGATTGAGCGTCGGGCCTGGGCCGTAGAAGGCGAGCTCCGCGGTCACCGTCTTCCCGAGCACGATCGCGCCGCTCCGCACGAGGTTCGTCACGAGCGCCGCGTCGCGGTCCGGCACGCGCCCGCGGAAGAGGACGCTCCCGTTCTCGGTCGGGATGCCGGCCGTGTCGACGATGTCCTTCACGCCGATCGGCACCCCGTGGAGCGGGCCGCGCGCGGGCGTGCGGTCGGCCTCGTCGGCGAGGCGGAGCGCGCGCTCGCCGTCGAGCCACGCGAACGCGTGGACCCTCGGCTCGGTCTCGTCGTAGCGGCTGAGCGCGGCCTCGACGGCCGCGCGGCTCAGGAGGCGGCGCTGCGAGATCGCGGCCGCGAGGGACGGGAGGTCGCGGAGGTCGTCGGTCGGCATTCGGCACGCATGGTGTAGCGCGGGACCCACCCTTTCGGCAGATCGGCCCTCGGCCCTGCCACCTTGCGGAACCCGGCCCGACGGAACTGCGGGACGCTGCCGAAGAACGCGGCGGTGTCGTGCACGCGCGTCCCGGGCGCGCGCGGATAGCCCTCGACCGCGGGCGCGCCGTGCCTTTTGGCGTAGGCGACCGCCGCCTTGAGAAGCTCGACCGTGACGCCTTGGCCGCGGCGGTCCTTCCGCACGAAGAAGCACGGGATGACCCAGACGGGGATGTCGTCCACGCGCGGCGTCGCCCGCGACGCGTCGAGCCGCCGGATCTCCTCGCGCGGGCCGAGCGAGACGAAGCCGACCGCCTCCTTGCCGTCGTACGCCAGGAGGCCCGGCGCGCGGGGCCGCGCCGCGAGCTTCCGGAGCTCCGCGCGGTTCACCTCGCCCCACGACCGGTGCGGGTAGCGGGCCTGGAGCACGCGGCGCTCGGCCGATCCGTAGCGCGGCCACATGTCCCAGCAGGACCGCATGATCGAGTCGGTCGCGAAGAGCGCCTCGACGTCCTTGAACCGCCGCGCGGTGATGGGGCGGACGACGATCGCCATGAGGCGAGGCTAGCCCGCGACGGCGAGGCGGCGCATCTCGATGCGGGAGAGCCGGCGCAGCCGCGCCTCGGCCTGCTCGCGCCAGGTCTCGCTGCCGGCGCCGAGGGCGAGGAGCGTCTCGAGCATCGTCACCGCGCGCGTGACGTCGCCGCGCCGCTCGAGCGCGCGCGCGTACGGGAGCGCCGCGCGCGTGCGCACGGTGAGGTCGCCGTCGGCGTAGGCGCTCTCGTAGCAGCAGAACGCGGCCTCGGTCTCGCCGGTCCGCTCGAACACGCGCGCGAGCGCGAGCGCGGCGGGCGCGTGGTCGGGCGCGCGGCCGGACCGCGCGAGGATCACCGCGCGGGCGACGAGGTCCGAGATCCGCACGAGCGAGACCACGTCACGGGCGTTGTGCGCGAGGATCGGCTCGAGGATGCCCGGGTCCCGCACGCGCAGGTAGCGGAAGTACCGCTCCGGGATGAGCGCCCCTGACACGTCGTCGACACGCGGATCGTCGAGCACCGACTCCTCGAGCTGGCGGAGCGTGGTCGAGCCGAAGCGGTCCTTCCACAGGCGGCGCGCCGGATGGAGGAGGTCGAGGTGCGACTCGTCCACCGACAGCTCGGCGCGGAGCGCGAGCGTCACGCGCGAGCGGAGGAGCGGCAGGTCGAAGCACTTGCCGTTGTACGACGCGCACGCCCGGAAACGCCCGAGCTCGGCGTGGATGGCGGCCACGAACTCGCGCTCGCGCGCGAGGTCGTGGAGCACGTGCTGGCGGAGCACGAGCTCGCCGTCGCTGAAGTGCGCGGTCCCGAGCAGGAACACGTACGTGCCGGTGCCGCCGGAGAGCCCGGTCGTCTCCGTGTCGAGGAACAGCACGTCGTCCCACGACGCGGGCGGGTCGCCGCGGAGCCCGAGGTGCGCGAGCACGCCGGCCTCCGGCGCCGCGCGGCCGACGACCTCGAGCCCGAGATCGTCGATCGCGATGCGCTGTTCTCTCAGCGAGAAGCCGCGCTCGTTGCGATCGGCGCCGTGCGGCGGACCGCCGAAACCCTCTCTACGCGGCGGGGTCCCCCCGGACTCCGTCCGGGACCCCACCGCGCGGGGGCCCTCGGCGGTCCAGCCGCCCGGCGCCGGATCGGGCTCGCGCGGCCGACCGGCCGACGCTTCAACGCGCGCCGAGCGAGCGCGGTCGCGCTCGACGATCGCGGCGATGCGGGCGCGGAGGTCGAGCGTCACGCGCGGATGAGGTCCGCGACGGACGAGCGCACGTGGGCGCCGATCGCGTAGGCGGGGCCGACGCAGGCGGGGCAGCCGTCCTCGCAGCCGCACGATGCGAGGTGCTCCCTCGCGCGCTCGAGGAGCGCGTCCGTCGAGCGGTAGAGGCGCTCGGCAAAACCGACGCCGCCGGGCGTCATGTCGAACAGGTGGATCGCGGGCCGCCGCGCGTGCGGCGACCGCGATTCGACTGCGAGGCCGAGGTCGTGCGCGTCGCACATGAGGAAGAGCGGCGCGAGCGCGTGGAGGAGGTTGCCGAGCCCGGCGAGCCCGACCTCGACGCGCTCGCGCGGCCACCCCGGGACCGCGGCCTCCTCGAGCGTGAGCCAGAACGACGTGGTCTGGAGCTCCTGCTCGGGGAGGTGGATCTTGCCCCAGCCGACGTTCTCGTGCGTGAACATCGTGAGCTTCTTGTAGATCGTGGGAAGCGCGGTCACGAGGATCTCGCCGTGCGCCCGCGAGAAGCGGCGGCCCGCCGTCCTCGCGAACTCGTCGATCACGCGCACGCGCACCGCGAGGTCCGCGTCGGTGTAGTAGTCGACCTTCACCTCGGTCACGTACGCCTTCGCGTTCTCCCAGTCGAGGCGCTCGACCTGGAACTGCCGCGACTCGTGGAGGTAGATCGCCTGCTCGTGCACGAGCACGGGCGCGGCGAAGCGGTCCACCTCCCCGATGACGCGCTGCCCGCCCCCGGTCGTGTCGACGATCACGACGTTGTCGTTGCTCGCCGTGCGCAGCGACATCGCCTGCGCGGGGAACGCCTGGTCGCTCCAGTGGTAGCGGCCCTCGGTCTCGTGGAGGATCCCCTGCTCGCCGAGGTACTGGAGGACGCCCGGCGTGTCCTCGGTGCCGAAGCGCTCGCCCTGCTCGAACGGCAGCTCGAACGCGCCGCACTTGAGGTGTCCGACGAGCACGTGGAGGTTGTCGGGGTTCACGAGGCCGGCCTCCGGCGCGCGGCCGAGCACGAAGTCGGGGTGCTGGACCACGTACTGGTCCGTCGGCGACGACGACGCCACGAGGAACGCGGCCGAGAGGTCCTCGCGCCGGCCCGCGCGCCCCATCTGCTGCCACGTCGACGCCACGGTGCCGGGGTAGCCCACGAGCACCGCGGCCTGGAGCGCGCCGATGTCGATCCCGAGCTCGAGCGCGTTCGACGAGACGACGCCGCGGACCGTGCCGTCGCGCAGGCCGCGCTCGATCGCGCGGCGCTCGGAGGGCAGGTACCCCGAGCGGTAGCCGCGCACGAGGTCCGGCGGGTACTGCGGCTGCGGGAACTTTGCGCGGAGGTAGGTGAGGAGGAGCTCGGTCTGGACGCGGCTCTTCGCGAACGCGATCGTCTGCACGCCCGACGCGAGGAGCGTGGCGGCGATGTCCCGGCCCACGAGCAGCGCGCTCCGCCGGATGCCGAGCTGCGCGTTCACGACGGGCGGCTGGACGAACGCGATGACCTTCTCGCCCCGCGGCGCGCCGGACTCGTCGATGAGCACGACGTCGCCCTCGACGTGGCGTCGCGCGAGCTCCTCGGGGTTCGCGATCGTCGCCGACGTGCAGATGAAGACGGGGTCGCTGCCGTAGAAGCGGCAGACGCGCCGCAGGCGCCGCAGCACGTTCGCCACGTTCGAGCCGAAGACGCCGCGGTACGTGTGGAGCTCGTCGAGCACGACGAAGCGGAGCTGCTCGAAGAGCTTCACCCACTTCGTGTGGTGGGGGAGGATCCCCGTGTGGAGCATGTCGGGATTCGTGATGACGACGTGCCCCGCCGAGCGGATCGCGGCGCGCGCCGCGGGCGGCGTGTCGCCGTCGTAGGTGAACGTCTTGAGCTCGATGTCGATCTCGCCCGACAGGCGCTCGAGCCCCGCGAGCTGGTCCTGCGCGAGCGCCTTCGTCGGGAACAGGTAGAGCGCGCGCGCCGAGCCGTCCTTCGCGATCGCGTCGAGGACCGGCAGGTCGTAGCAGAGCGTCTTCCCGGAGGCGGTCGGGGTCACCACGACGACGTTCTTCCGCGCGTGCGCGGCCTCGAGCGCCGCGGCCTGGTGCGTGTAGAGCGCCTCGATGCCCCGCGCGCGGAGCGCGCGCACGATCCGGCCGTCCACCCACGCCGGGAACGGCGCGTAGCGCGGAGGCTTCGCCGGCGTCCGCTCCCACCGCGTGACCATCGCCGCGAGCTCCGCGTCGCGCTCGAACGTCTCGAGGATCTGCTCGAGGGAGGTCCGCGCGGGGAACCGAACGTCCGTTCTCACCAGGCTCGGCACGATATGGAACGGGTGTTCGCACGTCAAGACGGGGCCCCCGCCGCAAGAGGCTCAGTAGCGGAAAGACCTCGCCGGGTCGCGCGTGACCGCGCCGCCCGCGTCGGAGCGGGCCTCGCGCGACCGGTGCCGCGCACCGCGCGGCGAGCGCGTTACCGGTCCGGCGTGAGGAGGAGCCCGACGCGGCGCAGCACGAACCACGTCGCGAGGAACGCGATCGTCTCGAGCGTGAACGAGTGGAACTTGTAGAAGCTCTCGGCGATCACGAAGGCCATCGCGAGCGTGACGAGCGTGACGGCGGTACCGGCGTCGAGTCGGCTGCCCGTGAGGGCGCGGATCTGGTCCACGGCGGAGGACAGTAGCCCGCGCTAGGCTCGGCGCGCAAACCGGGGAGGGACACCGATGGCAACACGCCGCCGTACCACGCGCCGCACCGCGCCGCGCGCCGCGGCGAAGGCAGGATCGTCGCTGCTCGACACGCTCGAGTGGCGTCTCGCGGGACCGTTCCGCGGCGGGCGCTGCGTCGCGGTGGCCGGGGACCCGAGCGAGCGCCTCACCTTCTACATGGGCACGACGGGCGGCGGCGTGTGGAAGACGACGGACGCGGGGCGCTACTGGCGG
>DASSSF010000096.1:0-8395 GCA_035708565.1 Candidatus Limnocylindria bacterium
AGAAGCGCTCGAAGGCGCGGGCCTGGTCCTCGTCCGAGAGGCCGATCCCCTCGTCGTCGACGCGCAGCACCGCGCGGTCGCCGTCACGCCTGAGGCTGATGTCGACCGCGGCGCCCGGGGCGTAGCGGAGGGCGTTGTCGGCGAGGATGAGGACGACCTGCTTGAGCCGGTCGGGGTCGCCCTCGACGACGACCGGCTCGATCTCGCGGACGCGGAGGCGCGGGCCGGACACGCGCCGCAGCTCCGCGAACGCGTCCATCACGACGTCGTCGAGCTCCACCGGCGCGGGCGCGGGCGCGGGTGCGCCGGCGTCGCCGCGCGCGAGCGTGAGCAGGTCCTGGACGAGCCGCGTGAGCCGCTCGACCTCGGCGTGCACGTGCCGCGAGAGCTGGTCGCGCTCGGCCGGGTCCGCGGTCCGTTCGAGCAGCTCGATGCCGCCGCGCAGCGACGCGAGCGGCGTCCGCAGCTCGTGCGACGCCTCCGCGACGAACCGGAGCTGCGCGCGCTGCGCCGCCTCGAGGCTCGCGAGCATCTCGTTGAACGTCTCGCCGAGCGTGCCGAGCTCCTCGTCCGGCCGGGCGGCCACGGCGACGCGCCGCGAGAGGTCGCGCGAGCGGGCGATCGCGTGGGCGGTCGCCGTGAGCGCGGCGAGCGGGCGGAGGGCGATGCCCGAGATCGCCAGGCCGCCCCACACCGCGAGCGCGATCGCGGCGGTCCCGAGCGTGACGAGGGTCACGCGGAGCTCGGCGAGCGAGGCGTCGACCTCGGCGGCGCCGAGCGCCGCGACGACGACGATCCCGCTCGGGTCGAGCTCGTCGCCATACGTCCGCACGCGCCCATAGGAGGTGGACGTCGTCGCGAGGCCGCGCGGGATCGCCATCGGGTCGATCTCGGAGATCTGCCACGGCGGCTCCGCCGGCCACGACCCGAGGGGCGTCGTCCACCCCGGGAGGATCGCCCACACGGCAAGGGGCTCCGCAAGCGAGTGCGCCGGGATCCGGAGCCGCTCCGGCGCGATCCCGCGGGCGAGGTCCTCGGTGATCTGCGCGACGGCGTTCGTGACGGCGCCGCGCACCTCGGCGTCGACGTCCGCCTCGTGGTCGACCGCGTGGTCGAAGTACACGGTGCCGAGCGCGAGGACGAGGACGCCCGCGAGCAGCAGGCCGTACCAGACGGCGAGCCGGCCGCGGAGGCTCACGCCGGCCGGAGCGCGTAGCCGAGGCCGCGGAGCGTCTGGATGAGCCGGGGCTCGCCGCCGCGCTCGAGCTTCTGCCGCAGGTAGCGGACGTACACCTCGAGCACGTTGTCGTCGCCGGTGAAGTCGTAGCCCCAGACGCGCTTCGTGAGCTCGTCCTTGGGTATCGCGCGCCCGGGCGCGCGCATGAGCTCGCGCAGGAGGCGGAACTCGGTCTTCGTGAGCGGGATCTCGCGGTCGCCGCGCCGGGCCAGGTGCGCGCCCGGGTCGAGCGCGAGGTCGCCAACGCGGAGGATCTCGGGCGGGCTCGGCTCGCGGCGGCGGAGGAGCGCGCGCACGCGGGCGGCGAGGACAGCGAGGCTGAACGGCTTCGTCATGTAGTCGTCGGCGCCCACGTCGAGGCCGGCGATCTGGTCCGCCGCGGCGTCGCGCGCGGTGAGCATCAGGACCGCGACGCCTGGCACGGCGCGCCGGAGCTCACGGCACACGTCGAACCCGTCGAGGTCCGGGAGGAGCAGGTCGAGGACCACGAGGCTGGGCTTGCGCGCGGCGAGGAGGAGCGCCTCGCCCCCGCTCGCGGCGGTATCCACGGCGTATCCCTCGGCGGAGAGCGCCCGGGTGACGATGCTCGCCACCCCGGGGTCGTCGTCCACGACGAGGATGCGGACCGGCTCGGGCTCCATGTGACGGACTCTCCGGCATGTCCGCTCAGCGGAAATGGGCCATGGGACCCCTCCGAACGGGCCGTGCGGTCGTTCCTCTCAGGTGTCTCTCAGCCCCATGTTGCCTTTGCTGAGCGCCCGCTGAGGAAATGAGCGCCGGCTGGGAAAGGCAACGGATGACGGAAGGCATCACCAGGCGCAGGCTGCTCGGCGGCATCGGCGCCGCCGGCGCCGCGCTCGTCCCGATCCACTTCGACCCGGCCGGCCTCGCCGCCGAGCCCAAGGCCGAGCGGCAGTGGGCCATGGTCATCGACATGCGGCGCTGCGACGGCTGCGGCGACTGCACGAAGGCCTGCCAGACGACGCACGAGCTCCCGAAGGACTTCGAGTGGATCAAGGTCTTCGAGGTCAAGGACACGCAGGGGCAGAAGTACTTCATGCCCCGGCCGTGCATGCAGTGCGAGAACGCGCCCTGCCTCCGGGTGTGCCCGACCGGCGCGACGTTCCGCGACGACGAGGGCGTGGTCCTCGTCGACCAGGTCGACAAGTGCATCGGCTGCCGGATGTGCATGGCGGCCTGCCCGTACGGCGCCCGCTACTTCAACTACGCGGAGCCCCCGAAGCCGAAGAACGCCTTCGCCAAGCCGACGCCGGAGTTCCCGGTGCCGCAGATCAAGGGGACCGTCGGCAAGTGCATGTTCTGCGTCCACAAGACCGACCACGGCGAGCTGCCCGCGTGCGTCGAGGCGTGCGGCATGCGCGCCCTCTGGATCGGCGACCTCGTCGAGGACGTCGCGACGAACGGCGAGGACACCGTACGGCTCTCGCAGTTCCTCAAGGAGAGCGACGCCTTCCGCTACAAGGAAGAGCTCGGCACGGGCCCGCGCGTCTACTACATCGCTGGCCACGGCCAGCACCTCGAGTACTAGCCGTGGACGCACGCACGCACGCCGCGTACGTCGAGCGCGCGATGTGGCAGATCGGCAAGGGCGGGCTCCGCTTCTGGGGCTCGGTCGCGATGCTGGGCGCGATCGTCCTGTTCGGCCTCTACGCGTACGTCTACCAGCTGCAGCGCGGGCTCGGCGTCACGGGCCTCAACCAGAAGGTCTCGTGGGGCTTCTACATCATCAACTGCGTCTTCTTCATCGGGATCTCGTACGGCGGCGCGATGACGAGCGCGATCCTCCGGCTGACCGGCGCGAAGTGGCGCGCCCCGCTCACCCGCCTCGCGGAGGCGACGGCCGTCGCGGCGCTCCTCGTCGGCGCGGTGTACCCGATCATCGACCTCGGCCGCCCGGACCGGGTCGTCAACCTCCTCCTCTACCCGCAGGTCGGCTCGCCGGTCATCTGGGACGTCGTCGCGATCTCGACGTACATGGTCGCGAGCGTCGTCTTCCTCTACCTGCCGCTCATCCCCGACGTCGCGCTCGCGCGCGACACGCTCGGCGCGAGCGCGGGCCGCGTCCGCAGGACGCTCTGGCGCGTGCTCGCCCTCGGCTGGCGCGGCACCGCCGGGCAGCAGCGCGCGCTTCGCCGCGGTATCGGGATCATGGCCGTGCTGATCATCCCGCTCGCCGTCTCGGTCCACTCGGTGCTGGCGTGGCTCTTCGCGGTGACCGTGCGCGGCGGGTGGCACAGCACGATCTTCGCGCCGATCTTCGTGCTCGCGGCGATGCTCTCGGGCGTCGCGGCGGTGATCCTCGTCGTCGCCGCCCTCCGCGCCGCGTACGGGCTGCACGCGTTCATCACCGCGAAGCACTTCCGCTACCTGTCGTACCTGCTCATCGCCCTGGGCCTCGGCTACGTGTACTTCATGATCAGCGAGTACCTCACGGAGGGCTACGTGGCCGAGGAGACCTCGGGCGCGGTCCTCGAGGCGCTCTTCGTCGGACAGTACGCGACGACCTTCTGGACCTTCGCGATCGCCGGCCTCGCCCTTCCGCTCGTCCTCGCCGCGCTGCCGGGCCGGTTCGCCATCGCGCGAGCCTGCGTCGCGTCCACGCTGATCGTCGGCGGCATGTGGCTCAAGCGGTTCCTCATCGTCGTGCCCGGCATGGCCGACCCGATCATGCCGTGGGACTGGGGCCGCTACTCGCCGACGTGGGTGGAGATCGCGATCACGGTCGGCTCGGCCGCCGCGATCCCGCTGCTCCTGATCGTCTTCTTCCGCTTCTTCCCGGTGATGTCGGTCCATGAGATGGAGGAGGTCGAGGCGCCCGCCGAACAGGCGCACGCGCCCGCCCCGGCCTTCGCAGGAGGTGCCGAGTGATCCGCGGCGTCACGCTCGCCCTCGCCTTCACCGCGATCGCCATGGTCTCGCTGGCGTCGCCCGCCGCGGCCGACCACCAGCGCGCGCGGGTGACGCTCAGCGCGACGCCGGCGGCGAAGGTGGAGCAGGGCTACCTGATCAGCGCGATCTGCCGTCTGGTCGACGGCAAGGCCATCGGCAACGCGACGGTCAAGTTCTACGACGTCGTCGAGCTCTTCGGCGAGCGCGAGATGTACATCGGGTCGGCAACGACCGACGCGTCGGGCACGGCGACGCTCCTCTACCTGCCCGCGCAGGTCGGCACCCGCCGGATCGTCGCCCGCTTCAGCGGCAGCGAGCACGTCGGCTCCGTGGAGAGCCGTCTCACCCTCGAGGCGACCGTCGCGGCACCCGCGTACCACGCCGAGACGCCGGGCCTCGCGATCTTCAGCACGCGCGTCCCCTACGCGGTCGGCGTTGTCGTCCTCGCGGTCTGGGCGCTCATCGCGTACGCGTTCATCAGCACCGCGCGCGGCGTGAAGACCGGCGCGCGGATCAGGAAGGGAGACACAGCATGACGCGACACCGCATCACCGCGTTCGCCGGCGCCTTCCTCTTCCTCTCCGCCACCCTAGCCGCGTGCGGCGGCAGCGGGACGGGGACGGGGCCGGAGCCGGCAGCCACCGCCGCACCCGCGCCGACGCAGACGCAGGCCGCGGCCCCGGCGGCGCCGAAGTTCCTCATGGTCCTCGGCGACACCGTCCGCGGGACGGCCGGCCTGAGCGACGAGGAGAAGGCCGCGCTCACGTGCGTGGCCTTCAGCAAGTTCCCGCACGGCGGACGCATCGTCTGGCGGATCCGGGTCTTCGACCCGCTCACGAACAAGGCGATGGACGACAAGTCGCTCCAGTACGTCAGGCTCTCGCTGCCCGACGGCAAGACCCAGGACCTCAAGTACGGCCCGCACGGCGGTACGAAGGAGGCTCCGGCCGACTTCTTCTGGGTGACCGGCTGGACCGTCCCCGCGGACTACCCGACCGGCGTCTTCAACTACAAGGTCGAGGCGAAGAGCCTCGAGGGCGCGGTCGGCACGTTCGGCTACGACTACTTCAAGGTCACCTCGGGCCAGCTGACCATCGTGCCCGCCCCCTTCCCGAAGAAGTAGGGCGAAGCGAGAAAGAGGAAAGAGAAATGACCCGCCACGAGCGCCTCCGGCGACTTGCGGTCACGCTTGCCGCCACGGCGCTCGTGGCGGTCGCGTGCACCAGCAGCCAGACCCCCGCGCCGACGAGCGCCGCCACCGCGAAGGCCGCGGCCCCCGCGGCGACCGCTCCCGCCGCCGCCGCCGCGCCGGCCACCGCGTCGCTTCCCCCGATGGAGATCACCGGGAAGTTCGCGCTCCAGCCGGAGCGCGGGCCCTGGGACACGCCCGTGACCGCGACCGCGAGCGGACTGCGGCCCCAGACGAAGTACGACCTCATGTGGGCGACCGGCAAGGTGCAGTGGAAGCTCTCGGAGGACCGGAGCAGGTACGTCGGCCGCGAGCCGCGCGGCGTCCAGCAGCTGCTCCAGAGCGTGACGACCGACGCGGCCGGCGCGTTCAAGGTGACCTTCAAGGTCCCCCAGGGCTTCGGCTACGGCCATGACGTGATGGTCGTCGACGAGCAGAAGGTCATCCGGAACAAGAGCTTCTTCGACGTCGAGATGGTCACGACGATCACCCCGACGAGCGGCCCGGTCGGGACGCCGATCACGATCGAGGTGAAGGGGATCGGCTGGCAGTCGTACCAGAACAGCTTCCAGCTCGCGTACGACAACAAGTACACGGGCTGGGTGTCGTCCGTCACCACGGACGGCTACGCGAAGTTCGTCATCCCCGCGAGCGGGAACCCGGGCACGCACATCATCACGCTCGGCCACAGCGAGCACGGGGCGCCGTACATGAACCCGAACCAGCAGCCGGTCGTGGCCTCGCGGCCGTTCCCGCACATCCCGTTCACCGTGACCGACGGCCCCGCGGTCATGCCGTCCGCGGCCGACAAGCAGGGGTTCGCGACGATCCCGGCCAAGCCCGTGGACAAGGGCATCTGGACCGAGCCCTACGGCGCGATCGTCGGCACGCCGACGAAGCTCCAGGCGAAGGCGCTCCCGGCCAACAGCGACGTCGAGATCCTCTGGACGACGATGGTCGGCAACCGCTCCGTGACGGGATTCGAGGAGCGGACGAAGAGCATCGGCAAGGCGAAGACCGACGCGTCCGGCGCATTCAGCTGGGCGTTCAACGTGCCGGACGACCTCGGCGGCGAGCACACGATCACCGCGAAGATCGGCGACACCGTCGTCGCGAAGACGAAGCAGTACATCCTCGCGAACGCGTTCCCGCTGTCGGTGGACCGCGGTCCGTCGGGGACCAAGACGACGCTGCACCTCAAGGGCGTCGGCTGGACCGAGACCGAGCAGATCTACCACGTCGTCGTGGACAACGCCTTCGCCGGATACGCGTGCGCGTTCCAGAGCGCGGGTGACCTCACGATCTTCCTGACCGTGTCGGGTGACCCGGGCTGGCACTTCATCGACATGTACCCGGGCATCTACCAGGGCGAGGAGAAGCGCCCCGCGAACTACAAGATGCCGCAGCTCACGGCGCTCGACGACCACCCGGGCGAGAAGATGCCGATCTTCCGCTGGGCGTTCCTCATCACCGCCCCATAGCGGGCGCGGCGGAGCGGAAGAGAGGGCGGGCACCGCACGGTGCCCGCCCTTCTTGCTGCCGTGGGGATCGCGCTCTAGTAGCGGCCCAGCCAGCGCTGCATCTGATCGACGGTGGACGAGAGCGCGCCCGCGGCGGCGATCGCGCGGTCGCCGGCGTCGACCATCGTGCTCGCGCCGCGCTCGAGCTCGGCGAGCTCGGCGGCGGACAGGATCGCGAGCGACGAGAGCGCCGGTCCGACCGAGCGGGCGTACTGGATCATGAGGCGACCGTGCTCGGCGGTCGCGCGGCCGTCCGCGCGGAGGTGCTCCCAGCGCGCGCTGATCGCGGCGACGTCCGGCCGGGACCGGTGGACGGGGTCGAAGAGGGTGACCGCCGCGGCCTCCGAGAGCGACCGGGACAGCGCGCGCAGCATCCCCGCGTCGGAACGCAGGTGCTCGCCGTACGACAGCGCCTCGTCGACGGCCGGGCTCCGCGGGAGGGCGCGCGCGCGGGTCAGGATGAGGTCACCCGTGCGCTCCATCGCCGCCGCGTGCGACTCGACGGTCAGGGCGCTCTCCCGAAGTGTCCGCGCGATCTCGGCCTGGTCGGTGGTGCCGCCGCCGATGGCGAGCCAGCCGAGCGCGGTGAGGCCCGCGACGGCGAGGACGGCCGCGATGGGCCACCCGAGGGCCGCCGGACGGATCCTGTGTGCCGCGCTCCCAACGACGGTCACGGGACCGTTCTGCTCCGGGGCCCGACGCGCGCTAGTCCCGTCCGGCGGGCGCGCTGGGGCCGTTCGGTAGTCGGGTCGCGCGGCGCCGCCCGACACCGGAGCGAGCGCACACATGACGCTACGGCAGCGGCCACGCGAGGTCCGTGACCGGCATCACGGGGAAGATCGTCG
This sequence comes from Candidatus Limnocylindria bacterium, assembly GCA_035708565.1. Lineage (GTDB taxonomy): Bacteria > Chloroflexota > Limnocylindria > P2-11E > P2-11E > JACDAF01. The sequence goes on from DASSSF010000096.1 coordinate 7,702, forward strand.
ACGGCAGCCGGCGGATGCCGCCGCAGAACGCCGGGGTGTCGATGACGCGGGCGACCGGGCGCCACGCCCGGAGCATCGCCGCTAGGCCCGCGCTCCGGCGTGCCGGCGGACGAGCCGGTCCTCGCGCGTCTGGCACTCGACGCAGCGCGACGCCTGCGGGCGGACGAGCATCCGCGCGACGGGGATCGAGTCGCCGCAGTCGGCGCACAGCCCGAAGCCGGGCGTGTCGATCCGCGCCAGCGCGTCCTCGATCGCGACGAGGCGGTGGTCGAGCCCGCGTCGCTCGGTGACGAGCCGTGTGCGCTCGTAGAGGTCGCTCGCGACGTCGGCGGGATGCTGCGAGGGCGTGAGATCCTCGCCGCGCTCGTCGAGCGCGGTGGCGGCGATCGCGTCGTCCTGCGCGATCTCGGCGAGGATCTCGTCTCGGCGCTCCTCGAGGCGCATGCGGATGGACTCCTTGTAGCGGTCCAGGCCTTCGGTCGGGCGCGTCACCGTCGTCGTCATGCGATCGAGGCTCGCCTCCCGGCGGACGCGCGCACAGGGTCGGAGGTCACAGGGGAACGGGCCGAGCGGACCCCGCGCCTGAGAGGAGGATCGCCCTGGGCGGTCCACTCATCGCGACGGCTTCGCAGCACGGTCGCTCGTACTGTCCTGCCAGATCCGGTCTTCCCGTTGATGCGATCGCTGTTCCGCC
>DASSSF010000097.1:0-60911 GCA_035708565.1 Candidatus Limnocylindria bacterium
GGTGGGCGTACTGTTCCGCCGCACGACCGACGGAGCCGCACCGGTTCGAAGCGATACGGGCAACGCCACTCTCGGACCTGCGTCACACAACGCTCAAGCGCGTGGTGAATGACCGTCGGAGCGGGCCGGAGTAACGGCTCCGCCAGGCGCAGCACCGGCTCGCGGCCTAGCGGTTCCGCTCCGCGCGCACGAACAGCGCGGTGCCGACGGCCATGAACACGACGAAGCCCGCGGCCATGATCGCGAAGTTCGTCATGGGGTCCGCGAGGACGACGCGGTCGGCTTCGGGCGAGCCCGCGTAGTAGCCGCCGCGCATGAGGTCCACGGCGTAGCGCATCGGGGAGATACGCGAGACGATGTCGAGGTACCACGGCAGAACGGCGATCGGATTGAAGATCCCCGCGAGGAAGTACTGCGGCAGCATGATGAACGGGAAGACCTGGTTCGCGGCGCGCTGGCTGCGCAGGTTCGCGAGCACCACGATCCCGAACGCGCCGCCGAAGAAGGCGGCCGCGAGCCCGGTGACGGCGAGCGCGGCGAGCCGCGGCCCGTCGAGCGGAACGCCGAGGAGCGCGGCGAACGCGACGATCCCGATCGCGACCGGCGCGGCGACGAGCGTCTCGCCGAGGATCTTCCCGAACACGATCGCGTAGCGCGAGACCGGGCTCACGAAGATCTCCTGGCTGAAGTCGTTCTCGCGGTCCTCGATGAGCGACACGATCCCGAGCGCCGTCGTCTGGAAGATCGTCATGCCGACGGCGCCGGTGAACGTGAACGTCAGGAGGTCGTAGCCGACCGCGCCGCCGAGGTTCGCCTGCAGGCTCGATCCGAGCACGCCGATGAAGATCATCGGGAACACGAGCTCCGAGACGAGGCGCGCCCGGTCGCGCAGGAGCTTCAGGAGGTCACGCTGCGCGATCATGAGCACGGCGCCGGCGTTCACTCCGTCCTACCCACGATCTCGAGGTACGCGTCCTCGAGGCTCGGCGCGTGCGTGCGGACCGCCGTGAGCGGCGTCTCGATCGAGCGAAGGAGCGCGTGCGCGCCCCGTTCCTCGACGTCGATGCGGAAGAGCGGCGTCTCGGTGAAGCGGATGCCGCGGCGGTGCAGCTCGTCGCGCAGCCTCGCGCGGTCGGCGGCGTCGAGGAGCAGGTACTGCGCGGTGAGCTTCGCCTTCACGTCCGCCGGAGAGCCGAGCGCGACGATCCTCCCCTTGTCGATGATGCAGACCGTGTCGGCTTCCTCCGCCTCGTCGAGGTAGTGCGTGGTCAGGAAGACCGTCGTCCCTCGCTCGGCGCGGACCTGCCGCAGGTACTCCCACAGCGTCCGCCGGCTCGCCGCGTCGAGCCCGGCGGTGGGCTCGTCGAGGAACAGCACGCGCGGCTCGTGCATCAGGCTCCGCACGATCTCGAGCTTCCGCTTCATCCCGCCGGAGAAGGTCTTGACCGGACGGAACATCTGCCGGCCGAGGCCGAGCAGTTCGGCGAGCATCGCCACCCGGTCCCGGTACTCCTTGGGCATCAGCGCGTACGACGGGCGGAAGGCGTGCAGGCCGTAGAGCACCGCGTGGAAGCGGACGTTCTCCTCGGCCGTGAGGTTCTGGTCCAGGCTCGGCTTCTGGAAGATGATCCCGACCACGCTCCGGACGGCGCTCGCCTCCGTGCGCACGTCGCGGCCCGCGATCCTCGCCGTGCCCGAGGTGGGTGCGAGCGTCGTCGTGAGGATCGAGATCGTCGTCGTCTTCCCCGCCCCGTTCGGTCCGAGCAGCGTGAAGAAGTCGCCCGCGCGCACGCGGAAGGAGATCCCGTCGACCGCGTTCGCGTCGGCGCCCCGATAGCGCTTGACGAGGTCCTCGACCTCGACGCTGAAGGCGGTCACGCGCCTCGCGCCGCGGCCATCGCTTCCCCGAGCGTGAACCGCCCCATGTACAGCGCACGCCCGACGATGACCCCCCGGACGCCGCGGTGCCGCAGGCGCGCGAGCGCGCGGATGTCGTCGAGGGATCCGACGCCGCCCGAGTAGATCGTCTCGCCGCCGAACCCGCGCGCGATGGTCTCGGTGGTCGCGAGGTCGACGCCCTGGAGCGTGCCGTCGAGCGAGACGTTCGTGAACACGATCGTGGCGACGCCGATGACCGCGAGCTCCTGCACGAGGTCCTTCGCCTCGACGTCGCTCGTGCGCGTCCATCCGGCGGTCGCGACCTTGCCGGCGCGCGCGTCCACCGCGACCGCGAGCCCGTCCGCGTGGCGGTCCACGAGCCGCCCGACCAGCTCCTTGTCGGAGATCGCCGCGGTGCCGACGACGATCCGGTTCACGCCGGCCTCGGCGAAGCGCTCGGCCATGTCGAAGTCGCGGATGCCGCCGCCCGCCTGGAGCCTGACGGTGAAGCGGTTCGCGATCGCGCGGATGTGGTCGAGGTTGCGCGGCACGCCGGTGCGCGATCCGTCGAGGTCCACGACGTGGAGCCACTCCGCGCCCGCGGCGACGAGGCGCTTGGCGGCCTCGAGCGGCGAGCTCGCGACCTCCTCGACCGTGGCGAAGTCGCCGCGCTCCATCCGGACGACGCGGCCGTCGAGGATGTCGATCGCCGGGTAGACGATCACGGCTTCGGCTCGCTCGCCTTCCGGTACCAGCCCCCGAGCGCCGCGACCGGGACGGTGAGCGCGAAGCCCACGAGCTGCAGCCAGCCGGGCTGCGACGACGCCGACCCCGGCGCCGCGAGCTGGCACCCGAGCCCGAGCCCGAGCGAGAGCATGCCCACGGCTACGCCGTGCTCGACGTGCCTCGTTCCCGCCATCGCCGCGGCGACGTACGCGCCGATCCCGGTGAAGGCGAGCCCGACGAGCGCGAGCGACAGCATCAGCTCCGTCGACGAGGACATGCGACGCGACATCTCCTCGGGCGTGTCGCCGCCGACGATCGCGACGACGACGGCCGAGAACATGAACGTGAGCCCGATGTCGGTGAGGAAGCCGGTGAGGATCGCGGCCGGCCTCACGTCGCGACCGCCGGCGCGAGCCCGGCGAGGGCCGTCGCGACGCGGTCGAGCGCTCCCGTGAGCGCGTAGCGCTCACCGAGCGCGCGGACGCGCTCCGGATCCCGTGGCCGCGGCGGGAGCGCGCCGTCGCCGGCGACGACCGGCGCGTCGCGCACCATGGCGACCACCCTGCGCGCGGCGACGAGGTAGTCGGCGGCGCGCCGGAGGCGCGCGCCGACCGCCGGCGAGAGGTCCGTGGCCGCGAGGATCCCGTCGAGCGAGCCGTACTTGCGCAGGAGCTCGCTCGCCGTCTTCTCGCCGATCCCCGCGACGCCGGGCAGCCCGTCGCTCGGGTCGCCCCGCATGATCGCGTAGTCGAGGTAGCGGTCACCCGGGATGCCGTACTTGTTCGCCACCCACGCCGCGTCCACGCGCGCGAGCTCCGTGACGCCGCGCAGCGTGTAGAGGACGACGATCTTTGGATCGGCGACGAGCGCGAAGAGATCGCGGTCGCCGGTCACGACCTCGACCGGCCCCGTCTCGCGCGCCGCGAGCGTCGCGATGACGTCCTCGGCCTCGAGCCCGTCGGACGCCGCCGTCGAGATCCCGATCGCGCCGAGGAGCTCGACGATGATCCGCATCTGGGGATCGACGGGGTCCGGCGGATCCTCCGGCCCCGCGACGCGGTGCGTCTTGTAGGTCGGGAGCGCGGCGACGCGGAACTCGGGGCGCCAGTCGGCGTCGAGCGCCACGTGCAGCAGCCCGGGGCGGCGGTCGGCGACGAGGCGCGAGAGGAAGTTGAGGAAGCCGTACGCGGCGTTCACCTCGGTCCCGTCGGGCGCCTTGATCGTGGGGACGGCGTGGTACGCGCGGTACGCGAGGCTCGCGCAGTCGATCATGAGGTGCGGGCGCGCGTTCACCGGCGGGCGAGCGTCCACGCCGCGAAGCTCCCGGCGAGGGCGAAGGCCCAGATGGCGAGGTCGAGAGGCCCTCCGGGGAGGATGCGCGTCACGCCTGCTGTGAACAGCACGGCGCCGCAGCCGATGCCGATGAGCGCTCCGATCGTCGCCGCGCGGCGCGTCCAGGCGCGGCGCCGCCCGAAGAGCGACGCGAGGAGGAACAGGCCCGCCACGGCCGCGAGGGCCAAGGGGTAGAGGACGAGACCGAGGTAGGCGTTGTCCTGGGCGCACCTCGGGCAAGCAGGCAGGATCGCGAAGCTCGCGAGCGCCACGAGCGCGAGGACGACGGCGACGGCGAGCGTTCCCCTCACGCTATCGCCGCATCGTCGGTCGTCACGCGACCGCTGGCGCGAACGCGTGCGCGAGAGCCGCGATGAACCGGTCGGTCTCGCCCGCCGTGCCGATCGAGGCGCGGAGGCAGCCCTCGCACCCGGGCCACATGGACACGTCGCGGATCAGCACGCCCTCCTCGAGGAAGCGGGCGTGCACGCGCGCGGTGTCGCCGTCGTGCACGCGGAAGAGGACGAAGTTCGTCACCGACGGGTACACGCTCACGCCCGGGACGCGCGAGAGCGCCGCGATCACCCGCTCGCGCTCGACGCGGCACCGCTCGACGCGGCCCGCGATGTCGCCGTCCTCGCGCAGCATCTTGAGCGCGATCGCGTAGGTGACGGCGCTGATGCTGTACGGCAGCTGCGCGGCGCGGTAGACCTCGGCGAGCTCGGGATGCGCGATGAGGTAGCCGAGGCGCAGTCCCGCTGCGGCGCGCACCTTGGAGAACGTCTTCGCGACGACGACGTTCGCGTACGCCGCGACCGCCGGGATCAGCGAGCGGCCGGCGAGATCCGCGTACGCCTCGTCGAGGAGCACGAGCGTGCGCGGGTAGCGCGCGGCGACCGTGAGCACGACGTCGTCCGGGATGGTGTTCCCCGTGGGGTTGTTCGGCGACGTGAACGCGACGACGTGCGGCCTCACGCGCTCCATCGCCGCGAGCGCGCGGTCGGCGCGCAGGTCGTACGGGAGGCCGACCTTCTCGACGGCGACCGTGCCGCCGGCGAGCGTCGTGAGACGGCCATGCATCGCGTACGTCGGGTGGAAGAGGAGCGTCGTGCGGCCGTGTCCGCCGAACACGATGAAGGTGCTGAACAGGAGCTCGTTGCTGCCGTTCCCGAGGATGATCTGCTCGGGCTCGACGCCGTGCTGCTTCGCGATCGCCGCGCGCACCTCGCCCGACGGTCCGCCGCCCGGGTAGCGGTTGAGGAGGACGGAGCCGAGCTCCTCGCTCGTGAGCCACTTCCCCGCCGGGTTCGGCTCGGTCCACTCGTTCGCCTGGAGGCGCACGTCCGCGCCCGGCAGCTGCTGCGTCGCGTAGGCCTTCTGCCCGGCGAGGTCGTCGCGGGGGCGCGGCAGCTCCGTCACTGGCGTAGCGTGCCACGCATGCGCACCGCCCGTCTTCTCGCCGCCGCAGCCGCCACGATCGGCGTCTTCTACGCGGTGTATTTCTTCCTCGGGCCGACCGGGATGATGTGCTCGATCACCGACGGCGGGCCGCAGGTGTGCCGGCCGACGACGCAGCTCGAGATGAGCGGGCTCGCGCCGCTCCCGTTCTTCATCCTCTGGGCCGGCGCGCCCGTCGCCGCGCTCGCGGCGCTCACCTGGGGAAGCCGGGCCACGGCGACGCGGGTGCTCGTCGCCGCGATCCTCGTCGACCTGACGTCGATCGTCAGCATCGGCGGCGGCTTCTACTACGCGCTGTTCTGCGTGCCGTTGCTCATGCTGGCGCTGGTGGCGATGAGGCGCGCGCCGGCGTAGGAGGATCGGGAGCGGCGGCCTCTGTTAGCTCAGTGCACGTCGAGGCAGGCCGAATAGCCCATGTGCGTGCCCGGGTTGTGGAAAGCGTCGGGCGGCCCGTGCGGTGTATGGCTCGACACATGAAGGAGGCCGTACTCGCTGGCGCCGGGCGCACCGGTGTCGGTGCACGGCCCGTGCGCGATGACCGGCGTGGCGCTGGCGAGCGCGAGCACGATCGCGAGGGTCGACGCGAGCGCGGTCCTGATCACAGTTCTGCACCTCCAAGGACGAGGCCGCCGCTCCCGCAAGTGCTACGAGGAGCGCGGCGGTGCGGATGCGCGAGAAGTCCGGCTCGCCGCCGTACAATGGACATCTCCGCACTGGGGAGTGGCCAAGCGGTAAGGCACCTGACTCTGGATCAGGCGATCGAAGGTTCGAATCCTTCCTCCCCAGCAGACCCCGATGAACATTGGGCTGCCCATGGGTGGCCGCGCGTGGCAGCTCACCTGATCCGCCGGAAGATGACCTGATCCTCTTGCGACCTGACTACCGCGTGCGTCGCCGCCGGATCGTCGCGGTGAGCGCGTTCGGTAGCGCCTGGAGCTCAGCGAAGGGACGGTTCTGGGTGTAGCGCCGCGCCATCGTGACGTCGCGTCAGCCGCCCTCGGCCTGGATGTCGAACACGATCAGACCCGCCGCGTGGGATGCGGTCGCCCGCCACCGACCCGCCGAGGGGAGTTGCCCAATAGCGGGCCTCGGCAAGCCATGATGCGAACGACCTCAGGTACGCGAGCGCGAGCCGTGGTCAGCCTGACGCTCCGGCAAGCTCACTTCCAGGAGATCCACACGAGCGACGCGCGCGTCACCCCACCTGCACCGCATGGCGCGTGGCAGAGGCGCGTCATGGAGCGGTCGGCGCCGCCAGCCTTTGCCTTCTCCCTTGACTGAGTCGCGCAAGGATGTGGGACACCGCGTACGCGGCAAATGCAGCCAAGATCATCACCAGCACGTCAGGCCGCGCATCCATGACCCAGGTGCCGTCCCCCGGCGGACAGATCTCACGACCCTGCTCGATGATGCAGTGAAGCTCACCTGGAGTACCGCCCACGAGGTAGCCCTGACTCGCGGTGTAGGCGACGACCGCCGCCGCAACGCCGAGGGCAACGAGCGCGCCGCGCAGGAGGCCCCCGAGGTCGCGCTCGGCCGGAACGATGAACGGCGCGCTGACGAGGCCGAGCAGGATGAATCCGAGGCCGAGCACCATCGTGCCGCTGAAGGCTTGCCCGTCGCGTGCTAGTCCGGTCGTGCGCTCGTACCAGACCATCGCGAGCGCGAGATGCCCGACACCGACGGCCACGGAGTACAGCGGAGCGGCGGCAAGACCCTTGCGGAACCCCGCGAAACGACCAGTAGAGGGCGTGCCTCGCAGCGCAGCGCGGGTGTTCCGGGTGGTGAGAGCCATAACGCCGGTGATGATCGTCAACGGGATGGGAAGCAGCCAGTTCTGCGTCCCGAGTGCGGCGATGCCCGCGAGGATCAACACCAGGAGCCAGTTCCGCGTCGTGAGTCCCACGATGGCGGCGATGATCAACACGATGGTCATCACGACGATGGGTAGGAGATCCACGCCGACACCTTACTCCCGCGACCCACCCCGGAGTGTGGTCACGACCACGCGCGGACTGAGTAATGCAGCATGTGACTCGACGCGCGCCGACGCTGGACGCAGTGGCCTGCGGCGGTCCATCGTCACGTTGGTCGCGCTCGGGAGCGCTTTGCTCGTCGCTGTGCTGCTTTCCCCGTTGCTCCTGCTCGTCAGCGTGCCAACGACGTTCCGGTGCCGGGCCTTCATCGACGCTTCGGCCGAAGCGAAGCTCGCGTATCCGGGTGGGCGCCGGCTCTCGTATCAAAGCAACGAAGGCACGCGCCAGCTCATCGAGCTGTCCAGTCGACAGCTCCCGGGTCTCACCGAGCACCTGGCGATCCCTCGGACGTCAACCCCAGTCCGGCACGATGATCACCTGATCCTTGCGGGAGCATGGCCCCGCTCCCTCGTCGCGCCAGCAGCCCTGCCGAACCGATCGTGACCACTCGATGCCGAGATCGTCGGAGGGCGCCGCGAGGCGCTGCACGGCCACCGTGCAGGATGTCGGGACACAGTGGGTCGATCGCAAGTTTCGGCAATGGAGGACCGCGCCATGAGCGAGCTTCTTGGTATCGCACGCTTCAAATTTCACGAGGGCAAGCGCGAGGAATACCTGCGCTTGTCCGATCAGGCCATGGAGATCGTACGGACGAAGGACTCCGGCACGCTCCAGTACGACCTCTACCTCAACGGCGATCGGTCCGAGTGCGTGTTCATCGAGCGGTACCGGGACTCCGAGGCGGCGATCGAGCACGCCGCGAACCTCGGCCATCTGTTCGCACCGGTCCTCGCGACGGTCTCAGTCGTCCACGGCGAGCTGCTCGGTGAGCCGAGCGCAGAGCTCAGAGCGAAGCTGGCTGGCAGCGAGGTGCCGGCTCTCTTCACTCCCTACCGGTCCATGCGTAGGGCGTAAGACTCCACCCGAGCAGGCGGCGGGCGGTCCGGAGGAGGACCGCAGCGGCCGACCCCTTACGCGTCGAGCGGCATCGGCCCGAAGAGGTGCGACAGCTGCGCGTCGTCGTATCCCGCGTCGCGGAGGTACCCGCGCACGATCGGCCCGCCCTGCCGCCACAGCTCCTCCGGCGGCAGCGGCGCCTGCGCGGCCGCGGCGCTCACGACGAGCGACACGAGGGTGTGCGCGAGGTCGTCGGCGCGGTCGCCGAGCCGCGGGACGCAGCGGATCACCACCTCACGGACGGTCGCGTCGAGGGTGGCGATCCGGCGCGACGAGAACACGTCGCCGGCGTCCCGGCCCGCCTCGATCGCGAGGCGGACCGCGAGCACCACCAGGTCGACGTGCGCGATCGCCTCCACGAGAGCCGCGCGGAGGGCGCGGAGCCCGTCGGGCTCGGCGTCGGCGGCCTCGTTGAGGAGCATCGAGCAGTAGCCGGTCGGCGGCTCCGTGAGAGGAAAGAGGGCGAAGTCGAGCTTCGAGGGGAAGTAGCGGTACAGCGCCGGAGCGGATACGCCGCAGGCGTGTGCCAGCGCCTTCATCGTGACCTGCCGGTAGCCGAACGCGCGGAAGACGGGCGCGGCCTTCGCGTACAGGAGATGGCGGTGGCGGTACGGGTCGTACGCCGGACGGCCACCGGTGGGTCGCGTCTGGAGGGCCATGAAGGCGACACGATAAGGGGTCCGTGAATAGGTGCGGCAGTTCTTCATGAAACCGCGCTCGGCCTTGACCCCCGGCGCTCCGCGCGCGACAACACGCCCATGAACATCACATCGTTCGCCATCGCTCTCGTCGTCGCCGCGACCATGTTCGCGCTCGCGCTCACCGCCCTGCCTGAGGGCGCGATCACCCCTCCGGCGGAAGTGTTCCCCGCGTTCGGGGTGCTGGTCCTGCTCGAGTCCCTCGCCTTCGGCGTCGGCGTCGCCTACGTCCAGAGGGCGCGCCGCACGCTGTTCGGCCCGGGCGTCGTGGCGCTCGAGCGCGCGGTCGCGTGGTGCGTCGCGTACCTGCTGCTCGCGCCCTGGCCGCACGACTTCCTGCACCGCATCACGCACATCAACGGCGAGTACAACTGGCCGGCCCTGGCGGTGATCGAGTACGTCTTCCACTTCGGCATCGTTCCGATCGGAGCGCTCGTGGGCGCGTACCTCGTGCGAAGCCACCGGCGGGAGCTCGCGTCGCGTCCCGCACCGCAGGGCTAGCCACCAGGCCGCCCTCCGCGCGCACGTGCCCCGGATCCCGCGCTAGTCGGCCGCCACCAGCTTCGCGAGGTACGCGCGCTTCCACGCCTCATCGAGGTCGCCGAACGGCACGGGCGCACCGGGCACGAGCCAGAGGTGGATCATCTCCCCGCTGCGCGGGAGCGCGATCGACCCGAGCGGGCACATGCCGAACGGGCTCACGAGCCCGGCGAGCGCGGGCGGCACGAGCGAGAAGCACACCTGCTCGTGGGCGTGCCACACGGTGAGCGGTCCCCCGATCGTCGGACCGGCCTGACCGAGCTCGGGCATCTGGAAGAGCGCGCCCATGAGCACCGGCCGGCCGTCGGGCGCGAGCGCGTAGACGAGCGTCTCGGGCCGCTCGGGATCGAAGACGCGGCCGTCCTTCTCGTACGAAGGGTTCGGGGCGTGGAAGTCGATGCCGCGCATGCCGTCGACGCGGTACCCGTCGGCGGCGGCGACCGCCGGGTCCGCGTATCGCGCGAGCGCCGCGCGCGCCGTGAGCACGAACTGCGTCACGGCCTGCCGCTCGCCGGCGGTGGCGTCGCGCTCCGGCACGACCGGAAGGACGGTGCCCGGCGGCGCGACCGCGCCTCCGTGGACGTGATGGCCCGCGACCTCGTCGTGCGTCGCGGCGGACGCGCGGAACGCTCCGATCCACGCGCTCGCCGCGGTCCCGACCACGAGCAGGACCACGGCCGCGCCGACCGCGGCGGACCGGAGCCGCCGCGGCGCGGCGCCGAGCGGCCGCTGCGCGACGATCGCGAGCGCGAGGATCTCGGCGGTCTTCGTCAGGAGCCCGAGCTGATCGGGCGCGTCGCCGCGGAGCGCGGAGGCGCAGTACGCGACGATCGAGCCGAGCAGGACCGCAGCGCCGAGGCGGCCGACCGGCTCTCCGCGCCAGACCCGCCGCGCGACGAGCGCGAGCAGGAGCGCGTCGAGCGCGAACAGCGCGTTCGCGGCGCCGCCGTGGTCATCACCGACAGCGAGCCCGGCGTGCACCGCGGCGGATCCGGCGACGAGCGTGAACAGCAGGAGCTCGAGCGGCGAGCGCGACCGCGCTCCCGGACCTCGCACGAGCCGGACGACCAGAAGGGCGACGAGCAGGAGCAGGATCGCCGCGGCCGCATGGTCCGGCGCGAGCCGGTAGAGCGGGCTCCCGCCGACCGCGCCCTGCGCGTGCGCCATCTAGGCCGCCGCGGCCGCGAGCGGCGCGGCCGCGGCCGCGGCGCGCGCGCGGCGGAGGAGCGCGATCACCGCGAGCGGGATGAGCAGCCGCGTGACCAGCGCCGTGGCGGGCGGCAGCGCGCGGGTGATCAGGAGCGCGAGCGCGCCGTCGATCGCGATCGTCGCGATCAGCGCGCCCTCCACGACGAAGAGCACCCGGCGCGCCCACCGGCGCTCGTTGCCAACGTTCGCACGCGCGACGAGCAGCGCGGCCGCCGCGGCCGCGCTCGGCACCGCCGTCGCGGCGCCGCCGCCGAACGCGGAGCCCCAGATCAGCGCCTCGATCGTCGCCGCGACGAGGATCGCGCCCTGCAGCAGCACGAGCGCGCGGACCACGTCGAGCAGCTGCTCGAGCGTCCGTGGAGCGTTCATCGCCGCAGATCATCCGCCGCTCTCTGGCCGGCGTGCGTGCGCTCGGTCACGATCTGGCCACCTGATCGTTCGAAGTCGGTAAGGAGAGCGGCGCGGCGGCCGACCGGCCGCGCTCGCGGGCGGTGGTCCGGTCCCGCGGGTGCGAGAGCACACTGGCGTGCCAAGTTGAACCCCTCGACACCATGTCGGGCGTCCTATTGGCTGACGACGTGAGCAGCGGACCCGCGGGCGGCGCTCGACCGTCCCACGACATCGAGCTCGACTGGCCCGCGCTGTACGAGCGCCACGGCCCGGAGCTGTCGGCGTTCGCCTACCGGCTCACCGGCGACATGGAGGCGGCGAGGGACATCGTGCAGGACACCTTCGCGCGGGCGATCGAGCGGGAGCGGTCGCTCCGCGACCGCGGCGCGGTCCGCGCGTGGCTCTACCGCATCGCGGCGCGGCTCGTGGTCTCGCGCCGGCGGCGGAGAGCGATCCTCGCGTTCGTCCCCTTCGCGGGGACCGAGCGCGCGCCGGAGCCCGACGCCGACACCGCGGCGCTCGTGCGCACGGCTCTCGCGCGCATCCCCTCGCACGAGGCGGTCGCGCTCGTGCTCGCGTACCACGAGGGCCTCTCGCGCGCGGAGATCGCGTCCGTGCTGGACGTCCCCGAGGAGACGGTGAGGACGCGGATCCACCGCGGGCGCAAGAGCTTCGGCGCCGCGTACCGGCGCCTCGAGCGGGGCCTCGCCGGATGAACGACGAAGAGCTCGAGCGCCTCCTCCGGACGCCCGAGCGGCGCGTTCCGCTCGCGCCGTTCGCGGACCTCCGCCGCGGCGGCGGCGCGCGGCCGCTCGTGCCCGCGCTCGCGCTCGTCGTGGCGGTCGTCGTCGGACTGGTCGCCGGCACCCGCCTCCTCGACCTGCGGCAGCAGCAGGCCGCGAGCCCGTCGGCGTCGCCGGCCGCGAGCGCGTCGCCGCCGGCGTCGCCGTCCGCGTCCGCGACGCCCTCCGCGTCACCGACCTCGGGCACCGCGTCGACCGCGTACGAGAACCCCGTGCTCGGCTACCGGATCGCGCTCCCGCGGGGGTACCGGCGATCCTTCTCCAACATCGTGACGGCGGCAGGCGGGCGAGGAGGCACCGACTACTACACGCTCACGACCGAGGCCGAAGCGCGGGCGGCCTGCGAGCGCGACACCGGGCACACCGGAGGGCAGGGGCGCGAGGACGACGTGCACGTCAGCGTGTCCCTCGACGCGCGCGGCATGTCCGCGTTCGAGTGGGCGACGACGCCGCAGTCCCCGGGCGGGCAGCCGGTGAGCCAGCACCAGCGCGTCGAGCGGCTGACGGTCAACGGGTACGAGGCCGTGCGGCTCTACCCGGACCAGGCGGGCGTGACCGAGACGCGCTCGTACGTGATCCGCGCGAACGACCGGATCTACTGGATCAGCCCGGTGACGTGGAGGACGCCGTCGGCGCTCCCGAAGGGCTGGCTCGACGACATCGTCCGCACCTTCACCGCGGTCACGCCGCAGGCGTTCCCCGCTCCCACGCCGACCGCGGACCCCGCCTCGTCCGCGCGGCTCGCGGCGGGCAGGCTCGCGGACGCGTTCGCGGCGCGTGACGCGGACGCGGTCCGCGCGCTCATGCCGGACTGCTGGATCGCCGCCTGGCACTGGATCGACGGCAAAGTGGTCGGCATGGGGCCGCTCAACCGGTCCGTGAGCCTTTTCACGCGCGGCCTGCGTGACGCGTTCGCGAAGGGCCTGTCGGTCAGCGTGGAGCGGCAGGTGCAGACCGAGACGGAGGGCGGGCGGACCACGTACTTCGTGCGGTCGGAGTGGCGCGAGGCCGGGAAGACGATCCGCGCCGACCTCTTCCTCGACGAGCGCGACGGCCGCTGGCAGTGGTCGGCCGCGCGGCACCAGCTCCGGAGCGGCGAGGAACCGAGCGCGTGCGTCGCCTACCCGAGCCCGTGGACCCGCCCCGACGGTCCCGTGGGCTGCCCGCCGTAGCGCCGCTCTCGCCGGGCGCGGCGTCCGCGCGCCTCCTCCATGGAGGAGCCTACGGCGCTAGAACGGCGCGGTCCGGACGAGCGAGCTCTTGAGGCCGAGCGTGTGGCGCAGGAACTTGTCGCCGGGCAGGTCCGCCACGCCGAGGGAGCCGACGACCTTCACCGAAACGGGCCGGCCTCCGGACGACAGCGCGAACTGCATGTTGACCAGCTGACCGATGTCGATGCCGTAGTCGACGATGATCTCGCGCCGCACGAGGTCCGACGAGAACGAGCGGTCCCAGACGTGCGGCATCGCGCCGAACTTGTCCCACGCGGCGAGCTCGGCCGGATCCTCGACCGGCTTCGTGTACGGCCAGTCCGCCTCGCAGGTCCACCTGCCCGCGACCCTCTCGACGTCGAGCGTGCAGCCGACGTTCTCCGACACGCCGCCGTGCGCCGACGAGAAGAGCGCGCGGATCGGCTTGCCCTGGTAGACGAGGATCTGGCCCTTCGTCGCCTGCACCGCCGCCGTCGAGCGCGGGCTCTCGTGCGACCGGCCGCCGTAGCACTGGTCGGCGATGTCGTCGAGGACGTCCCAGTGCCGCTTCTGCGCGGTGGACTGCCGCCACGCCGCGTACGTCCGCGCCGCGATCGCCTGCGCGCGGAGGGCCTCGAACTCCCACCACGCGGGCATCTCGCTCGGGAGCACGCCCTGCATGTAGTCGTCGGAGGACACGTAGTTCACGACCGCGATGCCCGTCGCGCCGATCTGCACGCGGATGTTGCCGCGGTACGCGAGGCCCTTCTCGCGGATCGCGATCGGGTCCCACCACTGGATCGGCGTGAAGGTCACGGCGGCGTCGCCGATGTAGACCCAGGACCATCCGCCGTCGGCGCTCACGTGGAGGCGGCCGCCGATGTTGTGGACGTCGAGCGGGTGGTCGGGGCCGACCTCCGCGTAGACGACGCCCGGCTGCTGGTCGTTCACGAGCCGCATCCCGCCGGCGGACCACATCCGCGCGCGGTCGTGGATCGTGCGCTTCACGCACCCGGTCGACGGATACGAGAGCAGCACGCGGAACGGCGACGACGGCGGCTGCTGGCCGAGCGAGGCGCCCGGGAAGTAGTGAAGGGCGATCTCCTCGCCGTTCTTCCTCGTTCCCGCCGCGCCGAGCGCCCAGCCCTGCGCGCCCCACTGCGACAGGCCGCTGCCGTGGCCCCAGCCCTTCCCGTAGAGGGTGACGCCCTCGGCGCGGACCGCGACGGTCGTCCCGCGCGCCCTCGCCTCGCCGCCGGCGAACCAGCCGCTCCGCTCGCGCACGAGATCCCAGGCGAGCGTGTAGAAGCCGGGCGCGTCCGGCACGCGCACGCCGGCCACGACCGTCGCGCTCCGGCCGGGCAGCACGTCCGCGGCGATCGGCGTGCGCAGCCCGTCCCAGACCACGACCGTTCCGGTCTCGTCGTACCAGTGGTACGAGAGGCGCACCGGATCGTCGTCCGCCGCCGCCCAGGTGCCGAGGCCCGCGTTCGTGACGCGCACCTCGACCCACATCTCGCTGCCCGGGACGGCGAGCACCGGCGTCGCGACCGGGGAGATCTTGGCGTCGTCCTCGAAGGCCATGCGCTGGATGACCCCGCGCGCGTCGCCGCCGCGGGCGAGGACGAGCGCGCCGCCCCGCGCGACGAGCTCACCGAGCGGAGCGATCATGCGAGCGGCCCCCTGCTCGCCCGTGGCGTCGCCTATCGTCGCGACCAGCCCCGCGAACGTAACGACGGTCGCGACGGCGAGCGATGCGCGACGCGACCTCGTGAGCCCCAACATCCCGCTCCGCATCGAACAGCGATCGCGGCCCGTTGAGGATCACCATCGCCCGCTCGCTCGCCTCGGTCGATACCGGATAGATCGGCGAGACCGCCGAAAGGAGATCGCGCGACGGTGATGCGCCTCGCATGATCGCGTGATGCGCGCGCTGCTCCTCGCTCTCGCGCTCGTCGGATGCACGGCGGCGCAGATCGATCCCCCCGCCCGGGCCACCACCGCTCCGACCACGGTCGAGCTCGCGGAGCCGCGCGCCGCCGTCGCCGAGGAGTCGCTGCGCTGCAGCGAGCGCCTCGCGCTGCCGCCGATCGCCGACGTCGTGGACGCGCGCTGGTCCCCGGACTCGCGGTCGCTCGCGATCGTCCGGTTCCACCTCGTTCCGTCGCGCTTCACGATCACGGGCCACGAGGAGCAGCGGATCCTCTCGATCGTCGACGTCGCGACCGGGACGGTGCGCGACCTCAACGTCGCGACGTATCCCGAGTGGTCCGCGTCGGGCGGTCTCCTCTCCTACTGGCGCGACGAGAACAGGAGCAAGGAGGACGAGTTCCTCCGCGTCGTCCGCGACGGCAGGACCGTAGGCCTCGTCGAGTCGACGCAGCCGGAGGCGCGGTGGGTCGGCGAGGAGCTCCTCCACTGGTACGTGAACGAGATCCGCGCGTGGAAGGACGGCCAGGTCCGCACGGTCGCGACGGTCTCGCTGCCCGCGCCGATCTACCCCGCCGAGGACACGGCCTTCAGCGCCGACGGGACCCAGTTCACGGTCACGCGGCACCTCCTCTCCGGCGCCGTTCAGCGGTACCTCGGCGTCACGCGGACGGGCGAGGTCACCGCGATCACGGACCCCGATGTCGCGCACACCGAGTGGTCCCCGCGCGGCGCCACGCTCCTCCTCCGCTCGCGCGACCGCGTCACGCTCCGCGCCGCGGACGGCACGCAGCGCACGGCGGCGCTCGATCCGAAGGCGCGCGTGCACGGCTGGACGGCCGATGGCCGGCTCATCCTCGGCACGGTCTCGCCGACGGTCCCCGGCGGGGACGCGCTCGACCAGTTCACGGTGTTCGGCGCGAAGAGCCTCGCGTCGCTCCCGAACCTCGCGGGCGCCCGCGCGTTCAGCCCCGACGGCACGCTCTTCGCGGGCGTGAGCCGCACCGGCGTCGCCTCGAACCAGCTGGAGCTCTTCCGCTGCGGGCCCGCCGCGGGTACCGAGACGCGCGCGGCCGCGGCCGCCCGCGGCACGCAGCGCATGCGGGAGGACGGGCTCCGCTCGCTCCGGCCGGTGGTCGGCGCGATCACCCAGTACCGGCAGGGACGCCACACCGGCGTCGACATCGGCGCCCCGCTCGGATCGATCGTCTACGCGGCCGACGACGGCGTCGTGAGCGCGACGGAGCGCCATCCGGTCGGCGGCTACCGCGTGTGCGTGACGCAGGCCGACGGGCTCGAGTCGTGCGCGTACCACACCGCGCACGCGCTCGTCGACGTCGGCGAGACCGTCGCGCGCGGCCAGCCGATCGCGCTCGTGGGCCTCACCGGCATCACGACAGGCTCCCACCTCCACTGGGAGGTCAGGCAGAACGGCGAGGTGGTGGACCCGCTCGGCCGGTAGCGGATAGCGTCGGCTCCGTGGACGCGGCAGCCGTCGTCGAGCGGACGAGGAGCGTGCTCCTCGTGGACTGGCCGAGCCGGGAGGTGCCGGACGCGCTCGCGCAACGCGGGCTCGGCGTGATCTCCCAGGACGGACCGGACACGTACAACGCGTACGAGCCTGCGGGGGCGGGCGTTCGGGTGACACCCGCGGCGCCGCCCGAGCACGTCGACCTCGTCTACGCGCACCGGCCGATCGACGAGCTGCCGGACATCGTGGCGCTCGCGCTCACGCACGGCGCGGCCGCGGTCTGGTTCCAGTCCGGGCGCGATCGCTCGGGCGCGAAG
This sequence comes from Candidatus Limnocylindria bacterium, assembly GCA_035708565.1. Taxonomy (GTDB): domain Bacteria; phylum Chloroflexota; class Limnocylindria; order P2-11E; family P2-11E; genus JACDAF01. Next base: position 16,875 of record DASSSF010000097.1, read on the forward strand.
GATCCGCATGGCTGCTGGATCCCAAGCGAGGAGGCCGAGCGGGCGAGGCGGATCGTGGAGGAGGCGGGTCTCGCCTACATCGATGCGCCGTACATCGCGGAGGCGTTCGCGACGCGCTCCGGCTGACCGGCGGGAGCGGACCCGGCGATCACACGAAGAACGCCACCATCGCGCGATGCTCGACCAGCCGCGCCATGTCCTCGTCGCTCGGACGCGGGCCCTGCCTGCTCGCGGCGTCGAGCACCTTCGGCAGGAGCCCGAGGTCGCCGACCGTGTTGAGGAACAGCTCGGGCCGCGAGAGCACCCACCACACCGCGAGGTCGATGTCCCGCTGCTCGGTGAGCGGCTCGTACCACGTGGTCGGCGTCGCCGGGCGCTCGGTCCGCCACGGCCCGAGCGTGATCGACTTGATCGTCTGCATCGCGACGCCGTGCGCGTCGCAGTAGGCGATGAGCGCCTCGGCGTCCGCGGCGTACTGGCCGCGCATCTGCGTCACGTTGTACGGGAACAGCACCGAGTCGAACGCGAAGCGCTCGAGGCTGCGGCGGTGCTGCCGGGGGGCGAGCACGCCGTGCCCGGTGACGCCGATCCACCGCGCGAGCCCCGCGTCGCGCGCCTCGACCGCCGCGCGGAGGGCGCCGTCCGGCGCGAACGCCCGCTCCCACTCGTCCTCGGCGACGAGGTTGTGGAGCTGGATGAGGTCGACGTGGTCCGTCCCGAGACGCCCGAGCGACGCGCGGATCTCGTCGCGGGCGCCCGCGTACGTGCGCTGCCCGGTCTTGGTGGCGAGGAAGAAGCGGTCCCGTCCGAAGCGCGCGAGCCACGGCGCGATGCGAAGCTCGGAGTCGCCGTACGAGGCGGCCGTGTCGATGTGGTCGACGCCGTGCGCGAGCAGGAGCTCGAGCGTACTGTCCGCGTCCGCCTGCGTCGCGCGCGCGAGCGCGGCGGCGCCGAAGATCGTGCGCGCGCTCAGGTGGCCGGTGCGGCCGAAGCGCGCGCGCGCGATCACGCCCGCAGCCTACCGCGCGGCTGGGCGGCGACGACCGGATGCCGGAGGATCTTCCGGAGCCGCGACGCGCGGATCCGCCGCGGGTCCGGCAGGCGGATCGCGTTCTTCGCCGCGGGCATCGCCCCGACGCTATGCCGCCGGGCGCGGCGCGGAAGGGACGAACGGACCGCTCCGAGAGGCCCTTGCGCCCAGGTCAGGGGGAGCAGAACGAGAAGGGCCGCCCCCTCGGGCGGCCCTTCGTCACGTCAGCGGGGACGCGTCAATCGAGGAACGTGCGGACCCAGTCGAGGCTCCAGTAGCGGTCCACCCGGAACACGCCGCCGGTACCCGCGCAGTTCCCGTTGAGGCCGAACGAGGTGACGCCGCCCACGACGTTCGAGCTCCCGACGAAGTTCGGGCCGCCCGAATCGCCGAAGCACGTGCCGCCGCTGTTCGCGTTGTTCGAGAGGAGCAGCGAGAAGTCACCCACGAGGCCGCCGTTGATCTGCACCAGGTACGGGTACGCGACCATGCGCGTGCGGAGACGGCTCTCCTTCCACGAGGCCGCGTCCGGGAACGACTTCTGGAGGCCGTAGCCGACCGTGGTGAAGCGCGTGCCCTCGCCGGGGCGGAGCGCGTCGAGCTGGTCGAGCTGCGGCAACGCGCCGTACTTGCCCAGCTTCACCGGCTTCTTGAGGACGACGATGCCGAGGTCGCGGTAGTAGAACTGGTTGGGCCGGTATTCCGGGTGCGTGTAGGTCGTGCCGCTGACCTCGCCCTTGAACGGATAGCCGCTGGTCCCGGCGCGGATCTCCGGCTCGAGGTCCGAGTCGAACCAGATCTCGGCCGAGGCCGCGGGAGACTCGGTGCAGTGACCGGCGGTCAGGTACACGGTGGGCGAGATGAGCGTGCCGCTGCAGCGCCAGAGCGGGCTGCCCTTCGCGTCCTTGGCGACCATGAGGCCGACGTACGGGTGGCCGTTGCCATCGAGCTCGCCGTCCGTGACCGCGCTCGCCGGCGCCGTGGCGCCCGTCGAGAACGCGAACACGAGGGCGACGAGCAGCGCGAGCTTCCGAAGCATGTGCTCCCCTTCCTTGTGGGCGGCACGGTGGGTGTGCCGTATTCGTCATGGGAACGGTACCCGAACGTCCGGCCCGTAACAGCCGAGCGAGCCCGCTAAAGCCGCGGCGCGACCGCGGCCGCTACCTGTTCCGATCGCGGCGCGGCGGGACGCGGGTACGCTCTCGGCCGTGAGCGGCCGTCCGGCCGTCGTCCTCGCGCTCTTCCTCTACGCGGCGCTCGCCGCGGCCGTCGGCGTGATCCTGGTCAACGGCCATCGCGCGCTCACGTCGGGCGAGGTGGACCTCGGGCTCCCCGCCGTCTCGCTGCCGGTCCCGTCCCTCGGCACGCGCCCGCCCACCGCGACGGCGCCCCGCGCGGTCGCGGCGCCGGCGGCCACGAGGTCGCCGGCCACCGCCGTGACCGCGCCCGCGCGCACCGCGAGCGCGAGCGCGCAGCCGCCGCCGCGTCACCTCGCGCTCGACCCGGCGACCGGCCGCACCTTCGTCGCCGCGCCCGAGCGCGGGAGCATCACCGTCCGCGACGCGGAGGGGAAGGCCACCGCGACCGTGGGCGTCGGGTGGAGCACCGGGCTCGCCATCGACGCGGGGCGTCGCCGCCTCTACGTCATCACGTCGACCGGCTCGTCCGGCTCCCTGCGGTCGATCGACGCGGACACGCTGCGCGAGGTGGCGAGCGTTCAGGTCGGCTCCGCGCCGAGCGCGCTCGCGGTGGACCCGCTCGCGGAGCGCGTGCTCGTCACGCTCCCGTTCGCCGGCCGGGTCGTGGCCTACAGCGGCCGCTCGCTCACCGAGTCCGCCTCGATCGGCCAGCAGAACGCCGTCGATCTGGCGTTCTCCCCCCGCGGCGACCGTCTCTACGTCGTCTCGCAGATCACGAGCGAGCTGGTCATGTACGACGGGAGGACGCTCGCCGCGGGAACGCGCGCGCGCACGAGCTGGGGCGACGTCGTCGCCGACGACGCGAGGGCGTACGTAGCGAGCGGCACGGTGGTGGCGTTCGGCCCGGAGGGCCTCGCCACCGTGGCCACCCTTGGCGCGACCGCGAACGCGGCGGCCCTCGACCGCGAGCGCGGCACGCTGTACGTCGCGCACGAGCGGGCGGGACGCCTGAGCGCGGTCGACCTCCGGACGGGCGCGGTGCGGCCTGTGCTGGTGGACGGCGCACCGGTCGCGCTCGCGCTCGACGAGCAGCGCGCGAGGCTCCTCGTCCTCGTGCGCTCGAGCGACGTTCCGGTGGCGCTTCCCCTGAACGCGCCGTGAGGGTCGGCGTCCAGCTGCCCGAGGTGGAGCGCGAGGTGCGCTGGGCCGAGGTCGCGGCGATGGCGCGCGCCGCGGAGGAGACGGGGTTCGACTCGGTCTGGGTCGGGGACCATCTCCTCTACCGCGAGCCGGACCGCGGTCCGTGGGACGCGTGGACGCAGCTCGCCGCGATCTCCGCGATCACGTCGCGCGTGACGATCGGACCGCTCGTCGCGGCGACGGCCTTCCACCCGCCCGGCCTCATCGCTCGGATGGCTGCGTCGATCGACGAGATCGGCGGCGGCCGCTTCACGCTCGGGATCGGCGCCGGATGGAACGAGCCCGAGCTCCGCGCGTTCGGCATCCCGTTCGACCGGCTCGCGTCGCGCTTCGAGGAGTCGTTCGACATCGTGCGCCGGCTCCTCGCGGGCGAGCGCGTGACGCGCCGGGGCAGGTTCCACTCGGTCGAGGACGCGGTGCTGCTCCCCCGCCCGGCACGGCGCGTCCCGATCATGGTCGGGAGCGACGGGAGGCGCGTGCTCGCGGCCACGCTCCCCCACGTCGACGCATGGAACACCTGGTACGACCGCTACGGGAACACGCCCGACGGGTTCGCCGCCAAGAACGCCGAGATCGACCGCGCGTGCGCGGACGCCGGCCGGGACCCGCGCTCGCTCGCGCGAAGCGCGTGCGTGCTCGTGTCGTATCCGGGGAGCCGGGAGCGGGCGCACGCCGCGCCGCCCGTCGCCCCGGAGCGGCTCGCCGCGCATCTCGGGGACCTCGCGCGCGCGGGCGCCGACGAGGCGATCCTCGTGATCGACCCGATCGGGGAGCGGACGATCCGCGAGCTGGCCGCGCTCCGGAGCTAGCCGGCGCGGGCGCCTCCGAGCAGCACGAGGCGCGGCGGCCGCTCGAGGACGCGGATGCCGGCGAGCGGGTCCCCGTCCCAGACCGCGAGGTCCGCAAGCCGCCCGGCCGCGAGGACCCCGACGTCGTCGCGGCCGAGCGCGCGCGCCGCGGCGCCGGTCGAGGCGACGATCGCGTCGAGGGGACGCATGCCGAGAGCGACCATGAGCGCGAGCTCCTGCGCGTTCTCGCCGTGACGGTTGAACGGCGTCGCGGCGTCGGTGCCCATGCCGATCGGCACGCCGGCGTCGAGCGCGAGGCGGAAGGTGGCGTCGCGGTCCGCGAGGCGCTCGCGCGCCTTCGCCGCCATCGCCTCCGGCACGCCCGCGCCGCCCGCGATGAGGCCGAGCGCCTTGAGCGTCGGCACGAGGAACGTGCCTCGCGCGGCCATCTCGCGGGCCACGCCCGGGTCGCGGTGCAGGTCGGTCCCGTGCTCGACCGTGTCCGCGCCCGCGCGCACCGCGCGACGGATCCCCTCGATGCCGTGCGCGTGCGCCGCGACCCGCCTCCCCGCGGCGTGCGCCGCGGCCACCACGGCGCGGAGCTCGTCCTCGCCGAGCTGCGCGTCGTCGGGGCGCTCGCTCCCCGGCGCGAGCACCGCGCCGGTCGCCATCACCTTGATGACGTCGGCCCCGGCCAGGAGCTGCTCGCGCACCGCGCGCACGAGGTCGTCGCCGCCGGACGCCTCGCGATACATGCCGCGCCACGACGCGGCTCCCGGCGTCGGCGCGGACACGATCCGGCCTGCGAGCACGAGGCGCGGGAGCGGCCCGCCGCGGCGGCGCAGCGCGAACTCGGCGTGGTAGCGCCCGCCCACGTCGCGCACCGTCGTCACGCCCGCCGCGAGCGTGCGGCGCGCGTGCTCGGCCATCCGCGCGAGCCACGCCTCGGGCGGATCGTCGTCGTGGACGCTCGCGTCGGGGAGGCCCTCGTCCGAGAGGTGCACGTGCAGGTCGATGAGGCCGGGCAGGATCGTCGCGCCGGGAAGGTCGATGCGCTCGGCGCCGCCCGGAGCGTGGCGCCCGCCGACGGCGACGATCCGGTCGCCGTCGACGAGCACCGCTCCCGGCGCGAGCGGCGGGGCTCCCGTTCCGTCGATGAGCCGCGCCGCGGTGATGAGCAGCACGGCCGAAGTGTCAGCGAACGCCGGCCGCCAGGTGCGCCTCCAGCTTGTCGAGGATCTGCGTGTACCCGAGGCGCTCCTGCTCCTCGCTCATCGCCATCTCGACGGTGAACGTGAGCTCCGTGCGGCCGGCGCGGTCCGCGAACGTAGCGGTCATGAGCCGGCCATCGCCGAGGCGCATCACGATGCGCTCGGGCGCCCGCAGCTCCTCGTAGGTGCCGTACATGTCGAACCCCTCGTGGCTCCGGTCCGCGGGCGCCATCTGGATGTGGAACTCGCCGCCGCGCCGGAGATCGGTCCTCGCGGACGGGGTCATCCAGTCCTTCGCCGACATCCATCTGACGAGGTGCTCGGGCTCGGTCCAGCACCGGAAGACGAGGTCGCGGGGCGCGTCGAAGGTCCGCACGATCCTGAGCGTCCGAACCGGGACGGTGGTGCGCTGCTCCCCCGCCATGATCACCGCGCCTCCTTCGCGAGGTCTTCCGCGAGCTTGTCCAGGCTCTCGTTCCAGCCCTGCTCCATGCCTTCGAGGGCGGCGAGGCCATCGGGCGTGGCCTTCGAGATCGTCGCGCGCACGGTCACCTTCGTCCGCTCGCCCTGCCGCTCGAACGTGACGGTCGTCAGCCCCTCGATCATCGGCGCGCCGGCCGCGTCGAGCGCGTTGTTCGTGAACACGAGACGCTCTCCGCGTACGGCCTCGCGGACCGTACCGGTCATCGGGTACACGGCGCCGTCGCGGTCGTGCCGCATGTCGATGTGCATCCGCCCCCCGGGCTTTGCCTCGAGCTCGCACCGCGGGTTCGAGAAGTGCCGCGGGCCCCACCATCGCGCGAGGAGGGCGGGCTCGGTCCACGCCCTCCATACGAGGTCGACGGGCGCGTCGAACACGCGCGTGATGACGAGCTCCTTGAGCGTTCCGCTATCTGTCGTGGCCACTGTGCTTCTCCTTTCGCTGCAGCTCCCTGAGGTAGGCATCGAGACGGTCGAGCCGCCGCTCCCACAGGTCGCGATAGCGCTCGACCCAGTCGTCCACCTGCTTGAGCGGGCCGGGCCGCAGCCGGCAGGGCCGCCACTGCGCCTGGCGGCCGCGCTCGACGAGCCCCGCGCGCTCGAGCACCTTGAGGTGCTTCGAGACCGCGGGGAGCGTCATGTCGAACGGCGCCGCGAGCTCGGTCACCGTGGCCTGTCCCTTCGCGAGGCGGGCGAGGATCGCGCGCCTCGTGGGATCTGCCAGCGCGGCGAAGGTCCGGTCGAGCGCATCGGGCGGCATCCTTACTTCACCATCCGGTTATCTAACCTCTTGGTTTAGTACACCCGCCCGCCGGGGCGTGTCAAGGCCGGACTTGCCGTGCGCCCCACGTCGCCTACGCTTGATCGATCGATCAGGAAGCGGGCACGCGGGCGGCCATCCTCGGCGCGGCGCGGCGCTGCGCCGACCGGGCCGGGATCCGCGCGACCTCGCTCCGCGACGTCGCCCGCGAGGCGGGCGTCACCCAGCCGCTCATCCACTACTACTTCCGGACCCGCGAGCGCCTCTTCGCCGAGCTGGTCGCGGCGCTGCTCGACGAGCACCTCGACCGCTTCAAGGCGGACATGGAGCGCGCCGGCGCGGCCGCCGCGCGCGAGCTCGGCCTCGGCTCGCTGCGCCGGAAGGTCATGGGCGACCGCCGCGCGTGGCGCCTCCTCCTCGAGGTGATCGCGGGCGCCCGCGGCGAGGACGAGCGGCGCGCCCTCGCGACGCGCTTCGCGCGACGCCGCGCGCTCGTCGCGGAGCGGATCGGCGGACCGGACGCGGAGGCGAAGGCGCTCGTCCTCGACGCGCTCATGCTCGGGCTCGCGGCCGAGCGCCTCGCCGGCGCGAGCGACGCCGAGGTGGAGCGAGCGCTCGACGCGTTCGAGGCGCTCGCGCGTTGAGCGCGCCGGCGTGGGCCACCGCCCCCGGCCGCCCGTCGCTCCGGGCGCAGCGCCTCGTGGCGGACGGCGCCGTCGTCCTCGCCCTCGCCGCGTGGCTCGCCGCGGCGCGGTCCGGCGCGCCGGAGACGATCGCGCCCGATCCGGCGCGCGTCCTCCCGCTCACGCTGGAGCTGTTCACGGATCCGCGCCTCGCGCCTCACACGTACGCGTCGCTCGCGCGCGTGCTCGTCGCCGGAGCGGCCGCGGTGGTCCTCGGTACCGCGCTCATGCTCGCGGCGCGCTTCGTCTACCTGACGCGCGTCCTCATCGCCGCGCGCGTCCTGCCGCTCCTGAGCGCGTTCCCGACGGTCGGCTGGGCGATCCTCGCGGTCGTCTGGTTCGGCGTGAGCGACGCGGCCGTCCTCGCGGTGATGGTCGCGATCCTCCTGCCGTTCACGATGGTGAACGTCTGGAGCGGGCTCCTCACGCTCGACGAGGAGCTCTACGAGATGGCGCGGTCGTTCGGCCGCGACCGCCTCCGGCGGCTCCGTCTCATCGTGCTGCCGGCCCTCCTGCCCGAGATCGTCTCGAGCGCCCGCATCTCGTACGGCATCGGCTGGAAGGTCGGGATCGTCGCGGAGCTGTTCGGCGTCACCACCGGGCTCGGCTACCTCATGGCGTACGCGCGGACCGTGTTCGACACCGCGCTCCTGTACGCGGCGATCCTCGCGGTCGTCATCTTCGCGTTCGCCGTCGACGGCATCGTCTTCGCGCGGCTCGAGCGCCTCATCACCCGGCACCGCGCCGACACCGCGCGCGCGACCGCGCGCGCCTAGGAGGAGACACATGCGCCAGGCCGCCCTCGCCCTCGCGATCCTCGTGACCCTCGCCTCGTGCGCGGGGCCAGGCGGTGGCGCCGCCCCCACCGGCTCCCCCGCCCGCGAGTCGCTGACCCTCGCCTACGCCGACGACCCGAGCCGCGTGATGCTGCTGTGGGGGATCACGTCGGGGAAGGTCACGTCGCCGTTCCTCGACCTCAAGGTGTCGTTCCTGCCGGTCGCGCAGATCATCCCGGCGGCCAACACGAAGCAGTACGACGTCATCGAGGCCACGCCGCTCGCGATCCCGCGCACGCTCGGCGCGGAGCCCGGGTTCCAGATCGTCTCGAACGGCCTCGTGAACGTGGGCGGGACGCGCCTCGTGACCGGCGCGGCGAGCGCGATCCGCACCGCGGCGGACCTCAAGGGGAAGACCGTGGGCGTGCCGTCGCTCGGCGGCACCTTCGTCCTCGAGACCCGCTTCGTCCTCGCGAAGAAGTACGGGCTCGACCCGACGCTCCCGAGCGGCGACGTCCGGTTCTCGGAGACGCCACCGGAAGCGGTGCCGCAGCTCCTCCGGGAGAACAAGCTCGACGCCGCGGTCCTCACGCAGCTCGGGATCTACCGCGTCAAGGATTCGGCGGACTTCCGCACGCTCTCGGACGTGATCCCCGAGATGCGGGCGATCACCGGGCGGCTGTCGGTCTCGAGCATCCTCGTCACGTACCGGGACCGCGCGCAGGCGAAGGCCCGGGCGATCGCGGAGCTCCAGCGGATGCTCGCCGCCTCGCGCGACCACCTGTACGCGGACCGCGCCCAGGTCGTGAAGGCGGTCGCCGCGGAGAAGAAGGTGGAGGAGGCCTACCTCACCTGGTTCTTCGACCACTACCAGCTCGCGGGCGGCGCCCTCTCCGCCGAGGACCGCGCGCAGATCGCGGCCGCGTGGGAGGTCGCGAAGGCGCTCGGCGACATCAAGGACGTCCCGCGCATCGACGAGGTGCTCTGGAAGGCGCCGTGATCTCCGTCCGCGACCTCCACGTCGCGCTCGGCGGCACGGAGATCCTCGACGGGATCACGTTCGACGTCGCGCGCGGCGAGCTCCTCTGCGTCGTCGGCCCGTCCGGCTGCGGGAAGACGACGCTCCTCCGCGTCCTCGGCGGCCTCGTCCCGCCGACGTCGGGCGAGGTGCGCGTCGGCGGCGAGCCCGCGGAGCGGGCGTGGCGGCGCGCCGCGTACGTGTTCCAGGCGCCCCGGCTCGTGCCCTGGCGCACGGCACGGGGGAACGTCGAGCTCGCGCAGGAGCTGCGGACGGGCCGCGCCGACGCCGAGCGCGCGCGCGGCGAGCTCGCCGCGGTGGGCCTCGCCGACCGCGCCGACCGCTACCCCGCGACGCTCTCGGGCGGGGAGCGGCAGCGTGTCGCGTTCGCGCGCGCGCTCGCCGTGGACGCGGACGTCGTCTACATGGACGAGCCGTTCAGCGCGCTCGACGACGCCACGCGCGCGCGCCTCCGCGAGCAGCTGCGCGACCTCTGGCGCGCGAAGGCGCTCACCGTCGTGCTCGTGACGCACGACCGCGAGGACGCGCGCGCCCTCGCGACGCGCACCCTCGCCCTCAGCGAGCGCCCGGCACGCCTGCTGCTGGCGTAGCCGCGTGGGCAGGCTGCCGAGGGCCGACGGCGTGCGCGCTCGCGACGGGACGGCTCACCCGATCCTTAGGACGCTCGGACATCATCCCGGGATGGTCCGGATGCTCGCGGCCGCCGTCCTCGCGCTCGCGACCACGTGCGGGCCGGCGGCGCCGGCGAGCGTCCCCGGCGTCACGACGGGCGCGCCGACCACGGCCCGGCCGGCCGAGGCGACCGCGGCGGCGCCGAGCGCCGCGGCGACGGCCGCCGCCGCGCCGTCATGCGCGGCGCCCGCGCCCCTCACGATCGCCCAGACGGAAGGGCCCTACTTCAAGGCGGGCGCGCCACAGCGGACGGCGCTCGCCGACGCGTCGAGCCCGGGAACGCGGGTCGTCCTCACCGGCCACGTCCTCACGCGCTCGTGCGCCCCGGTCGCCGGCGCGCGGCTCGAGTTCTGGCAGGCGAACGCGGCCGGCGAGTACGACAACGCGGGCTTCGCCTTTCGCGGCCACCAGCTGACGGACGCGCAGGGGCGCTACCGCCTCGAGACAGTGGTCCCCGGCGAGTATCCCGGCAGGACACCGCACATCCACGTGAAGGTCATCGCCGGCGGGCGCGAGCTGGTGACGCAGCTGTACTTCCCGGACAAGGCGCAGCGGAACCAGGCCGACGGCATCTACCGGCCGGGCCTCACCGTCACCTACGCCTCGACGGGCACGCCGCTCGATGCCCGCTTCGACTTCGTGATCGACGCGGCCTGACGGGCCCGGCACCGGACCTGCACCGCGCAGCCCGCGTGTGCGCGCACGACCCGGTCCCGAAGGAGCTCACGCCCGAGGTCGCCGCCTTCTACGGCCACGCGATCGAGCGGCTGCGCGACGCGGGCGTCCCCTTCCTCGTCGGCGGCGCGTACGCGCTCGAGCGGTACACGGGGATCGAGCGGCACACGAAGGACGCCGACCTGTTCCTGCGACGGCGGGACATCCGCCGCGCGCTCGACGCGCTCGCGCGGGCCGGATACCGCACGGAGCTGACGTTCCCCCACTGGCTCGGCAAGGCGCGCGACGGCGGAGAGGTCGTCGACCTGATCTTCTCGTCGGGCAACGGCATCGCGCGCGTCGACGAGCTGTGGTTCGCGCACGCGCGCGACGCCGACATCCTCGGCGTGCCGGTCAAGGTCATCCCGCCCGAGGAGATGATCTGGTCGAAGGCGTTCGTGATGGAGCGCGAGCGCTTCGACGGCGCCGACATCGCGCACGTCATCCGCGCGACGGCCGAGGACCTCGACTGGGACCGCCTCCTCCGGCGGTTCGGCGCCCACTACCGCGTGCTCCTCACCCACCTCGTCCTCTTCGGCTTCGTCTACCCGTCCGAGCGCGCGCGCGTCCCCGCGCGCGTCATGCGCGACCTCCTCGGACGCCTGGACCGCGAGTGCGAGGCCTCCGGCGCGGACGCGCCCGTGTGCCAGGGGACGCTCCTCTCCCGCGAGCAGTTCCTCGTCGACGTCGCGCGCTGGGCGTACACGGACGCGCGCACGCTGCCGCCGTCCGGCATGACCGACGGCGAGCTCGACGTCTGGACGAAGGACATCGCCTCGTGAACGGCACGGTCCGCGTCGCGGCGGCGGGCGACCTCCACTGCACGAAGGACGGGCAGGGCGCGCTCGCGCCGCTCTTCGCGGCCATGTCCGAGCGGGCCGACGTGATCGCGCTCTGCGGCGACCTGACCGACTACGGCCTCCCCGACGAGGCGCGCGTGCTCGCGGCCGAGCTGCGCGCCGCGCGCGTCCCGGTCGTCGCGGTCCTCGGGAACCACGACCTCGAGTCCGGCCACGCCGAAGAGGTGCGCACGGTCCTCGAGGCCGCCGGCGTGCGGATCCTCGACGGCGACGCCGTGGAGATCGAGGGCGTCGGCTTCGCGGGCACGAAGGGGTTCGCCGGCGGCTTCGGGCAGCACGCGCTCGGGCCGTGGGGCGAGACGGTGATCAAGGCGTTCGTGCAGGAGGCGGTCGACGAGTCGCTCAAGCTCGAGAGCGCGCTCGCGCGGCTCCGCACGACCGAGCGCGTGGTGCTCCTCCACTACGCTCCGATCGCGGAGACCGTGTCCGGCGAGCCGAAGGAGATCTACCCGTTCCTCGGCTCGAGCCGCCTGGCCGAGCCGATCGACCGGTACGGCGCGTCGATCGTCCTCCACGGGCACGCGCACCACGGCCACCCCGAAGGCCGTACGGCGAAGGGGATACCGGTGCACAACGTGTCGCTCCCGCTCCTGCGGCGGATGGACCCGGGCGGACCGGGGTTCAGGGTGCTGGAGCTCGCGCGGGCCGGCGCGGAGGTCGAGGCCTAGGGCCTCAGGCTCCGTTCGCGAGCTTGATGTCGTTCTTCCCGCCGCGCTTGACGGCGAGGAGCATCGCGTCGGCCTTGTGGATGAGCTCGTCGATGTCGCGGCCGGACTCCGGACACACCGCGACGCCGCACGACAGCGACACGCGGCTCCCGCGCGCGGCCGTCAGGACCTCGACGCTCCAGCGGATGCGCTGCGCGATGCGCCGCGCCTCGAGCCGGTCGCAGCGGTCGAGGAGGATGACGAACTCGTCGCCGCCGTACCGCGCGGCGAGATCGGCCGCGCGGAGGTTGGCCTTGATGGCGCTCGCGACCGCCTGAAGGACGCGGTCCCCCGCAGGGTGGCCCTTCGTGTCGTTCACGTCCTTGAAGCCGTCGAGGTCGAGCACCGCCACCGCGCAGCTTCCCTTGTGGTCGACGGTGCGCGCCGTGCGCTGAGCCGCCGCCGCGCGGAAGGACCGGAGGTTGAGCAGGCCCGTGAGCGTGTCCTGCTCGGCCTGCTTCTCGACCTTCTCCACGCCGTCACGGTCGGCGCCGTAGAGGAGCACGAAGCCCGCGCCGAGGAGCGCGCTCGTGGCGAGCTGCATGACGGACGCGAACTGCGCGTACTCGGCGGTCATGAGATCGAGGGACGCGTGCGCGAGCAGGGTGAGCGACGCCAGGCCGAAGAACAGCCACGAGCGGGCCGCGATCGGGCTCCGACGGACGCGCAGCGAGGAGAGCGTCAGCGCCACGATCGAGAACGCGACGGCGACGTTCGCCCAGTCGGCCGCGCGGGAGACGTCGGGCACGGGCTAGGCGAGGCCGGGCTGAGGGACCATCCCGGGCGCGAGGTCCGGCGCGACGAGGCGGATCTCGCTGCGCCCCTGGCTCTTGATCTCGCGCAGCAGCACGTCCGCCCGCTGGATGAGGCCGTGGAGCTCACCGTCGCAGTCGGGGTACATCGCGACGCCCGCCGAGATGCCGAGCTGGCCCGCCGGGGAGACGATCTCCTGCACCGCGTACGCGAGCCGCTGCACGATGCGCTGCGCCTCGAAGCGGTCGCAGCGGTCGAGGAAGAGGATGAACTCGTCCTCGCCGTAGCGGGCCGCGATGTCGTACGAGCGGACGTTCGCGCGGACCGCCTGCGCGATCTCCTCGAGGGGGAGGCTCCGGGCGTCCCGCGGCGCGTCGAAGCGCGTCCAGGAGTCGACCGAGAGGACGACGACGGCGCAGCGCCACCCGTTCGCGCGCGCGGCGGCGAACTTCGGGACGCCCACGACCGCGAAGAGCGAGAGGTCGCTGAGCTGCGTGAGCGCGGCCGGAGCGGGCCGCGGTTCGGCATCGGGCGCGATCTCGACGATCCGCGTGCCGATGCGGGCGGAGAGCTCGTCGAGGTCGAGCCCGGGAAGCGGCTCGAGGTCCGGGAGCCGGCGGCGCGCGATGACGCCCATCGCGAGGACCCCGGCGCACGCCCCGAGCCCCGCCGCCCCGCTGTCCTCGGTGAAGACCGCCGAGTTGAACACCGTGACCGCGAAGATGCCGACGAGGACCGCCTCGACGACGGTGAGCAGGACCGCGATCCGGCCGGAGGCTCGGCGCGGCGACGGATCGCCGCGCCGGCGCTCCGGCTTCCCCATCCCAGAGGAAGATCGGATAGGGAGCTTCACTCTTCCCAGGTGATGTTGGTGGCGCTCTCGCCACCAGCGCCTTCGACGCACTCCCACGTGTCGCCGCACTCCGCGGCGGCGGGAGCGGCCGAGGCCGCGAGGAAGGCGACGGACAGGGCCGCGGCCGCGAGGATGCGAGCGATGCGCTTCGCCATTCCCCTCACCCCTATTCCCACGTGATGTTCTGGAAGCAGATGTTGGTGCAGTTGGGCCTGCCGGTCTCGGTGACGCCGGTGTAGCCGCTCCAGGCGGACGACGGCATGGCCGCCGTCCACCAGAGCGCGACCGACATGAAGATCGCGAGGACCATGCGGCGCGAAGGCCAGACGATGGGGAGGCTCCCCTCCATGTGCCTGCCCATCTAGTTCGCCTTCACCGCGGCCACGGCCTGCTCGAACACGTGCGCGTGCGCGCCGGCCGGCTGGCCCGCGAGAGCCTGCTTGCGGTGCTCGGTCACGATCGCGACGAACTTCTCCACCACCACCGGGTTGAGCTGCGTGCCGGCGACGGCGCGCATCTCGCGGATCGCGTGGTCGAAGGAGAGCGCGCGGCGGTACGGACGCGTCGAGGTCATCGCCTCGAACGTGTCGGCCACCGCGATGATCTGCGCGGCCAGCGGGATCTCGTCGCCCTTGAGGCCGTTCGGGTATCCCGACCCGTCGTAGCGCTCGTGGTGCGCGAGGATGATCGGCCGGACCTTCTCGAGCGTCGGGACGTGGGCGAGGAGGTTGGCACCGATGACCGGGTGCATCTTCATCTCCGCCCACTCCTCATCCGTGAGGCGCTCGGGCTTGCGGAGGATCTGCTCCGGGATGCCGATCTTGCCGATGTCGTGGAACAGCGCGCCGAGCTGCACGGCCGCGACCTCGTCCTCCGAGAGGCCGAGCTCACGCGCGACGGTGACCGCGTGGAACATCGTCGCCGACGAGTGGCCGTGCGTGTAGCGGTCCTTCGCCTCGAGCGCGCCCAGGAGCGCGCCGATGACCGAGAGGTGCGACTGCTCGAGGCGGTCGTTCGTCAGCTGAAGCATGCGGTTCGCCTCGACGAGGTCGGCGTTGCGGAGCCGCACCTCGCTCGACTTCGCCATGTAGAGCTTGAACGAGTACCAGGCCACCGCGAGCGGCAGCATGAACGTGACCGTCCCGAAGACGTTGAGCGACTGGTACGCGAAGGCGAGCGCCGCGCCGTTCACGGCGGTGGCGAGGTAGTTGATCGTCATCCACGAGTAGTTCTCACGCCAGACCGACATGAAGCGGTTCTGCGTCGTGAGCGTGATGACGAAGGCGGTCATCGCGCTGTTGGCGAGGAAGTAGATCGAGGCCGAGAGCGCCACGGCGACGACCGACTGCGGGATGTCCGCCGGCGGCACCTGACCGCCGAAGAGGCGGTACGCGTGCGCCGCGAGGAAGGCCGAGATCGTGAGGTTCCCGACGTTGAAGACCATCTTCTTGAGGGGCTTCCGCGTCGGCGTGAAGCAGTTCACGAGGGCGGAGGTCAGGTTCACCCAGAGGGCGACCGCCGGCCCGTAGAGGACGTACGACGCGATCGTCGCAGCGAACGCGACCGAGATCGCGCTCGACTTGAAGAGGAACACCGGAAGCCGCTGGGCGATCGCGGCGATGCCCATCAGCACGACGAGCATCACCGGGTCGACCTGCGTCGGCAGCGCCGTCACGCTGTACCCGAGCGCTGCGGCGCCGAGGATCCCGACCGTCGCGATGTAGGGCGTCACGAGGGTCGTCTTGTCCACGTTCTTGAACATCTCTTAATCCACCATCCCGGCGAAGCCGCTGCCGGATCCTGATAGGGCGTCGAGGGACTGCTGCGCAGACGACTGCCAGGTGATGGTCTCCCACGTGATCGTCTCCCACGTGATGTTCTCCCACGTGAAGTTCTCCCACGTGATGTTGTCCCAGGTGATGTTGTCCCAGGTGATGTTCTCCCAGGTGATGTTCCCCCAGGTGACGTTCCGCGAGTCGACGCCGCCGTTGTGGAAGAGGTCCCGCCACGGGATCGGCTGGCCCTGGACGAAGCGCCGCATGTCCTTGGCGAACGAGTCGGTGACGCGGCCCTCGCTGTACTCCTTGTCGGGGTCCACCGAGGCCACGGCCTTGAGCGCGTTCACGAGGCCAGCGCCCTTGTCCTGGGGCCCGCCGTACGCGATGGGCGTCGTGTTCTTCTTGAGACGGCTCTTGATCTGCCCGGGCGTGAGCGAGCTGTTGCGCTCGACCATGAGCGCGACGATCCCCGACACCACCGGGGCGGCCATCGACGTGCCCGAGAGGCGCATGTACTCGGCGACGAGCGCGCCCGGGGCCGTCACGAGACGGTCCGGGTACATGGTCGGGATGGTGCTGCCGGGCGCGAGCGCGCTGACCATCTTGCGGCCGGGCGCCACGAGGTCCGGCTTGTTGAGGCGGTCGTACTTCGTGCGGCCGCGCGAGGAGAAGGTGGCCATGAGGTCGTCGGCGAGCGTCGCGGTGCCGTTGTCGTCGATCGCGCCGACCGTGATGACGAACGGGTCCGCGCCCGGCGACGTCACCGTCTCGACCGTCGGGCCGCTGTTGCCGGCGGAGACGACGACCGCGATGCCGGCGAAGTTGAGGACCTGCGCGGCGGTCGCGAGCGGGTCCGTCTTGTACGAGCCCGACTGCGTCGCGCCGAACGACATGTTCGTGACCTTGATGTTGTAGGTGCTCCTGTTGGCGAGCACCCACTGCAGGCCGCGAAGGATGATGCCGGTGTTGGAGACGCCGTTCGCGTCGATGACGCGGACGTCGACGACGTTCGCGCAGGGCGCGGTGCCGGTGAAGGCGCCGCCCGACGCGGTGCCGTTGCCGGCGACGAGGCCGGCGACGTGCGTTCCGTGGCCGCCCGGGTCACCCGCCACGTTGACGGGCGTCGTGTTGGTCACCGAAGCGCTCGTGAAGTCCACGGCGGCGACGATCCGTCCAGCGAGGTCCGGGTGGGGGTAGACCCCGCTGTCGACGACCGCGACGCCGACGCCGCGCCCGCACGTCCCGTACTGCTGCCAGGCCTGCGGCGCGTTCGTGGCGAGGATCCCGGGCGTCGCGGCCTTCGAGGCGTCGAGCGCCGGGTCCCAGGTCGCGCGGAACGTGACGTTCTTGAAGACGTAGTCGACGTCGTTGTCCGAAAGGAGCTCGAGAAGCTGGCGGCCGTTGATCGTGGCGACGCCGCCGCCGATGATCCCGAGGCCGTAGTGCGTCTTGCCGCCCCTCGACGTGATCGCCTTGCTGACCTTCTCGAGGCGATCGCCGCTCCTGCTCTTGCCCCTGGAATCGGCGGGCGTCCCGCGGACGATGACGTCGAACTCGCCGCGCGGGTCCGCGAGGACCTCCTGGAGGAGGACCGGATCGATCTTGGCCGCGTTGACCGAGCGGGCCTCGCTCGGCGCCGACTGCGTCGCGATCAGGATCGCGAGACAGAGAGCCGCGCCGAGCCATCGCTGGACCGCTCTCGCAGTGCCCGTCATGTCGCCTCCCACCCGAGAACTTCGGTGACCTGGTCCGGCCCAGGACGAGAGGAACGATGTGAGAACCGGTCTTAGCGGGCTATTAGCGGTCGGGGGATAAACGGCCTAGCGGGCCTCTGGATACCCGATTGGGACCCGCGCCTCTACGAGTGCAGTGCGACGTTACGCCGGGGCGTTCGCTGTACGTACGTCGCGGAGCGCGAGGAAGAGCTCGCGGGTCGCCGGCTCAGGCTCCGTGTCGAGGTCGCGGCGGAGGCGCCGCTCGAGCGACTGGTAGTGGCGGATCGCGAGGTCCGTGGCGCCGGCTCGGTGGTAGGCCCGGAGCAGGAGCCGGTGGCCGCCCTCGTCGTAGGGGTCCTTCTCGAGGATCCGGTGGCACAGATCGATCGTGGCCTGCGGCTCGCCGGTCTCGAGCTCGGCCCAGGCCAGCTCCCGGGCCACGGACAGGAAGGCCGCCTCCACCCGCTCCCGCAGCTCGTCGATCCACGCTCCCGTGAGGTCGGCGAGGAGGGTCCCCCGATGGAGGGAGACGGCCTCGCGGAGGAGCTGCAGGTGCGCCTTCGCGTCCCCCGCCGCCTTGGCCTCGCGCGCCCGCCGCGCGCCCTGCTCGAAGGCGTCGGTGTCGAGCGTCGAGCCTTTCGGAAGCTCGAGCGCGTACCCGGCCGGCACTTTCGTGACCTTGACGTGGTCGCCGAGGCCCGCGGACGCGAGCTCCCTCCGGAGCGAGTGCAGCGTGAAGTGGAACTTGCTCACGGCCGCGGCCGGCTCCGAGTCCGGCCAGAGCGCGACCATCAGCTCGTCGCGCGGGACGGGCCTCCCCTCCGCGGTCGCGAGGATCGCGAGCATCTCCTTCGCCTTCGCGGTGCGCCAGACGTTCTGGCCGACGGTCGCGCCGTCATGGCGCATCGCGAACGGACCGAGGAGGAGGATCTCGAGCGGCGCCGGGCCGCGCGCCGGCGCCTCGTGCGCCGGCATCGCGCTGTTCGCGGTGAGCAGGCCGAGCGTGGACGAGAGCCGGAGCGACGGATCGACCGCCGCGCCCTGCTCGCGAAGCCACTCGAAGACGGCCGGCCGCGCGACGAGGAGGTCGCGGTAGCCCTCCTGCGCGAGCGTGCGGACGGCGTCCCGTAGCGCGGGCACCTCCTGCTCGGGCGTCGGGGAGAGCCGCGCCGCGAGGATCGTGGCCTTCGTGCGGGCGTAGCGGGCGCCCGCCGCTTCGGCCTCCCGCTCGGCGCCGCGGTACGCGACGTACGCGTCGTCGAGGCTCCCCTCGAGCTCGAGCACGGCTCCCCGCGCGAGGAGCAGGTAGGCGGTCGGGACGGCCGAGGCGTCCACGCGCGCCGCCACCTCGTCGGCGGAGCGGAGCGCTGCCCGGGCGCCGGGCAGGTCGCCGCGGCCCGCGCGGAGCTCGGCCGCGGCGCAGTGCAACCGGAAAAGGGTGCTCGGGTCGCGCGAGCCACGCTCGGCGTCGAGCGCGGCGCGGTACGCGTCCTCGGCCGCCTCCGCGTGCGCGGCGAGCGCGTTCACGACGACGACCGTGGAGAGCGAGGCGGCGCGCGCGATGCCGAACGACTCCGTGCGCTCGACTCTCGGCGTGAGGTCGACGCCCGCGACCGCTTCCGGCGACAGCCTGCGGAGCCACTGGCGGGCGCGCTCACGGAGGTCCGCGAGACCCGCGGACCGGCTCGAACGATCGTCGGGAGACGAGCTCACGTTGTCGGGCCTTCCTCTCTGTGCGGAAGGTGAGGCTAACCCAGGCTGAACGGGCGCGGTCGTGTCGGAACGGTCACCAGTTGGCCGTGAACCCCGCCACGCGTGGCGGGAGCGCGGCGCCGGGCGGGCGGATGACGTAGACGGTGCCGAAGGATCCCTGGAGCCAGGCCCGCTCGAACGCCGCACGGGGATAGACGCGCCTGACGGCGGCGTTCGACAGCGCGGCCGGGTCGTGCGAGATCACGTCCCCGCTCTCGGTGAACCCGCTGATCACGAGCAGGTGGCCCTCTGTCCCGAGGCCGAACAGGAAGCCCGGCAGCGCGCCCGGAGCGAAGGACACCGACGCCACGAGCGGGATGCCCGCGACGACGAACGCCTCCGCCTCGGCGAGCGAGCGCAGCCGGGTCACGGAGCCACGCGCCCCATAGCGCGCCGCGTACGCGGTGTTGAACGCCCAGTTCCCCGTTCCGCGGTAGCGGTGGTCGTAGGTGTATCGCGCGGCGTGGTCGACCTGCGGATCCGCGTACGGGATCCCGGCGAGCTCCGACGCCGAGGGCCCGAGGCCGTGGAACGCGAGCACCATCGCGGTCGACGTCGGGCTGCACCATGCCTCACCACCGCCGTCGTACTCCGGGTACTCGCCGGCGTGGATCTCCTGCGAGAACGGCGGCACCGCGAGCTCGCTGCCGCGACCGGATCCGGGTGCGCTCGGGATGCGCGGGGCGTACTCGCGGGTGTCCGCGACGACCGCGCCGAGCGCCGTCACACGCGGCGTCGCGGCGTAGCCGTCGGTCCGGTACAGCGTCGCGCGGAGACGGTACGAGCGGTAGCGCTCGGCGCCGGCGACGAACGTGTCCACGCTCACGCTCCCGCCGTCGTCGCGCTGGCCGGCGACCGACGTCCGCGAGATGTCCGCGTCGCCCGAGGCCCACACGCCCATCACGTACCAGCGCGTGCTCCGGATCCCGTCCGGAGAGGCCTGCATCGCGACCTCGATCCACGTGCCGGGCGGCGTGTCCGCCTCCCACGACGCGATGAGCTCGCTCCAGCCGAACGGCGTCTCCTGCCACGCGGACGTCCACGAGCCGGCGCGGTACGCGCGCGTGCCGCGCCCGAACGCGTCGGTGAAGGTTCCGCTCTGCGTCGGCGACGCGAGCTCGACCGCCGCGGCGGCGAAGCGCGTCCCGTCGTGCGTGCCTGCCGCGAGGTCGGCCTGCGCGTAGCCGATCGCCGGCGAGCCGCCCGACGGCGGCACGCTGCCGTCGGCGCGCAGCACGGTGACGTACCAGAACACGCCGAAGTCCTCGAGCCACGCCGCGGCCTCGATGAGCGGACGGATCGCGAGGCGGTACGTGCCCGGGACGAGCGGGGCCTGAACGGTGAACCGGAACCACGCGACCTGGCCCGGACCGACATACGGCACGGGCTGGACGGCGACGCGGTCGTAGCGCGGCCAGCCCGTCGCGGGCGAGCCGCGCGTGCCGTCCCCGCCGAGGACGCTCGCGCGGTCCTGTCCGGGCTCCGGCGTCCACGTGCCGAGGTAGGCGACCTCCCCCATCCTGCCCGCGACCCAGCCGAGCGAGCCCGAGTTGTAGAAGGCGACGGTCGCCGTCGAGCGCTCGCCCGCGCAGAGCGACGGGTAGCCGCTCTGGCCGTACCAGTGCGCGTGGAACCCGGCGATGCCCGACGGCACGTCGGCCGGCGGCGGGATCCCCGGTCCGACGCTCGACACGCACG
Source organism: Candidatus Limnocylindria bacterium (assembly GCA_035708565.1). Taxonomy (GTDB): domain Bacteria; phylum Chloroflexota; class Limnocylindria; order P2-11E; family P2-11E; genus JACDAF01. Next base: position 37,483 of record DASSSF010000097.1, read on the forward strand.
ACGACCCGCTCGCCTTCGCGGGCGGGACCGCGGCCGTCGCCGGGACCGGCGCCGCGGGCGCGAGCGCGACGACGACCGCGAGCGCGATGCGGATCACGATCGATCAACTGTCCCGCCGCACCCGCGTGACGGCAAGCGACCGACCGGGCGTTCGTTCTAGCGTGGCGCGATGCGCGCATCGGCACGTGACGCGCTCATCGAGGGATGGCCGCTCTTCCTCACGTCGTTCGTGATCGGCGTGCCGTTCGGGATCGCCGCGCGCCGCGCCGGGCTCGGCGCGATCGAGGCGTCGGGCATGAGCGTGATCGTGTTCGCCGGCGCCGCGCAGTTCGCGATGCTCGACCTCTTCGCCCGCGGCGCGCCCGCCGCCCTCGTCGTGGCGACCGCGCTCCTGATCAACCTCCGTCACCTGCTCATGGCCACGGCCATGCGGCCGTTCGCCGAGGGCCGCGCGCTGTGGCAGCGGCTCGCGATCGCGTACGTGCTCACCGACGAGTCCTTCGCCATGGGGATCGGCCGTCTGCGCCGCGGCACGGCGGACGTCGCCTACTACCTCACGTTCGCGTTCACGCTGTGGCTCGCGTGGAACGCGGCGACGATCGTCGGCGCGACGCTCGGCGGCGCCGTCACCGACCCGGACAGGCTCGGCCTCGACTTCGCCATCACGGGCGCGTTCATCGCGATCGTCGTGCTCGGCATCAGGGACCGCGTCGACGTGGCGGTCGCGCTCGCCGCGGCGCTCGCCGCCGGGGCGCTGCGGCTCGCGGGCGCGTCGTCCGTGGCGGTCGTCGCCGCAGGCGCGATCGCGCCGCTCGTCGCGGCCGCGGTGCGGAGGGTGCGGTGATCTGGGCCGCGATCGTCGCGTCGGGGATCGTCACCTTCGCCACGCGCGCGCTCCCGCTCACGGTCCGCGTGAGGCTTCCCGATGGCGGCCCGGCCCGCGCGTATCTCGACGCGCTGCCCACCGCGATCATCGCGGCGCTCGCCGGCGCCGCCGTCATCGCGCCGGCGGACGCGGTCACGCGCGGAGCGGAGCTCGTGGGCGCGGGCGCGGCGACGGCCGTTGCCGCGTGGCGGAGGCACGTGCTCCTCGCGATGCTCGCCGGGGTCGCGGCGGTCGCCGTCGCGAGGTCGTGCGGCTACTGAGCGATCCCAGGGGACAAGGGAAGGGCGCGCCTTCCGGCGCGCCCTTCGTCGCTAGATGTGCGGCGTGGGCCGCTTGTCGTCGTCCCTCTTCGGCGGCGGCGTCGGCTCGTCCTTCGGAAGGCCCGCCTCCTGCCGCTGCTCGCTCGGCGGGTGCTCACCCGGCCGAGGAGGGAGCTGCGTGGTCACTAGCGCTGCTGGCCGGTGCCCTGGCCGGGCGTCGGGGTGCCGGCACCCTTCTTCTCGAAGTCGCCATGCTTCCCGAGGTCGCCCTGCTTGCCGACGTCGCCGCCCTGCTTGCCGATCTCAGGGCTGCTGCCGGTGCCGCCCTTGGGCTGGCCCTGTTCCTTCTTCTCCTGCATGTGGACATGCCTCCACGCGTGTTGAGTCGGCGCGACGCGCGCCGCGCTTCCATGCGGAGCAGATACGGTGCCGCGCTCGGTATCGGCGGAGGCACGCGCATGGGCCGTATCGAGCGCTATGGGGCCGAGCGGACGAACGCCGACCGGTGCGCCTCGAAGCGCGCGTAGAAGGCGTCCACGCCCTCCGCGAAGGCGCCCGCGAACGCGGCGCGCCATGGCTCCCCGCGCCCGACGCGCGCGCACCAGTCCCGCAGCGAGAGCGCGCCGCGCTCGCGCGCGAGCAGCTCCACCGCGAGCTGGCCGACGGCGAACGGGTTCGCGGACGCGGGCCACGACGACTCGAGGGACGAGAGCGGCACGTACTCGCCGCCCGTGAGCTGGCGGCGCAGGAACGTGTCGACGGCGCGTCTTTGGATCAGGCCGTCTGTGACGAGCGCGCCGTAGGCGATCGTCTCGGGCATGCCCTCCGACAGCCAGCGCGGGCCGAGCATGCAGCCGCTTCCGCCGACCTCGTGCTGCCAGAGGTGCGCGTACTCGTGGGCGGACAGCTCCATGCGCTCGACCGACGCGCTCCACGTGTCGGGCGCCGCGGCGGCGGGGGCTCTCCACGCGGCGTGCGACGTCCAGATCTCGAACGACGTCCCTGTCGCGAGGCAGCAGTACCGCTCGCTCCCGCTGCCGACGGCGATCGTCGCGGCCGCGGCGCGTCGGCGGTCGCCGCCGTACGTCTCCGCGAGGTGGCGGCCCGCGCGCGCGACGCCCTCGTGCAGCTCGTGCACATGCCAGGCGTCGAGCCCTGGACCCGCGACGACCGTGAACCCGAGCGGGTCGCGAGGCGCGGGACGGGGCGGCGCCGTGCCGTCGGGCCGGAGCACGGTCACCTCCCAGTAGACGCCGACGTCCTCCAGCCACGACGCATCCTCGATCACCGGCCGGATGCCGATGCGGTAGAGGCCCGGCGTCGCGGGAGCCTGCACGGTGAACTGGAACCACGCGACCTGGCCCGGACCGACGTACGCCGCGGGCTGCGCCGCGACGCGGTCGTAGCGCGGCCAGCCCGTCGCGGGCGAGCCACGCGTGCCGTCGCCGCCGAGCACGCTCGGCTGATCCTGGCCCGGCTCCTCGGCCCACGTCCCGAGATACGCGGCCTCGCCCATGCGGCCCTGCACCCAGCCGATCGAGCCGGCGTTGTAGTACGCGACGACCGCGGTCCGGCGCTCGCCCGGGCAGAGGCGCATGTAGCCGCTCTGCCCGTACCACTGCGCGTGCAGACCCGGGATCCCCGCGCGCACCGACGCCGGCGGCGGGATGCCGGGCCCCGTGCTCGAGGCGCACGCGGCCTGCGCGGGCACCGACGGGAGCGGCGCGCCAAGGCCGAGGAGGAACAGCAAGATCGCGAGCCCGGCGTTGGCCATCACCCCTTCAACTGTGGGCCGCCCGCACGAGTTACTCGGGTAGAGCGAGCTCCCGGGCGAGCGCCCGCACGCGGTCGAAGATCCCGTCCCGCACGATGCGGAACGCCGCGAGGCGCTCCTCCTCCGTGCCGGTCGCGGCCGACGGGTCGGGGAAGCTCCACTCGAGGTGGAGCCGGTGCTTCGGCGGGATCGGGCAGTTGCTGTCGCACACGGTGACGACGGCGTCCCATTCGCGCGGCGCGAGCTCGTCGATCGTCTTGCTCGTCTGCGTCGAGATGTCGATGCCCACCTCCGCCATCGCGCGCCGCGCGAGCGGATGGACGCCGCGGGCCTGAGTCCCGGCGCTCGCGGCGAGGAACGAGTCGCCGCCGAGCGCGCGGAGGAAGCCCTCCGCCATCTGCGAACGCGCCGAGTTATGCGCGCAGAGGAAGAGGACCGAGCGCACGGGGCGATGCTGGCACGTCGCGGGCGGGGCCGCGGCCCCGCCCGCGGAGACGTCTAGGCCGCGAGCATGAGGTCCGCGAGCGAGCGGTTGTTGACGTTCACGTTGAAGATCGCGGGGCCGGCGTAGAAGACGAGGATGAGGACGATGAGGATCAGGACGACGATCCCGATGATCATCCCGGCGCTGAATCCGCCGTCACCGGTGGAGCCGCCTGGGTTCACGTTCACCTGGCTCATGAGAGGCAGAGTCCCCTTTCTCCCACACGGACGTGGGCGACTGGTGCCGCGCACGTAGCGCGTTTGCGCCTGTCATGCAGGCGGCATGCCGAGCCCCGGGTCGCGTCCCTATCCTCGATCGCAGGTGCTGCGAGGTCCCCTCCGACACGGATGGTTCGCCGCGTTCGTGGCGTCGGTCGGCCTCACGGGGATCGGGCACGAGGCCGCGCGGCTCGCGCTCCCGCTCCTCGTGCTCGACCTCACCCACTCGCTGCCCGCGGCCGCGCTCCTCCGCGTCCTCCAGATGGTCCCCTACGTCCTCTTCGGCGCGATCGCCGGCGCGATCATCGACCGGGTCGACAAGCGCCTCCTGCTGATCGCGTGCGACATCGCGAACGTCGTGCTCACCGCGCTCATCCCGCTCTCGGTGGCGTTCGGCGTGTTCTCGCTCGAGCTCCTCTACGCCCTCGTCTTCCTCCTCGGGACGGTGGAGGTGCTCTGGGGGGTGACGGCGGACTTCAGCGTCGTCCCCGCGCTCGTGGAGGAGCACGAGCTCACCGAGGCGAACGCCGCGTACCTCGGGGTCGACCGCGCCGCGCGCGTCGTCGGGCCGATCCTCGCCGGCGTCGTCATCGGCGCGCTCGGCGGCGGCCCGGCCGCGGACGCCGCCGCGATCTGGATCTCGGCGGTCGCCTTCGTCCCGACGCTCCTCGTGTTCGTGCTCATGCCGCCTCTCCTCGGCAAGGCCGAGGCGGCGCGGCCGCTGACCGTCGGGAACGTCGCGTACGAGATCGGCGAGGGCTTCTCGTTCATCTGGCGCGACCGCGTGCTCCGGGCGCTCATGGTCCTCATGTTCATCTCGAACCTCGGCGGGGTCGGCATCCAGACGCTGCTCCTGTACGTCCTGAGCGTGGAGCAGCGGCTCGACGCGACGACGATCGGGATCGCGCTCGCGCTCACGGGGCTCCTCACGATCGGCGGGTCGGTCGGCGCGCCGCTCATCGCGCGCGGCCGGCCGCTGGGCCACACCATGCTCGGCGTCATCACGTTCGGCGCGCTCGCGTCCGTCGCCGCGGCCTTCGCGCGGGACTGGCGCCTCCTCGTCGCCGCCGCGGCCGCGCGCCAGACCGCGTGGGCGGCACACGTCGTCTACGCGTTCGTCCCGCGCCAGCGCGGCGTGCCCGCCGCGCTCCGCGGCCGCGTGAACGGCGCCTTCCGCACCATCGTGCTCATCGCGAACTCAGCGTCGCCGGCGCTCCTCTCGGCGATCCAGGCGACCGCGGGCTCGTCCGCGGCGTTCCTGTCGGCGGGCGCGCTCATGGGCATCTCCGTCGCGGTCACGTTCTGGTCGCCGCTCCGCGACTACGACATCCGCGACGCTCCTGAGGCCGCCGCGGCCGTCGAGCGCGAGGCGGAGGTGGAGGAGGCCGCCGACTGAGCGCCGCCGACCGGCGCAGACGCCGCACCGGGGCCCGAGCACCTAGGCTTGACCCCGTGTCCCGCGACTGGCTGACCCTCGGCGAGGCCGCGCGTGCGCTGGGGGTGGACCCCGACACGCTCCGCCGCTGGTCCGACGCCCGGAAGGTCGACGTGTTCACGACGCCCGGCGGCCATCGCCGCTTCCGCCGCGAGACGATCGACGCCCTCGCGCCGCGGCCGCGGTCGCGCCGGCGGGACGAGCTCGACCCGCGCGACACCATCGCCGCCGAGTTCAGGCGCCGCGTGCGCGCGGAGCTCTCGGATCAGGACTGGCACGGCCGGCTCGACGAGGCGTCGCTCGCGTGGTTCCGGGAGCGCGGCATGCGCATGAGCCAGCTCCTCCTCGCGTCGCTCGACGCGCGCGCGGGCGCCGAGCGGGCGACGGGCGAGGCCGCCGCGCTCGGCGGCGAGTACGGCGGCCGCGCCGCGCGCGCCGGGCTCTCGATCGGCGAGGCCACCGAGGCGTTCCTCTTCTTCCGCGCCCGCTTCCTCGCTGAGATCGCCAACGTCGCGCGGCGCCGGGACATGGACGAGCGCCGCGCGGCGTCGCTGTTCGAGAACGCCGACCGCGCGCTCGACCGCGTGATCGTCGCGCTCGTCGAGGGGCACCGCGCGGCGTCGCGGGCGCTCGCGTGAGCGACGACCTCCGCGCCTGCGTCCTCGAGGCGATCGACTCGCGGCGCGAGGAGCTCATCGCCCTGTCGCTCGCGATCCACGGCGACCCGGAGACCGCCTACCAGGAGCACCGCGCGTCGGAGCGCCTCGCCACGTACCTCGCGGCGAACGGCTTCGAGGTCGAACGGCCGTACGGCGGCCTCGCGACCGCGTACCGGGCCGCCGCGCGCGCCGGGAAGCGGGGACCGACCGTCGCGATCCTCTCGGAGTACGACGCGCTGCCCGACATCGGCCACGCGTGCGGCCACAACCTCATCGCGGTCATGGGTGCCGGCGCGGCGGTGGGCGTCCGCGCCGCGCTCGAGGGGGCCGGCGGCACGCTGCTCGCGGTGGGCACGCCCGCCGAGGAGGGCGGCGGCGGGAAGGTCGCGCTCGTCCGCGCCGGCGCGTTCAGGGGCGTGGACGTCGCGATGATGTGCCATCCCTCGTCACGCACCCTCATGGGCAGGACGTCGCTCGCGTCGAACCGCGTGCTCGTCGAATTCCGCGGCCGCGCGGCGCACGCGGCCGCGCAGCCCGACAAGGGGATCAACGCGCTCGACGGGGTCATCCAGACGTTCAACAACGTGAACGCGATGCGCCAGCAGCTCCGCCCGGACGCCCGCGTGCACGGGATCGTCACGTCGGGCGGCAGCGCGGCGAACATCATCCCCGAGTACGCGGCGTCGCGGTGGAGCGTGCGCGCCCTCGACCACTCCTATCAGAAGGAGGTGCTGCGGCGGTTCATCGCCTGCGCGGAGGGCGCGGCCACGGCGACCGGGACGAAGGTCCAGGTCACGGTCGACGAGAACGCCGGCTACGAGAACATGGTGTTCTCGACGCCGCTCGCGGAGCGCTGGCGCGAGCACATCCGCGGGCTCGGCGTCGAGGTGTCGACGGTCGCGGACGACGAGCGCATGGGCTCGACGGACATGGGGAACGTGAGCCAGGTCGTCCCGTCGATCCACCCGTACATCGGCATCGCGCCGGAGGGGACGCCCGGCCACTCGACGGCGTTCCGGGACGCGGCCGCGACGCCGCAGGCGCTCGCGAACGCGATCGCGGCGGCGAAGGCGCTCGCGCTCGTCGCCCTCGACGTGCTGCGCGAGCCCGCCCTCCTCGAGCGGGCGCGCGCCGAATTCGCCGAGCGAAGGGCCGCCGGGATCGTGAAGGGCGACGGCTAGCGGCCGCACCGCGCTCCCGGCCGGCCTCGCCGCGGGCCTCTGTGGCGTGGCCGTGGTCGCGGTCGCAGCGGCCCTCGCCGACGAGCGCACGCCTCAGCCGCTCGCGGCCGCGCTCGTCGCGGCCACGCTCGTGATCGCGCCCGCGGCGGCGATCGTCGCGGTCGCGGCGTCGCGCGCGGTCGGGCCGCTCGTCCCGCTCGCCGCCGTCGGCGCGCTCGTGTCGATCGGGGCCACCGGCGCCTCCCTCTCCCGCGGCACCGCGGTCGGCGCGGTCGGCACGCTCCTCATGGCGACCGCGATCGCCGCCGTGACCGTCGTCACGGACCGCGCGCGGCCGCCGGTCGCCTGGCCCGGCGCGGGCCTGCTCGCCGGGCTCGCGGCCGGCGTCGTCCTCGCGCGCGAGGACCCGCTGCTCGTCTCGATCGCGCTCGCGGCGCTCGCCCTGCCCCTCGCGACCGTCACCGGTGTAGTGGTGGACCGCGCAGCGCCACCGCGACCCTTTGGCTAGCATCGGATCGGTGACCACGACCGTCGAGGCGCCGACCCGCAACCGCCACGTCGCCGCCTGGGTCGACGAGATGGCGCGGCTATGCCAGCCCGACCGCGTGTACTGGTGCGACGGCTCCGAAGCGGAGCGCGACCGCCTGACGAAGGAGGCGGTCGACGCCGGGATCCTGATCCCGCTCGACCCGAAGAAGCGCCCCAACTCGTACTACTCGCGCTCGAACCCGAACGACGTCGCGCGCACCGAGGAGCTCACGTTCGTCTGCACGCCGACGCGCGAGGAGGCGGGGCCGACGAACAACTGGATGGAGCCCGGCGAGATGCGCCGCAAGCTCGAGGGCATCTACCGCGGCTCGATGAAGGGGCGGACGATGTACGTCGTCCCCTACGTCATGGGCCCCGAGGGATCGCCGTTCGCGAAGATCGGCATCGAGCTCACGGACTCCGTCTACGTCGCGCTCAACATCCGGATCATGGCGCGGATGGGGAACGTCGCGCTCGACCTGCTCGGCGCGTCGAACGACTTCAACCGCGGGCTGCACTCGGTCGCGGACTGCGACCCGTCGCGCCGCTACATCACGCACTTCCCGCAGGACAACGCGATCTGGTCCGTCGGCTCGGGCTACGGCGGGAACGCGCTCCTCAACAAGAAGTGCCTCGCGCTCCGGATCTCGAGCTACCTCGCGCGCCAGGAGGGCTGGCTCGCGGAGCACATGCTCCTGCTCGAGGCGGAGAGCCCGACGGGCGAGGTCCGCTACGTCGCCGCCGGTTTCCCGAGCGCCTGCGGCAAGACGAACCTCGCGATGCTCGTCCCGCCGAGGATCTTCGGCGACTGGAAGGTGCGCACGCTCGGCGACGACATCGTGTGGCTGCGCATCGGCGAGGACGGACGCCTCTACGCGCTCAACCCCGAGGCGGGATTCTTCGGCGTCGCGCCCGGCACGAGCATGCACACGAACCCGAACGCGATGCGGATGCTCTCGCACGACGCGATCTTCACCAACGTCGCGCTCACGAAGGACGGCGACGTGTGGTGGGAGGGAATGGACGGCCCGGCGCCGGAGGGGACGCTCGACTGGCGCGGCCGGCCGTGGACGCCGTCCGCGGGCGAGCCCGCGGCGCACCCCAACAGCCGCTTCACCGTCGCGCTCGAGAACAACCCGGCGCTCTCGCCGCGCGCGCACGATCCGCGGGGCGTGCCGGTGTCCGCGCTCATCTTCGGGGGCCGCCGCTCGACGACGGTCCCGCTCGTGCTCGAGTCCTTCAACTGGACGCACGGCGTGTACCTCGCCGGCACGATGGGCTCCGAGACGACCGCGGCGAAGACGGGCGCGGTGGGCGTCCTCCGCCGCGATCCGATGGCGAACATCCCGTTCGTCGGCTACGACATGGGCACGTACCTCGAGCACTGGCTCGAGATGGGCGCGCGGATCCCGCACCCGCCGCGGCTCTTCCTCGTGAACTGGTTCCGCAAGGACGCGCGCGGGAAGTTCCTCTGGCCGGGCTTCGGCGAGAACATGCGCGCCATCAAGTGGATCCTCGACCGCTGCGACGGACGCGCGGGCGCGCGCGAGACGCCGGTCGGGTGGACGCCGCGGCCCGAGGACCTCGAGCTGCGCGAGCTGGGCGCGCCGCGCGAGGCGGTGGAGGCGAGCCTCGCGGTGGATCCGGGCGAGTGGCTCGCGGAGCTCGTGCTCCAGGGCCAGTGGCTCGACCACCTCGGGCCGACCGTGCCGCGGGCCCTCCGCCTCCAGCACGAGCTCCTGCTCGGCGCGACCGAGCGCGCGGCCGAGCAGCGCGAGGCGCGCTCCTAGCGGGCGTCCTCCAGGGCGTAGGCGACCGCGGCCTCGGTCCCGAGCGCGCGCCCCTCGTCGTACGCGGCGCGGTGCGCGGCGATCTCCGCGTCGCCCGGGTAGCGCAGCTCGGCGACGCGCTGCGTCCGCACGTAGTCGAGCGCGCCCTCCACGAGCCCCGTCCCCGACCGCTCGCGCAGCGCGTCCGCCGCCCCCGCGAGCCGAGTGGCGCGCGCGACGTCGCCGTCGAGCATCGCGAGGAGCGCGAAGTCCGTGAGGACGAGCGTGATCGCGGAAACGTCGGCGGCCGCGTGGAAGAGCCGGAGCGACTCGGCGAAGCCGTCGCGCGCCGCGCGGGGGTCGCCGCGGAAGAGGTCCGTGAGCCCGCGCATGTGGAGCGACCACCCGAGCGCGAAGGGGTCGCCGAGGCGCCGGTTGAGCGCGACCGCCTCCCGCGCGTTCTCGCCGGCGGCGTCCACCTCCTCGCGTGAGTCCGGCGCGAGGTTCACGAGCCCGAAGAGCACGTTCGCGATCCCCCGCTCGTCGCCGAGCCGCCGGTAGATCCCGAGCGCCTCCGTGAGCGCGGCGCGGCCCGTGTCGAGGCGCCGCTGCTCCGCCTGCGGCAGGAGGTAGGCGAACGAGAGGTTGTAGAGCGCGTTCGCCGTCTCGCGCTCGTCGCCGCGCCCGCGCCAGTGCTCGAGGGTCGCCGCGTACCAGCGCTCAGCCGCCTCGAGATCGCCCTGCCAGTACGCGATGCCGCCCGCCGCCTCGATCGCTTTCGCGCGGAGGTCGGCGTCGATGCCGCCTATCGCGGCCAGGACGCGGTCGGAGAGGAGGCGCCCCTCCTGAAGGTGCCCGCGCATCTGCCAGAAGCGCCACGCCGCGCGCAGCAGGCGCGCGGCGGCCGTGGGGTCGTTCGCGACGGACCACTCGACGGCGGCGCGGAGGTTCGCGGCGTCGCGCTCGATCCGGTCGAGCACCGTCTTCTGCTCGGGCCCGAAGATCCGGGGCCCGACCGCCTCGAGGATCGCGACGCAGCGCTCGGCATGGCGCCGGCGCACGTCGCGCGCGTCCGGCTCCTCTTCGAGGCGCTCGAGCGCGTACTCGCGGATGGTGACGAGCATGCGGACGCGCGGGACCCCGCCGACCTCGCGCTGCCGCACGAGGCTGTGGTCGACGAGCGCCATCAGCACGTCGAGCGCGTCGGCGCCGAGCCCGGGCCCGCACACGGCCTCCACGTCCTCGACGTCCGCGCCGTCGACGAACACCGCGAGCCGCGCGAAGAGCGTGCGCGCGGGCGGATCGAGGAGGTCGTACGACCAGGCGATCGCGCCGCGGAGCGTGCGTTGCCGGTCGGGGAGGTCGCGCGATCCCGCGGAGAGGAGGTCGAGCGCGTGGCCGAGCCGCTGCGCGATCGCCTCGGGCGTCAGGAGCTTCACGCGCGCCGCCGCGAGCTCGATCGCGAGCGGCAGGCCGTCGACGCGGCGCACGACCTCGGCGATGGCCGCGGCGTTGTGGGCGGTCACCTCGAAGTCCGGGCGGGTCGCGCGCGCCCGCTCGACGAAGAGCCGCGCGGCCTCCGACTGCGTGAGCGCCTCGACGCCGTAGGAGGGCTCGGGCAGCGAGAGCGGCGGCACCGGGAACTCGCTCTCGCCGTAGATGCGGAGCGGCGCGCGGCTCGACACGATCGCGCGGACGCTCGGCGCGGCCTTGAGGATCTCCGCGACCACCGGCGCCGCCGGGAGCAGCTGCTCGAAGTTGTCGATCACGAGGAGCGCGGAGCGGGCGCGGAGGTGCTCGGCGACGCGCTGCGCGACGGGCACGCTGCCCAGATCCTGGAGGCCGAGCGACGTGGCGATCGTCGGCACCACGAGCGCGGGGTCGGAGAGCGGCCCGAGCGGGACCCAGTAGACCCCGTCCGGGAACCGCTCGAGGAGCTCGCTCGCGATCTCGATCGAGAGGCGCGTCTTGCCCGTGCCCCCGGGGCCGGTGAGCGTGAGGAGCCGCGTGCCGTCCGAGAGGAGGCGTACGCCCTCGGCCTTCTCGCGCTCGCGGCCGATGAACGTCGTGAGCTGCTCAGGGAGGTTGTTGGCGGTGCGGTCGAGGGTGCGGAGCGGCGGGAAGTGGGCGGGAAGGCCGTCGACGACGAGCTGATAGAGGCGCTCCGGCTCGGCGAAGTCCTTGAGGCGGTGCGTGCCGAGGTCCTTGAGCGAGACGCCCTCCGGCAGAGCGTCCTCCACCAGGGAGCGCGTCGACGCGGAGACGACGGCCTGCCCGCCGTGCGCCGCCGCGGCGATCCGCGCCGCGCGGTGGACGTCGATGCCGACGTAGTCCGCGCCCGCCTCCGCCGCCGCGGGCCGCCCCTCGCCCGTGTGCAGGCCCATGCGGACGCGCACGTTCGCCCCGTGCGGGAAGGCGGTCGACGCGAGCGCGCGCTGCACGCCGGCGACCGCGGCGACCGCCGCCTGCGCCGAGGAGAAGACGACGAAGAACGAGTCGCCCTCCACGCGCACCTCGCGGCCGCCCGAGCCCTCGCGGAGGGCGCCGCGCATCAGCCGGCCATGCTCGACCAGGACCTCGTCGTACGCGTCGGTGCCGAGCGATCGGAGCAGCTCGGTCGATCCCTCGATGTCGGTGAACAGGAACGTCACCGTGCCGGTCGGCAGCGTCGCGCCCATCCTCAGACGTGGCATCGTAGCGAGCCATGCCTCGTTCCACTCGGCACGGTCGGTACGGGCACCTCCTTCCGGAGGTGCTGTAGGACCCGATGGCCGCCACGGAGCAGATCCTCGACACCCTCGCGTCGCTCGCGATCTTCGCCGACCTCGGGCGGCCCGAGCTCGAGCACGTCGCGCACGAGCTCGATGAGCAGTACTTCCCCCAGGATCAGCGCGTCCTGCGCCAGGGCCTCTCGGGCTCCGCGTTCTACCTCGTCCTCGAGGGCGAGGCGGCCGCCATCGCGAACGGCGTGCGCGTGAACACGCTCGCTCGCGGCGACTTCTTCGGCGAGATCTCCGTGCTCCTCGGCGAGCCGCCGAGCGCGGACGTGGTCGCGGTGCGCCCGCTGCGCTGCCTCGTGCTCGCCGGCGAGCGGCTCGAGCACTTCCTCGTCGAGCACCCGCGCGTGACGTACCGGATCCTCCAGGCCGAAGCGCGCAAGCTGCGCAACGCCACGCGCCAGACGCGGTGAGCGCGGAGCGCCCGTTCCCGCCGGGCGACTACCCGGCGGTCGTCGTGGGGAGCGGGCCGGGTGGCCTCCAGCTGTCGTACTCGCTCCGCCGGCTCGGCATCGAGCACGCGGTGATCTCGGCGGATCCGGCAGCCGGCGGGATGTTCCGCCGGTGGCCGTTCTTCCAGCGCCTGCTCTCCTGGACGAAGCCGTACGTGCGGTTCGACCGCTCCAGCCGCGAGTTCGAGCGCTACGACTGGAACAGCCTCCTCGCCGACGAGCCGGACCGCCGTGGCCTCATGACGGAGGTGATGGACGGATCGTCGAACTACCCCTCGCGCCCCGAGATGCAGCGCAGCCTCGAGCGCTTCGCGGAGCGCACCGGCGTCGCGGTGCGGTACGGGTGCACGTGGACCTCGACGCGCCGCGAGGAGGGCGGCGGGTTCGTCCTCGCGACGACGGACGGGGAGTACCGCTGCCGCGTGCCGGTGTTCGCCGTCGGCGTCGCCGAGCCGTGGACGCCGCCGACGCCCGGCATCGAGCACGCGGCGCACTACGCGGACACGCGGCCCGCGGAGACCTACGCCGGGAAGCGGATCTTCATCATCGGCAAGGAGAACTCGGCGTTCGAGCTCGCGACGGGCTTCCTCCCGTGGGCCGCGTCGCTCGTGCTCGCGTCGCCGAGCCCGGCGAAGCTCTCGATCCTCACGCGCTCGCTCGTGGGCGTGCGCGCGCGGTACGTGCAGCCGTACGAGGACCACGTCATCGGCGGCGGCGGCGTCACGATCCTGAACGCCTCGATCGAGTCCATCGACCGCGCCGGCGAGGTCCTGCGCGTCCGCACCCGCCGCACCGACGGCCCGGGCGAGCTCGCCTTCGAGGTCGACGACGTCATCGCGGCCACCGGCTTCACCTCCCCCATCCGCGACCTTCCCGCGCTCGGCGTCGCGACCGTGGGGCGCAACGCGCTCCCGGCGCAGACCGCCTTCTGGGAGAGCGCGTCGGCGCCGGGGGTCTACTTCGCGGGGACGATCCACCAGGCCTCGCCCGGCCTGCGCAAGCACGGCATGCCGAGCAACTCCGGCGGCGTGAACGGCCACCGCTACAACGGCCGCATCCTCGCGCGGCACATCGCGCGCACGCACTTCGGCGTCGAGGCGCCGGTGCGGCCGCTGCGCGGCGGGGACGTCATCCCGTTCCTCCTCTACGAGGTCACGCACGGCCCCGAGCTGTGGCATCAGAAGGCCTACCTCGCGCGCGTCGTGCGCTCGGATCCGAAGGCGGGCCTCGTCGACGACGGCGTGTGGCCGCTCATGCACTTCCTCGACGCGGGCGGACCCGACGCGGTCGCGGCGACGGTCGAGGAGAACGCGGCAGGCGACATCTACCCCTCGCTGTACGTGCGCCGCGGCGGCGACGTCCGCGAGGTGGTGCTCCCGCCCAACCCCCTGCTCGACTTCCGGACCGCGGAGAACGAGCGCGCCCTCGCGGACGCGCTCGCGCCGCTCATCGCGGGGGCGTAGGGCGGGACCCGCCGGCGGTCACTCCGCGCCGGCGCGCACGTCCGCGTCGCGGATGCCGACCCAGCTCACGGCCGCGCCGGCCGCGAGGAGCGCGAAGCACGCGAGCATCGCCGAGCGGAAGGCCTCGGTGCTCGCCTCGCGCGCCGCGCGCAGCACGTCCTCCGTGACATAGAGTCGCGCCGCGCCCGGGGCGTCGAGCTTCGGCGCGTTGAGCGGCGTGACGCGCTGCCGTACCGCGGGGTCCGAGACGTCCAGGCCCGGGACGCGCTGGGCGAGCGACGCGTAGAACGCGGCGGTGATGACGACGAAGATGAGCGCGCCGGCGAGCTGCGGTCCGATCCGCGAGATCGCGTTGTTGACCGCCGAGCCCACCCCCGCCGACCGCTTCGGCACGCTCGTCATGAGCGCGGTCGTGAGCGGCGCGACCATGATCCCGAGCCCGACCGCGAACGCGATGAGCCCGGGCATGAAGTCGACGAGGTATCCCGCGGACGGCACGAACGTGCCCGGATCGTCCAGACGCAACCCCCACGGTCCGCTCGACGCGGGCACGCGGGCGACGAGCAGCGTCCCGAGCGCCATCAGCGCGGGACCAGCCGTCATGAAGATGCGCGCCCCGTAGCGCGCGGCGAGCGCGCCCATCCGGGGCGAGATGGCGACGAGGACGACGGTGATCGGAACGCCCGCGAGCCCCGCGGCCGTGGCCGTGTAGCCGAGCGTGCCCTGCTGGAACAGGGCGAGGAAGTACGAGAACACGTAGAGCGCGCCGTAGATGAGGAGCGTCGCGAGGTTCGTCACGGCGAAGTTCCGCGAGCCGAACAGGCCGAGCGGGACGAGCGGGTGCCGCCGGCGCGCCATGACGAACGGGAAGGCGACGGTCGCGAGCGCCCCCACGGCGAGCGCGACGAACGCCTCCGGGTCGCGCCACTCGCGCTGCTGCCCGTAGATCGCGCCGAACGAGAGGCCGCCCACGCCGAGCGCGACGAGCGCCGCGCCGAGCCAGTCGAAGTGCGCGCTCGACGTCTCGTCGCGCGACTCGCGGACGTAGCCGCGCGTCGCCCAGAGCGTGACGATCACGAAGGGAACGTTGATGAGGAACGCCGCGCGCCACGACACGGTGTCCACGAGCAGCCCCCCGAGCGGCGGGCCGAGGAGCGTCGTCACCGCGGACGCGCTCGCCCAGATCCCGAACGCGCGCCCCTGCTCCTCGCCGCGGAAGGTCGCGGTGAGGATCGCGAGGGAGCCGGGCACGAGGATCGCGCCGGCCGCGCCCTGGAGCAGCCGGAACGCGACGAGCCACTCCATCGTCGGGGCAAGGCCGCAGAGCACGCTCGTGAGCCCGAAGGCGGCGACGCCGATGGTGAACACGCGCCTCCGCCCGTAGTGGTCGGAGAGCGCTCCCGCGAGGATGAGGAGTGCCGACAGCGCGAGGAGGTAGCCGGTGTAGACGTAGGACTGGCCCTCGAGGACGCCGAAGAGCGTCGCGGGCAGGTCGTGACCGATCCTGGGCATCGCGACCGTCACGACCGTCGAGTCGAGGAACACGATCCCCGAGCCGAGGCACGTCGCGACGAGCGTCCACGTCTTGAAGCTCATCCCGGGTACGACATCTCGCCGGCGCGCACCTCGGCCTCGAGCCAGTTCTCGCGCGGCGCGAGGGGGCATGACCAGCGCACGTCGTAGTGGCACGACGGGTGGTACGCGAAGTTGAGGTCGAGGACCAGCTCGCCGCGCTCGTTCGAGCCGAGGTCGGCGCCCTTCACCGTGTCGATGAGGTACCGCCCGCCGCCGTACGTCTCCTTCCCGCTCGTCCCGTCGCGGAACGGGATGAACACGCCGCCGCCGTAGACGTCGACCCAGAAGACGTCGAGCGACCCGATCGGGAGCTCGACGACGCCGAAGCGGCGCATCGCGAGCGCTTCGCCGGTGGTCGTCCGGAGCTCGAAGCGGTCGCCGGGGCGGGCGCGCACGCGCCCCGCGAAGCGGAAGGCGGGGTCGTACTCCCAGTAGCGGAGCCCGGAGAACGCGGCGCGGCCCTCGGGCGGGAGCGGCGACTGCGGGTGCTCGCGGAACAGCTGGTCGCGGATCGCGCGCCAGCGGACGTGGCCCACGCGCGGCCCGAGCGTCCGCACCTCGTCGTACATCGCGTCGACGCGGCGGCGCCAGTCGAGGAGGTCGAGCTCGTCCACTAGCGCAGCGAGAGCGCGGCCTTCGCGAACAGGCCGCCCATGACGCGCGCGGTCGTCGGGAACGCGTGGATCGTGTCGGCGAGCACCGCGAGCGGCGTGCGGAGCTTGACCGCGAGCACCGCCTCGTGGATCGCCTCCGCCGCGCCGGGCCCGCCGATGAAGGCCCCGGCGAGGGTCCGCGCCTTCCGGTCGACGACGATCGAGACGTGGCCCCTCCCTTCCACGACGTAGCCCTTCGCGCTCGTCGCGAGGTCGGCCGTCTCCTCGGCGGCGTCGATGCCGCGCTCGCGCGCCTGCTCGAGCAGCAGGCCGACCGCGGCGGTCTCGGGGTCGGTGTACACGCAGCGCGGCGTGGCGCCGAAGTCCGCGCGCGCGTCCTCGCCCAGGATCACGCGGACCGCCACCTCGCCCTCGTAATGGCCGAGGTGCGTCGAGAGCTCGCGGCCGATCGCGTCACCGATCGCGAAGACGTGCTCGGCCACGCGGAGATCGTCGCCGACCGCGAGCGCGTCCGCGCCGTCGTAGGCGACGCCGATGCGGTCGAGCCCGAGCCCGCGGAGCGCCGGCGCGGCGGTCCGGCCGACGTTCAGCTCGACGACCTCCGCCGTGACGGTCGATCCGTCGGCGAGATCGACGGCGTGCGCGCCGCCGTCACCCGCGCGCGGGCGCACGCGCTCGGCGCGCGCGTGCTCGCGCACGTCGACGCCGTCCGCGCGGAGGGCCTCGGCGAGCAGCGCGGAGCTTCGGGGGTGGTCGGTCGGGTTCACCTGCCGCGGGCTGACGATCGTCGTGCGCACGCCGTAGCGCGCGTAGACCTGCGCGAGCTCGACGCCCGAGGGCCCCGCGCCGAGGATGGCGATGCTCCGCGGCAGCTCGCGCAGGCTCGTCCCCTCCTTGTTCGTCCAGAACGTCGCCTCCGCGAGCCCCGGGATCGGCGGCTCCTTGGCCACGGAGCCCACCGCGATCACGACGTCGCGCGCGCGCAGCGTGCGCACCGCCCCGTCATGCGCGACCTCGAGCGTGCCGGGCGCGGCGAAGCGGGCGGTCCCGCGGATCGCGGTCGCGCCGGCCTCCTCGAGCGCGCGGATGTGGCGCGCGTCGTCCGGATACGTCCGCGGCGGCTCGCGCACGATCATCCAGTCGCGGAAGCGTGAGGCGCGAGGCCAGGGGAACTCGCCGCCGCGGTGGTGCACCTCGGCCGCGTGGAGCAGCGCCTTCGACGGCATGCAGCCCCAGAACGCGCACGTCCCGCCGAAGAGGTCGCGGTCGACCACGGCGACGCTCAGGCCCCGATCGAGCGCGTAGTTGGCGGCGGCCTCGCCGCTCGCGCCCGCGCCGATGACCACGAGGTCGAAGTCGCCGCTCATCGCGTCGCGGTGTACCAGACGGAGCCGTCGCGGGCCGTGACGAACACGCGGAGCTCGTCGCCGATCCACGAGCACGCGACGTCGCGCGCGTCGGGGGCGCCGGCGAGGTCGCGCCACTCGACCCAGCGCGTGCCGTCCCACCAGCGGTGCCGCACGCGGCCGCGCGTGTCGACGGCCATCACGTCGATGCGGTCCGCGGCGCGGGCCGAGGCGGCGACCGCGCCCGCGAAGCCGTCGCCCATCGGCTCCCAGGGGTGCCAGGCCGTCCCGTCCCAGTAGCGGTTCCGGAGCACGCCGTCCTCATGCACCGCGAAGATCTCGGACTCGAACGTGCCCCAGGACGCCACGGCGGCACCGCGGACGGCGCCGCCGAGCGACGTCCAGGCGGCTATCGGATCAGCCCCTGCTTCTTGAGCCAATCGCGCGCGACGTCCTTGGCGTCCTTCTTGTCGATGTCGACCTGCCTGTTGAGGTCGGTGAGCGCCTCGGTCGTGAGCTTCGCGGACACGCCGTTGAGGACGCGCCGGAGGTCGGCCTCGGCCCTGTTGAGCAGGTCGTTGCGCACGACCGGCACGACGTTGTCGGCGGCCTGGAGCTTCTTGTCGTCCTCGAGCAGCACGAAGCCGTTCGCGGCGATCCGCCCGTCCGTCGAGAAGAGCAGGCCGACGTCGACCTGGCCGGCCTGCACCGCCGCCACCGTGAGCGGGCCGCCCGCGTCGAGCGGCTTGAACTCCTTGAACGTGATGCCGTACGTGTCCTTGAGGCCCTGGAGGCAGAACGGGCGCTGCGGGCACTCGGGCGGCGCGCCGAGCGTGAGCTGCCCGGCGACGGCCGCGAGGTCGCTCATCTTCCTCAGCTTGTGCTTGTCGGCGGTCGCCTTCGTCACGACGAACGCGTTCGTGTCGATCGCGTTCGCGAAGTCGAGCGCCGTGATGCTCTTCGGGCGCAGCGCCTCCTGGTACTGGCGGTAGGCGGTCGCCGGGTCGCCGATCTTCGCGCTCGCCTTGGTGACGAACGCGAGCGACGTCGCGAGGTACTCCGGCACGATCTCGATCTCGCCCTTCTCGAGCGCGGGGAAGACGATCTCCCGGTTCCCGAGCTTGCTCCGGTGGGTGTACTTGAAGCCGGCGTCCTCGAGCGCGAGGCCGTAGACCTCGCCGAGGATGACGCTCTCCGTGAAGTTGAACGAGCCGATCGTCACGCCCGGCAGCTGCTTGCCCGCCGTCGTGGCGCCGGGGGCGCCCGTGCCGCCGCCGCCGCAGGCCGCGAGGATCGTGGCGAGCACGAGGCAGACGGCGAGGAGTCGACGTGTGCGGGACATCGTGGGCCCTCCATCTCGGCCGAAGCCGCGGCGGCGAACTCTTAGGTCTCTCCGCCTGGACCTAGGAACGATAGGGCGAGACGGATCGTTCCAGTGCCCCGAGGGCCAGCTCGGTCGCGATCGCGAGGAGCGCCACCAGGAGCGCGCCCGCGAAGAGGCGCTCGTACTCCTGGAGCGCGAGCCCGTCGACGATGTAACGCCCTAGACCGCCGCCGGCGACGAGCGCGCCGAGCGTCGCCGTCGCGACGATCGCGACCGCGGCGCCGCGGATGCCCGCGAGGATCACCGGCGCCGCGAGCGGCAGCTCGACCTGCGAGAGGATCCGCGCCTCGCCGAGCCCCATGCCGCGGGCGGCCTCGACCACGTCGCGGTCCACCTGCCGGATCCCGACGTACGTGTTCGTCACGATCGGCGGCAGGCCGAGCGGGATCATCGCGAGGACGGTCGGGAAGGACCCGAGGCCCTGGCCGAGGGCGAAGGACACCGGCAGCGCGAGCGCGATCATCGCGAACGACGGCAGGGCGCGGCCGAAGGCGGCGACGTTCACCGCGAAGAACCCGCCACGCCCGGCATGGCCGAGCGCGAGACCGATCGGAAGCGCGATGGCCGCCGCGACCGCGAGCGCGAGCGCCGAGATCTGCACGTGCTCGATCAGGCGGTTCGGGATCCCGTCGCCGCCGGACCAGCGCGCCGGAGCCGCGAGCCACGCGCCGACCGACGCGAGGAACTCCACCTAGGTCGCACCGATGCGCGCGAGCGCGCGCTCCGGCTCGCGCCACGGCGTGAGGGCGCGCTCCACGACCGCGAGCGCGCTGTCGATGACGACCGCGAGGAGCACCGAGAGGACCGCGCCGAGGATGAGCGGCGTCGAGAAGAACCGCTGGATCCCGTCGAGGATGAACGCGCCGAGACCGCCCTGGCCGATCAGCGCCGTGACCGTCACGAGCCCGATCGTCGACACGGTCGCGACGCGCAGGCCGGCGACGATCACCGGCAGCGCGATCGGGAGCTCGACGCCCCACAGCACCTGGCGCGGTGCGTAGCCCATCCCGCGCGCGGCGTCGCGGACCTCCTCGGGCACCGAGCGGATGCCCACGACCACGTTGCGGACGAGGATGAGGAGCGTGTAGGACACGAGGCCGATCTCGGCGGTGAGGACCGACAGCCCGCTGAACGGGATGAGGAGCGCGAACAGCGCGAGCGACGGGATCGTGTACAGGACGCCGCTGGCCCAGACGGCGCCGGCATAGAGGCGCTCGCGGCGCGCGACCGCGAGGCCGACGGGCAGCGCGATCGCGAGACCGACGGCGACCGCGATCCCCGTGAGGATCAGGTGCTCGCCGATGCGGGTCGCGATCTCACCCGCGTGCGACGCGATCCAGTCCCAGCGGACCAGGGGCTCGCCCGGCGTCACTCCGCCCTCTCGAACGTCGACGCGATCTCGTCGATCCCGATCACGCCGACGTAGCGCCCCTCGTCGTCGACGACGACCCCGTCGCGGACCGCCGCGGCGAGCAGGAGGGACAGCGCGTCGCGGGCGCGCGTCGACCGGCGGAGGATCGGCGACGACGGATCGGGCGCGAGATCCGGCCGCGCGCGGTTCACCCAGCCGATCGGCTTCCGGTCCGGCCCGAGCCGCAGGACGAAGCCCTCGCCGCCGCCGAGCGGCGCGCCGTCGGCGAGCGTGTCGGCCTGCCGCAGCGGCAGCTCGCCGACGGGGACGAGCGCGAGCCGCTTGAGCCCGCGGTCCGCGCCGACGACGCGCGCGACGAAGTCGTCGGCCGGCGAGTCGAGCAGCACCGCGGGCGGCGCGTACTGGACGAGCCGGCCGTCCCGCAGCACCGCGACGTGGTCGCCGAGCTTGATCGCCTCGTCGATGTCGTGCGTCACGAAGACCACCGTGGTGCCGAGGGCGCGCTGGATGCGGAGGAACTCGTCCTGGAGACGTTCGCGCACGATCGGGTCGACCGCGCCGAACGGCTCGTCCATCAGCAGGAGCGGCGGCTCGGCGGCGAGCGCGCGCGCGACGCCGACGCGCTGGCGCTCGCCGCCCGAGAGCTGCGCGGGATAGCGCGGCAGGAAGGAGCGGTCGAGCCCGATGAGCTCCACGAGCTCGTCGACACGGGCGGCGACGCGCTCCCCCTTCCAGCCGAGGAGCCGCGGCACGGTCGCGATGTTGTCGGCGACGGTCCGGTGCGGGAACAGCCCGACCTGCTGGATCACGTAGCCGATGCGGCGCCGGAGCGCCGCCGGATCCTCGCGCCGGGCGTCCGCGCCGTCGATGAGGATCTCGCCCGTCGTGGGCTCGACGAGCCGGTTGATCATGCGGAGGCTCGTCGTCTTCCCGGAGCCGCTCGGGCCGACGAGGATGCACACGGCGCCGGCCGGGACCTCCAGCGTGAGGTCGTCGACCGCGGCCTTCCCGCCGTAGCGCTTGGTCACGTGGCGCAGCTCGAGCGTCGACCCGGAACGGCTCACTCCCGCATTCTCAGGGCAGCGGGCGAGCGCTAGTCTCTCGGGCGGCCGCCGCGTGAGGGAGGGACCCATGCGCACCGTCGCCCGTCGCCTGTTCGCGATCCGAAGCGTGCCCGCCTCCGTCGTCGTCATCACCGCCGCCGTGTCGTACGTCGCTCAGATGATCGCGATCATCCAGGGCTGGCCGCTCTGGGCGATCGCCGGCGTGACGCTCCTGCCGTGGATCCCGCTCTTCACGATCGAGATGGCCTGGACGTACCGCCACTACGAGTGGCTCGCGCTCTTCTACGTGCTCGTGATCACGCAGGTCGGCCACTTCATCGAGCACGTCACGCAGATGGTCCAGATCCACGTGCTCGGCCTCAAGGGCCTCGACGCGCGCGGCATCTTCGGGCAGCTCGACGTGGAGTGGGTGCACTTCACCTGGAACACGTGGATCATCGTCGCCGTCCTCCTGCTCCTGACGCGCTTCCGCGGGAACCGGTGGCTCTGGGCGACGCTCGTGCTAGCCGGCTGGCACGAGATCGAGCATCTCGTGATCATGTCGGCGTTCCTCGCGACCGGGAAGGCGGGGACGCCGGGCCTCCTGTCGCAGGGCGGGCTGATCCTCGGCGGGCTGCCGCTGCCGCGACCCGACGTGCACTTCATCTACAACCTGATCGAGACGACGCCGCTCGCGGTCGCGTTCGTCGTCGAGCTCCGCCGCGCCTACGACCAGTGGGTGCGCCGCGCGCTCCCGAGCCTCTCCGAGAAGGAGCTCGTCGAGGCCACCGACCGCGCGCAGGTGCTGCGCTTCCGCGCGGGCGACGACGTCGTGCGCGAGGGCGAGCCCGCGGACCGCTTCTACATCGTGACGAAAGGCGAGCTCGCGGTGAGCCAGGCGATCGGGCAGATCGAGCGGCCGCTCCGGACGCTCGCGCCCGGCGACCACTTCGGCGAGATCGGCCTGCTGTCCCGCGCCAGGCGCACCGCGACCGTTCGCGCGCTCACGGACTCCGAGGTGCTGGCGTTCGACGCCAACACCTTCGGCGGCATCGTGCGCTCGAGCGAGGCCACCGCGCGCGACCTCGCGCGTGTCGCGCAGGAGCGGCTCGCCACCTAGGCGGCGCGCGGACGTGCCGAACGGCCCGAGCGCAGCGCCTCCGCGGGCGCTACGCTCGGGCACAGGCCCCTCCCAGCACGTACGAAGGTGGATCAAGTGACGCACACCATCACCGTCATCCCGGGCGACGGCACGGGCCCGGAGATCGTGGCCGCCACGCGGCGCGCCATCGACGCGACCGGCGTGAGGATCGAGTGGGACGTCCAGCAGATCGGCGTCCCGGCGATCGAGAAGTACGGGACGCCGTTCCCGCCTGAGGCGCTCGACAGCGTCCGGCGCAACAAGGTCGGCCTCAAGGGACCGCTGACGACGGAGCTGGGCAAAGGCTTCCGCTCGGTGAACGTGGCCCTGCGCAAGGAGTTCGACCTCTACGCGAACCTCCGGCCCGCGCGCACGTACAAGGGCGTGCAGGCGCCGCTCGGCGAGGTGGACCTCGTCGTCGTGCGCGAGAACATCGAGGACCTCTACGCCGGGATCGAGTTCGACATCGGCACGAAAGAGCTCGCGGACGTGCGGGCCGCGATCGAGAAGGCCGGCGGTGCGAAGATCCGCGAGGACGCGGCGATCGCGATCAAGTACATCAGCGAGTTCGGCACGCGCCGGATCGTGAAGTTCGCCTTCGAGCACGCCCGCGCGAACGGGCGGAAGAAGGTCACGGCGGTGCACAAGGCCAACGTGATGAAGTTCGCCGACGGCCTGTGGCTGCGCGTCGCGGGCGAGGTCGCGAAGGACTACCCGGACATCGCCTTCGAGGACCGCATCGTCGACAACATGTGCATGCAGCTCGTGCAGAAGCCGGAGCTCTACGACGTGCTCGTGCTCCCGAACCTGTACGGCGACATCGTGAGCGACCTCGTCGCCGGCCTCGTCGGCGGCCTCGGGGTCGCGCCGGGCGCGAACATCGGCGAGAACGGGGTCGCGGTGTTCGAGGCGATCCACGGCTCGGCACCGAAGTACGCGGGACAGAACAAGGTCAACCCGATGGCGCTCATGCTCGCCGGCGTGCTGATGCTCCGGCACATCGGAGAGCGCGAGGCGGGCGACCGCCTCGAGCGCGCGATCGCGGACGTCGTCGCCGAGGGCAAGGAC
>DASSSF010000098.1:0-36389 GCA_035708565.1 Candidatus Limnocylindria bacterium
GACCTCGAGGACGAGGGCGCCGCGGATCCGCGCGGGGCCGAGCGCGGCGATGAGCCGCCGGCCCTGCGCGTCGAGACCGCGCCGCCGGTACCGGTGGGCGTCCGAGCGCGCGGTCCCGGCGTCGAACATCTCCTCGTACGCGCGGGGATCGCAGCATGGCGTCACAGCGCGATCGTCGTCCCGTCGTCCGCGTGCTCGATCCCGAGGTCGGCGAGGTGCGCGAGCGTCTCCTTGCCGAGATGCGTGACGACGATCCGCTCCGCGTGGAGCTCGCCGCGGTGGGCGAGCAGCTCCTTCACCGAGAGGTGCACGGGGTCGCGCGTCTCGTAGGTGGTGGACTCGCAGATGAACAGGTCGGCGCCGTCGGCGAGCGCGGGCAGCTGCGGGCCCCAGGACGCGTCGCCCGAGTACGCGATCGTCCGCCCGCCGACGCGGACGCGAAGGCCGTGCGGCTCGCTCGACTCGACGTGCCAGACGGGATGCGCGGAGACCTCCGCGGGCCCAAGGCGGACGGCCCGGTCGCCGAGCACGACGAACGAGAGGTCGTAGGGGAGCGGCGTTTCGAAGAAGTCCGAGTAGAGGCCGGTCGCGACCTGGCCGAAGGTGCGCTCGAGCGACGGCGGCCCGGCGAACACGAGCGGCCGCCGGCGCGGGGCGTACTTCTGCTGCATCGCGAGGAACGGAAGGCCGCCGAAGTGGTCGCCGTGGAGGTGCGTGACCGCGGCCGCGTCGATCGTCGAGGGATCGCAGACGCGCGTGATCGCGGGGAGGGCGCTGCCGCCGCAGTCGAGGAGGATCCGGCCCTCGGGCGCGGTGACGAGGATGCACGCGTGGCTCCGCCCGCCGTCCGAGAACGCGTTCCCGCTCCCGAGGAAGCGGACCTCGACCGTCAGGCGGGGACCTCGACGAGCCGAACGGGCCGCTGCTCGCGCAGCGAGCGTCCCGCGGCCTCCGCGAGGCGGAGGGCCTCGAGCGCGTCCTTCGCGGTGCAGGCGTTGTCGGCCTCGCCGCGCGCGAATCGCAGGAAGTGCGCGAGCTCCTCGCGGTACGCGTCGGCGAAGCGGACGATGAAGCCGGGGTAGGCGGGGTCGGCCATGCGCGGCGCGTCGCGCTCCACCGACCGCATCGGCGTGCTCCGGTCGAGTCCGATCGCGACGGTGTCCTTCGCGCCGTGGATCTCGACGTGGATGTCGTACCCGGCGCGGTTCTCGCGCGTCGCCATGACGAGCCCGACGATCCCGCGCCGCAGCCGCATCACGACGGCCGACGTGTTCACGTCGCCGAAGCTCTCGTACTGGGGCTGTCCGAGCGTGGAGCCCGTCGCGTACACCTCGTCGGCCTCGTCCTCGAACAGCCAGCGCGTGATGTCGAAGTCGTGGATCATCTGGTCCTTGAACTGGCCGCCGGAGGTCTCGATGTACGCGTCGGGCGGAGGCTCGCGGTCGCACGACGTCATCGTGAACGAGTACACGGTGCCGAGGCGGCCCGCCCTGATGTCGTCCTTGGCGCGCCGGTAGCCGGCGTCGAAGCGCCGCTGGAACCCGATCTGGAGGCGCGCGTTCGCGCGGTCGGCGTGCGCCACGACGTCCTTCGTCTCCTCGAGCGAGGTCGCGATCGGCTTCTCGCAGAACGTCGCGAGGCCGAGGTCGACGCACCTCTTGATGATCGGGGCATGCGTCGGCGTGGGGGTGACGATGACCGCCGCGTCGGCGGCCCGCAGCGCGTCGTCCACGGACCCGGCCACCGTCGCGTGCACCGCCTCGGCGACGTCCCTGGCGCGTGCCGCGTCGGCGTCGTGGACGCGCAGCTCGGACACCTCGCCGAGCCCGGCGAGCGTCGCGGCGTGCGCGGCGCCGAGGCGGCCGACACCGAGGAGGGCGACCCGCATGCCGGCCATCGCTACGCCGGCCGGCGCCGCCGCCAGCCTGCGATGGCCACGACGATCGCGAGGATCGCGACGGCATCGATGACCGCGCCGATCGGGTCGAACGACGTGCCGGACGAGAACGTGACGAAGAGCGGCGTCATGACGAGCACGAGGAGCGCGGCCGCGACCACCGCGATCCGGACAACGTCCGCGGGCACGGCCCGAGCCTAGCCGTTCTGCGGAGAAGGCGCGCCCGGCGCACCCTTACAGGAGTGACACGCTTCCGCGCGGTCCTCTTCGACTGGGGCGACACGCTCTTCTCGCCGCCCGACGCGGCGCGCGTGATCGCCGACATGGCCGCCGAGCGGGGGGTCGCGCTCGCGCCCGGCCGCGCCGAGGCGCTGTGGGAGGACCTCTGGACGGCGGGCAAGGCGCCCGACGAGCTAGCGAAGGGCCGCGACCTCTCGGCCGACGCGCACCGCAGCGTCTGGACGGCCCTCTTCGAGCGCGCCGACGCCGAGGTGCCCGGCCTCGGCCGCGCGCTCTACGAGCGCGTCATGGATCCCGCCGCCTGGGTGCCCTATCCGGACACCGGGCCGACGCTCCGCGCGCTGCGGCGCCGCGGGGTCAAGGTCGGGATCGTGAGCAACGTGCCGCGCGACCTGCGTGACGTCTTCGCGAAGCACGGCCTCCGTGACCTCGTGGACGAGTTCACGCACTCGTTCGAGGTCGGCGCGGAGAAGCCGGACCCGAGGATCTTCCGCGCCGCCTGCGAGCGCCTCGGCGTTCGGCCGGAAGAGACGCTCATGGTCGGCGACCATCCCGTCGCCGACGGCGGTGCCGCGGACGCGGGCCTCGACGTGCTCATCCTCGACGGCCGGGGCGCGTCCGACCTGCCCCGAGGGCTCGACCGCGTCCTCGAGCGGGTGGGCCGATGACGCGGCGCGCCGACATCAGGAACATCGCGATCATCGCGCACGTCGACCACGGGAAGACGACGCTCGTCGACGCGATGCTGCGCCAGAGCCGCATCTTCCGCGACAACCAGCAGGTCGCCGAGCGGGTCCTCGACTCGAACGCGCTCGAGCGGGAGCGTGGGATCACGATCATGGCGAAGAACACCGCGGTCACCTTCCGCGGCGTGAAGATCAACATCGTCGACACGCCTGGCCACGCCGACTTCGGCGGCGAGGTCGAACGCGTCATGAACATGGTCGACGGGGTCCTGCTCCTCGTGGACGCGGTGGACGGGCCGATGCCGCAGACGACGTTCGTCCTCCGCCAGGCGCTCCGCCGTGGCCATCGCGCGATCGTCGTGATCAACAAGATCGACCGCCAGCAGGCGCGCCCGAACCACGTGCTGAACGAGACGTTCGACCTCTTCGTCGAGCTCGGCGCGAGCGAGGACCAGAGCGAGTTCGAGACGATCTACACGAACGCGCTCATCGGCGCGGCGGGCCGCGACCACCGACACGTCGGGACGTCGCTCGAGCCGCTGTTCGAGGCGATCGTCGACTCGATCCCCGCGCCCGACGTCGACGCGGCCGCTCCCGCGCAGCTCCTCGTCACGACGACGTCGTACGACGAGCACCGCGGCCGCATCGCCGTCGGCCGCCTCCAGGCGGGCACGCTGCGAAAGGGCCAGCCCGTCGCGCGGATCGACCACGCGGGCGCCGTCACCCGCGCGAGGATCACGCAGCTCGCGGTCTTCGAGGGTCTCGGCCGTCAGGAGGTCGACGAGGTCGCGGCCGGCGACATCGTGGCGGTCGCCGGCGCGGCGGAGGTCGGGATCGGCGACACGATCGCGGACGCGGACGATCCGCGGCCGCTGCCGCCGATCAAGGTCGAGGAGCCGACGCTCCGCATGACGTTCGGCGTGAACACGAGCCCCTTCGCCGGGCGCGAGGGCGCGCACGTGACCAGCCGCAAGCTGCGCGAGCGCCTGTACGCCGAGCTCGAGCGCGACGTCGCGCTGCGCGTCGCCGACACGGACAGCCCCGACACGCTCCTCGTCTCCGGCCGCGGCGAGCTCCACCTCGCGATCCTCATCGAGAACCTGCGGCGCGAGGGCTACGAGTTCCAGGTCTCGCGGCCGGAGGTGATCGTGAAGGAGGATGGCGGCCGGGCGCTCGAGCCGTACGAGATCCTCGAGATCGAGGTGTCGCAGGAGCAGCTCGGCTCCGTCGTCGAGCTCGCCGGGCAGCGCCGCGGGCTCCTCATGGACATGCGCTACCGCGAGGACGGCACCGCCCACGCGGCGTACCGCATCCCGACGCGCGGGCTCCTCGGCTTCCGGCAGGCGTTCCTCACCCGGACGCGCGGGCAGGGGATCATGAACACGCTCTTCGACGCCTACGGTCCCCACGCCGGCCCGATCGCGTCGCGGACGTTCGGCTCCCTCATCGCGTGGGAGGAGGGCACGACCACGACCTTCGGCCTCGCCGCCGCGCAGGAGCGCGGCACGCTGTTCGTCGGGCCCGGCGTCCTGGTGTACGAGGGGATGGTCGTGGGCGAGCACATCCGCGAGCGCGACCTCGAGGTGAACGTCGTCCGGCGCAAGCACCTCACGAACATCCGGAGCAGCACGTCGGACATCGCCGTCCGGCTCGAGGGCCTCCGCGACCTCTCCCTGGACGACGCCATCGAGTTCCTGGCCGACGACGAGCTCCTCGAGGTCACTCCGGCCGCCTACCGCATCCGGAAGCGCCTCCTCTCGAAGCAGGACCGCGACCGGCTCGCCGGCCAGCGGAAGAAGGGCGTCGCCGTCGAGCGGTAGTACCGATACCGTTCTCCCCCCTCGTGGGGAAGCGGGGCGCGGTAATTTCCAACGATCGTGTTCCAGCAGATGCCGCCGACCGTCGCGCCTTCGCGGGAGGCGCCTCCCAGCGAGGGGGAGGTGGTGGCCCCGCTCGCGCCGCAGGTCCTCGAGGAGACCGGGCTGACCGAGACCCTCATCGCGGACCTCGCGCTCAAGCTCCTCTACCAGAAGGGGCAGACGACGGCGGTCGACCTCTCCGCGCAGCTCTGCCTCCCGCTCGCGCGGATCCTCCAGCCGGTCCTCGACTTCCTCCGGAACGAGCATCTGGTCGAGGTGAAGGCCGGCTCCGGCACGGCCGCGACCTCCTACATCTACGAGATCTCGACGAAGGGCCAGGAGCGCGCGCGCGAGGCGTACGAGCGCAACGGCTACGTCGGGCCTGCTCCGGTGCCGCTCGCCGCCTACACGTCGCGCGTGCGGGCGCAGTCCATCGGGGACGTGAAGATCACGATGGAGGATCTCCGGAAGGCGCTCAGCCACCTCGTCCTCCCGGAGAGGACGCTCCGCCAGCTCGGCCCGGCGATCAACAGCGGGCGCTCGATCTTCCTCTTCGGGCCGCCCGGCACCGGCAAGTCCTCGATCTCCGAGTCGCTCGCCGGCCTCCTCGAGGGGAAGATGGTCCTGCCGTACGCGATCCTCGTCGGGCAGCACATCATCCGCGTCTACGATCCATCGCGGCACCGGCCGCTCGTCGTCCTCGACGCGCGCTTCGACCGCCGCTGGGTGCCGGTGTCGCGGCCGTTCGTCGAGGTCGGCGGCGAGCTCGCGCTCGAGGATCTCGACCTGCGCTTCGACCCGGTGTCGCAGGTGCACGAGGCGCCGTTCCAGATCAAGGCGAACGGCGGCGTGCTCCTCATCGACGACTTCGGCCGGCAGCGCGCCTCGCCGGAGCAGCTCCTCAACCGCTGGATCGTCCCGCTCGACCGCGACGTCGACTTCCTGACGCTGTCCGACGGCCGGAAGATCGAGGTGCCGTTCGACCTGCTCCTCGTCTTCGCGACGAACCGCACGCCGACGTCGCTCGTGGACGAGGCGTTCCTCCGGCGCATCCAGTACAAGATCGAGATCAAGCCGCCCACGCCGCAGGAGTTCGCGGAGATCCTCCGCCGCGTCTGCGAGAAGCGCGGCATCACCTACTACCCGCAGGCCGCCGGCTGGATCGCGAAGTACTGCGCGGACCGGAACATCCCGCTGCGGTCGTGTCACCCGCGGGACCTCATGGGGCACCTCGACGCCGCAGCGCGGTTCCTCGACAAGCCCGTGGAGATCTCGCCCGAGCTCGTCGAGCTCGCCTGCGAGACGTACTTCGTCCCCCTCGAGGATCAGCCCCGCTAGCGGCGGGCGCTACGCGGCGGCGACCTCCTCGAGCGGCTCGACCCTGCGCCGCAGCGTCGCGACGCGCACGCCCGCGAGCACGATCGCGCCGCCGAGGAGCTGGAGCGGCGCCGGGCGCTCGCCGAGGAAGATCGCCGCGAGGGCGAGCGTCCCGAGCGGGACGAGGTACGACACCATCGCCGCCGAGCCCGGGCCGTACCGGCGCACCGCGTAGAAGAAGAGGATGAACGAGAGCACGCTCAGCACGAGGACCTGGTAGCCGACGGCGGCCCACACGCCCGCGGACCAGCCGCCGAGGTCCCGGTACCCGTTCTCGAGCCAGCCGAGCAGGACGAGGACCGGCGCCGAGATGAGCGTCCCGAGCGTGACCACCGCGAGCGGCGGCCGGTCCCGTAGCGCGACGGACGCGACGACGGTGTGCGCGGCCCAGCACATCGCGGCCGCGAGCAGCAGCAGGTCGCCGGTGAGCCGGCGGGCGTCCATGACGCCGTCCTCACGCGCGCCCGAGACGATCACGAGCGTCGCGCCGAGCGACGCGAGCGCGAAGCCGGCGACCTTCGTGCGCGTGATCCGCTCGCCCACGAGCGTCGCGCCGAGCGCGGTGAGGATCGGCAGGCTCGGCGGCCCGATGAGCGCGGCGTCCGACGCGGGCGCCATCGTGAGGCCGGTGAAGGCGAGCGAGTTGTAGCCGACGTAGCCGAACAGCGCCGCGACGACGGTCGCGCCGAACGGCGCCCCGCGGAGCGGGATGCGCATCGCGCGCACGACGGCGAGGAGCACGAGCGCGGCGATCGCGTAGCGCACCGCGACGAACTCGAGCGGCGGCACCGCGGTCACGCCGAGCTTCCCGACGATCCACCCGCCGCTCCAGGCGAGCGCGACGACGAGGTAGGTGAGGGGGGTGAGCAGCGAAGCAGGCACTGGCGCGCAGATCGTGCCACGCCCGGCCTCGCTACCGCGTTCGTCGGTGACGACGCGGCAGGACCGTCGGACCGAGCGCAGCGAGGGACGACGACCTACGATCGGGCGGTGCCCCGCGTCCTCATCACCGGGATCACCGGTTTCGCCGGAAGTCATCTCGCCGAGCGCGCGCTCGCGCGCGGGCACGACGTCGCTGGCTTCGCCCTCGATCCACCTCCGTACCGGAACCTCGCCGCCGTCGCCGATCGCGTTCGCATGTCGCGGGGCGACGTCGCCGACGCGGCCGCCGTGCGCGCCACGATCCTGGCGTTCCGCCCCGACGTCGTGCTGCATCTCGCGGGGCAGGCGGTGCCGTCGCTCGCCGCGCGGGACGTGGGCGCGGCGGTGCGCGCGAACGTCGAGGGCACCGCGGGCGTCGTCGCGGCGCTCGCCGGGCAGCCGGGCGTGACGCTCGTCGTCGCGTCGAGCGCCGAGGTGTACGGCGCCTCGGCCGGCGGGGCTCTCCGCGAGGATGCGCCCTTGCGCCCGCCGAACGTGTACGCCGCGACGAAGGTCGCCGCGGAGACGGTCGCGCGCTCCCGCGCGGACGGCGTGACGGTCGTGCTGCGGCCTGCGAACCAGGTCGGGCCGCGTCTCCACCCGATGCTCGTGGCATCGGCGTTCGCGCGGCAGGTCGCCGCGGCGGAGGCGGGGATCGGCCCCGCCACCATCCGGCACGGCCGCCTCGACGCGCGACGCGAGTTCACGGACGTTCGCGACATGGCCGACGCCTACCTCGCGGCCGCCGGCCTTCGCGAGAGCGGGACGTACAACGTCTCGTCGGAGCAGGTCGTGCCGATCGCGCGCGTGCTCGAGATCCTCACCGGCTTCGCGCGCGTCCCCGTGCGCACCGAGCTCGACCCGGAGCGCCTCCGCGCGGGCGATCCCGAGGTGTTCAGGCTCGACGCGTCGGCGTTCCGCGCGCGCACCGGCTGGGCGCCGCACGTGCCCCTCGAGCGGTCGCTGTCGGACCTGCTCGACTGGTGGCGCGAGGAGATCCGCCGGGAGGTCCCCGCGAATGCCTGAACGCATCTCTTTCGGCACGGACGGCTGGCGCGCGCGCATCGCGGACGCGTTCACCTTCGACGCGGTGCGCGTGTGCGCCAACGCCGTCGCGGAGTGGGTCGCGCGCGAGAAGGGCGCCGAGCGCGGAGTGGTGATCGGTTACGACCGGCGCTTCGCGTCGGAGCACTTCGCGGCCGCGGCCGCCGAAGTGTGCGCAGCGAAGGGCGTCCGGGTGCACCTGGCGACGGCTGCGGCGCCGACGCAGTCGTTCTCGTGGGCGACGATGCGCCGGAAGGCGAAGGCGGGGATCGTCATCACCGCGAGCCACAACCCGTGGACCGACAACGGCTTCAAGGTGAAGGAGGAGACCGGCGCGGCGGCGTCGCCGGCGCTCATCGGGGAGCTCGAAGCGCTCATCCGTCCGCTCGAGGCGGCGCCCGAGAAGGTCGAGCGCCTCCCGTTCGCGGAGGCGCGGGCGAAGGGGCTCGTCGAGACGTTCGACCCCGCGCCCGACTACCTCTCGCACGTCGCCGAGCTCTTCGACCTCGAGGCGATGAAGGCGTGGGGCGAGACGATCGTCTGCGAGTCGCTGTACGGCAGCGCGGGCGGGTACTGGTCGCGGCTCCTCGGGGGCGGCCCGACCCGCGTCGTCGAGCTCCACGGCGAGCGCAACCCGTACTTCGGCGGCGTGAACCCGGAGCCGATCCCGCCGAACATCGACGAGTTCCTGCGCCGCATCCCCGCGGAGCGCGCGTACGTCGGGCTCGCGGTCGACGGCGACGCCGACCGCGCGGGCATGGGCGACGAGCAGGGCCGCTTCGTCACCACGCTCACGCTCTACGCGCTCCTCATGTGGTACCTGTGCGAGATCCGCGGCCTCCGCGCGCCCGTCGTGAAGACGGTGAACATGACGTCGATGGTCGACCGCCTCGGCGAGAAGTACGGCGTCCAGGTGCACGAGGTGCCCGTCGGCTTCAAGTACATCGGCCCGAAGATGCAGGAGACCGGCGCGATGATGGGCGGCGAGGAGTCCGGCGGCTTCGGATTCGCGATGCACCTTCCCGAGCGGGACGGGATCGTCGCCGACCTCTTCGCGCTCGACTTCGTGATGAAGGCGAAGAAGCGGCCGTCCGAGCTCATCGCCGAGCTCATGCGGATCGCCGGGCCGTCCCACTACCTCCGCCGCGACCTCCACCTCGAGCGGTCGACGTACGAGGAGGCGAAGCCGCGGATCATGGACCGGCTGCGCTCGGCTCAGCCGCGCGAGATCGCCGGCCACACCGTGTCGAGGATCGTGCAGCTCGATACGAAGGACGGCACGAAGTTCTTCCTCGGCGACGGGTCCTGGCTCCTCCTGCGGCTCTCAGGCACCGAGCCGCTCGTGCGCGTCTACGCGGAGACGCGCTCGCGCACGGAGGTCGACCCGCTCCTCGACGCGGGCGAAAGGATGGTGCGCGGCTGATGGGATCGATCGACACCGTGGACGAGATCCGCGCCGGCGACCCGGAGGGGATGCTCGACCGGATCAAGGAGCTCCCGAAGCAGGTGCGCGAGGCGTGGCGCATCGCGAGCGCGGCGCAGGTCGCGCCGCAGTACGGGGACGTGCGGAGCATCGTCGTCTCCGGCATGGGGGGATCGGCGATCGGCGGCGACCTCGCCGCCGCACTCCTCCAGGACGAGCTCAAGATCCCGATGAGCGTGCACCGCGACTACGGCCTCCCCGCGTACGTCGGGCGCGACACGCTCGTGATCGCCTCGTCGTACTCGGGGAACACGGAGGAGACGCTCTCCGCGCTCGACGAGGCGCGCAAGCGCGGCGCGAAGGTGCTCGCGCTCACCACCGGCGGCCGGCTCGCGGAGCTCGGGAAGGCGCAGGGCTTCCCGGTGGTGACCTTCTCCTACAAGGCGCGCCCGCGCGCGGTGCTCGGCTACTCGCTCACGCTCGTGCTCGGCGTGCTCTCGCGGCTCGGCTTCGTCCGCGACCTGGCGTCCGACGTGGAGAGCGCGCTCGCCGACGTCGCGAAGCTCGAGGAGCGCGTGCACGAGGGCGCGCGCACGAACGACGCGAAGGCGCTCGCGAAGGAGCTCCAGGGTCGGATCCCCTTCGTGTACGGCGCGGGCCCGATGGCCGTCATGGCACGGCGCGTCAAGGGGCAGCTCAACGAGAACTCGAAGAACTGGGCGGCCTTCGACGCGATGCCCGAGCTGAACCACAACGCGGTCGTCGGCTTCCCGCACCCGGACGCGGCGAAGCGCGACCTGGTCGTGCTCGTCCTCGAGAGCGACCGCGACAACCCGCGCGTCCGCGTCCGCTGGCAGGTGACGAAGGACCTCCTCGACAGGGCGGGCGTGGCGCACCGCACGCTCCGGTTCCCCGGGTCGTCGGCGCTCTCCGAGGTCCTCCAGATGGCGTACTTCACCGACTACGTCACGTTCTACGTCGCGGTCCTCAACGGCGAGGATCCGTCGCCGAACACGTCGATCGACCTTCTGAAGGAGAGGCTCGCCAAGGCATAGCGATGGCCTTCGCGTTCTGCCCGCGCGACGGCAGCGCGCTCGTGCCCACGCGCATCGACGGGCGCGACCGTCCCGCCTGCCCCGTCTGCGGCTTCGCCGACTTCATGCACGTCCAGATCGGCGCGAACACGATCGTGGATGACGGCGGGAAGGTGCTCCTCGTGCGCCTCAACTACGGCCCGCGGAACGGGCACTGGGCGATGCCGGGCGGCCTCGTCGAGGCCGACGAGACCCCGGAGCGCGCGGCGGTCCGCGAGACGCGCGAGGAGACCGGCTTCACCGTCGCGCTCGACGGCCTCCTCGCGACGTGGATGCGCCCCGGCTTCCCGATCATCGTCGTCATCTACCGCGCGCACATCGTGTCCGGCGAGCTGCGCGTGCAGCCCGAGGAGGCGAGCGAGGCCGCGTTCTTCGAGCGGGACCGGCTGCCGCCGCTCGAGGAGCTCGCGTGGCCGTCGACCATCCACGGGCTCGACGCCTGGCGCGCGTACGAGCCGCCGCGGCCGTGAGCGCGCGACCGTTCAGACGGGCCGCCGCAGCGCGACGGCCGTGAGAGCGATGCCGGCGAAGCGACAGCAGGTCGAACGAGAGCGAGAACGCGCCCGCGCCCAGGCCGTTCTCAATGCGGCGGAGCCTCGGGCGACGTAGCCTTGCTCACGTGAAGGTCGCGCGCACGAGCCCCGACGAGGTCCCGCCGGTCGGCCCGTACTCGCAGGTCGCGCGCGTCGAGCTCGGCGACGCCGCGCTCCTCTTCGTCTCCGGCCAGGTGGCGGTCGACGAGAAAGGCGAGATCGTCGGCGCGGGCGACATCACCGCACAGGCGACGCGCGTGTTCGAGAACCTGAAGGCCGTGCTCGCGTCGCAGGGCGCCACGCTCGAGGACGTCCTCAAGCTCACGACGTTCCTCCGCGACATGGGCCACCGTGCGGCCCTCGGCGAGGTCCGGAAGCGCTATTTCCTCGGCGATCCGCCGGCCAGCACGGCCGTCGAGGTGAGCCGGCTCGCGCGTGACGAGTGGCTCATCGAGGTCGAGGCGATCGCCGCCGTCCCGGCCGCCCGCTCGGCTGGCTGATACCTCCGCAGGTGGCGTCCCCGCGGGGCTAGACTCGGCGGCGAGCGCGGCCACGATGCCGCGGCAGGAGCGGGAGGATCGCATGAACTCGAGCCTCATCTCCATGGTCGACAAGGCGAAGCGCTACGCCTCCGAACCGGAGCGCATCCACTTCACGAGCCTTTCGGTCGACTTCCGCGGCAACAACGGAACGCACACCGTCACGCTGCGCGGGGATGAGTGGTCGTGCCAATGCGATCACTTCGAGGTCCACGGCCTGTGCGCCCACGTCATGACGCTCCAGCGGATGTTCGGGCCGAACCTGTCCGACGCCGCTCGCTACACGACGGAGCGCGTCCCGGCCTAGGCCCGCGGCCATAACTGAATAAGCGGTCCAGCCAGCGAAGCCGGTGTGATTCCGGCAGGGTTTCTCCGCCACCGTGAGGGCAGCGCGCCCGACTCGGGTCGCCTGATGGACCGCCGCGACCAACCCGCCTTCGCGAGAAAGGATGGTGGTCCTGGTGATCCGTCTCACGCGCCGCGCGCTCCTCCTCGTCGCGCTCCTCCTGCCCGTCGCGTGCGCTCCCGGCACCGGCGCACCCGCCCCCACGCCCGCTCCGACCACCGCCGCGTTCCCGGCGCGCGTCGTCGACTTCCAGGGCCGCGACGTCGTCGTCGCCGGCGCGCCCCAGCGCATCGTCTCGATCGGGCCGTCCAACACCGAGTTCCTCTTCGCGCTCGGCGTCGGCGACCGTGTCGTCGGCACCGACGACTTCAGCGACGAGCCCGCGGCGGCCCGCGCCGCGGAGAAGGTCGGCGGCGTCAAGGTGAACCTCGAGAAGGTCCTCGCGCTTCGACCCGACCTCGTCGTGACCGTCCAGATCAGCGACGGGACCATCGAGCGCCTCGCCGCCGCGTCGCTGACCGTGCTCGTCGTCGATCCGCAGGGCCTCTCGGATGTCGCGAGGTCGGCGATCCTGCTCGGCAGGGCGGTCGGCGCCGACGGGGAGCGCCTCGCGCGCGACGTCACGCGGCGGCTCGACGCCGTGCGCGAGAAGACGAAGGCGCTCGCGACGAGGCCGCGCGTCTTCCACGAGGTGGACGCGACGGATCCGGCGAAGCCGTTCACGGTGGGCCCGGGCTCGTTCGTCCATGACCTCATCGAGCTCGCCGGCGGCACGAACGTGGCGGCACGCGCCGCGAGCCCGTATCCGCAGCTCTCCGCGGAGGAGCTCGTGCGCTCCGATCCCGAGGTCATCGTGCTCGCGGACGCGGACTACGGCGTCACGCCGGAGCAGGTCGCGGCGCGCCCCGGCTGGGGCGCGACGTCGGCGGTGCGGAACAAGCGCGTCGTGCCCGTCTCGGCGAACCTCGTGAGCCGGCCGGGGCCCCGCGTGGCCGAGGCGGCCGAGCTCCTCGCGAGGACGTTCCACCCGACGGCGTTCCGATGACCAAGGTCGCCGCGCTCGCGGCGCTCGCGGTCGCCCTCGCGCTGAGCGTCGTGGTCGCGGTCGCCGCGGGCGCGGTCCCGCTCGCGCCCGGGGACGTCGTCCGCGCGCTGCTCGGGGGCGGCGACGCCGGAGCCTCCGCGATCGTCCGCGAGCTCCGCCTCCCGCGCGTGCTGGCCGCCGCGCTCGTCGGCGGCGCCCTCGCCGTCGCGGGCGCCCTCCTCCAGGGACTCCTCCGCAACCCGCTCGCGGACCCCTACGTCACCGGGACCGCGGCCGGCGCCGCGCTCGGCGCGGTCGTCGCGATCGCGGCGTTCGGCGGCGCCCTCCTGTCGGCGCCGCTCGCGTTCGCCGGCGCGCTCGTCGCGGCGCTCCTCGTGTGGCGCATCGCTCGCGTCGGCGGGCGCGTCACGACGCTCACCGTGCTCCTCGCCGGGGTGGTCCTCACGTCGTTCGCCGGCGCGGTCGTGACGCTCCTCCTGGTCGCGAACGACCGGCTCGCGCTCCGGCTCCGCGCCGTCGTCGACGTGCTCGTGGGCGGCGTGACGGCCCGCGGCGCGACCGAGCTCGCCGTCGCCGCCCTCGTCGTCGCGACCGGCGTCGGGTGGGCGCTCGTCCTCGCGCGACGTCTCGACGCGTACGCGTTCGGCGAGGAGACCGCCGCGACGCTCGGCGTGGACACGGAGCGCACGACCGCGTCGGTCCTCGGCGCGACGGCGCTCCTCACGGGCGCCGCCGTCGCGCTCGCGGGGATGGTCGCGTTCGTCGGTCTGGTCGTGCCGCACGTCCTGCGTGGCGTGGTCGGCGCCTCGCACCGCGCGCTCGTCGCGGCGTGCTTCCTCGGCGGCGCGGCCGCGCTCGTCCTCGCCGACCTCGGCGCCCGCACGGTCCTCGCGCCCGTCGAGCTCCCCGTCGGCGTGGTCACCGGGCTCGTCGGCGCGCCCTTCTTCCTCTCGCTGCTCGCGCGCACCGCGAGGCGGTCCGCGTGACCCTTCGCGCGCGCGGCGTCGTCGCCGGATACGCGGAGCGCCTCGTCCTTCGGGGCGTCGACGTCGCGCTCCGCGCCGGCGAGCTCGTGGCGATCGTCGGCCCGAACGGGGCGGGGAAGTCCACGCTCGTGCGCGTCCTCGCCGGACTGCTCGCGCCCCGCGAGGGCGAGGTCGTCCTGGAGGGCCGGCCGCTCGCCGGTCTGTCGCGCCGGGAGGTCGCGCGGCGCATCGCCGTCGTCCCGCAGGTCCTCGAGCTCCTCCTCCCGTTCACCGTGGAGGAGGTCGTCGGCCTCGGGCGCACCCCGTACCTGCCGACGTTCGGCGGGCCGTCGGCGACGGACCGCGCCGCGGTCGCCGACGCGATCGACGCGCTCGAGCTCCGCGCGCTCGCCTCGCGGCGCATCGACACGCTCTCCGGCGGCGAGCGCCAGCGCGCGGTCCTCGCGATGGCGATCGCGCAGCGCACGCCCGTGCTCCTCCTCGACGAGCCGACCGTCCACCTCGACCCGGCGCACCAGCGCGCGACGCTCTCGCTCGTGAGATCGCTCGCCGCGTCACGCGGGATCGCCGCGGCGGCGGTGCTGCACGACCTCAACCTCGCCGCGGCGATGTGCGACCGGATCGTCGCGCTCGACGGCGGGCTCGTGGCGGTGGAAGGCGCGCCGTCCGAGGTGCTGCGCCAGGCGACGGTCGACCGGATCTTCGGTCCCGGCCTTCGCGTGCTCGACGGGCTCATCCCGCCCGCCGTCGTCCCGCGCCCCTGACCGCTCGCTCGCCCGTCGCTTGCGCGAGCGAGCGCTGACCGTAACCTTCGCACCAGGGGACAGTTGCGAGTGAGGATGAGGAAGGGGTTCGCGGCCGCGCTCGCGGCCGCCCTGCTGTTCGCGCCTCCAGCCGCGCCGGCCGACTCCGCCGTCGTCGGCGTCCCCCGGTCGGAGGCCGTGACGTGCACGGACCAGATCGGCCCGAGCATCGCGCCGCCGCCTGCGTCGTCGCTCGTCACGGGATCGCCGGGCTACCGCGCGCAGTTCTACGGCCAGAGCGGCTACCCGACGCTCTGCCCGGGCAGCATCTCGACCGCGACGATCGCGTTCCACAACTCCGGATCGCTCGGCTGGTACCGCTCGACCGCGCCCGCGTACCTCGGCACCTGGGGACCCGAGCCGGGCCAGGACAGGGCGAGCATCCTCGGCGGCAACGGCGAGGCGGGCAGCCCCGCGACCGGCTGGCCGTCCTTCAACCGCGTAGCCGTCCAGCCCGCCGACTACGTGGGCCCGGGACAGGTCGCGTGGTTTCGATTCACGATCAAGGCGCCGACGACGCCGGGCGTCTACAAGCTCGCGCTTCGGCCGCTCATCGAGGGCAAGCAGTGGCTCGACGACTACGGCGTGTTCTGGTTCGTCACGGTCAAGCAGGACGACGCGACCGTGCCCGAGCTGCCGAAGGCCGTCGACCGTAGCTACCTGCCGACGCTCGTGAACGGCGTGCGGCAGATCCGCGTGAGCTCGCTCATGTACCACTACGTCGACTGGCTGCCCGAGAACCCCGACCGGTTCCGCGTCGACCTCACCGTGAGCCCGACCGACTTCGAGGAGCACCTCAAGTACCTGAAGGCGAACGGCTACAGCACCGTGACGACGCACGACATCTGGTGGACGCTCCAGACGGGCGCCGGCCTGCCGCGCAACCCCGTGAACATCACCTTCGACGACGGGACCGTCGGGCAGTACGCGCACGCCTTCAAGCTGCTCGCGAAGTACGGGATGAAGGGCACCTTCTACGTGACGCTCAATCTCGTCGGCAAGCCGGGCTACGTCACGCTCGCGATGGTCAAGGAGATGGCGGCGGCGGGCATGGACGTCCAGTCGCACGCGATGGACCACGTCGCGATGACGGTGGCCGACCGCACGTACCAGGCCTGTACGTCGCGCCGGATCCTCTCCGAGTGGACCGGCACGGACGTGCGCCACTTCGCGTACCCCGGCGGCTCGTACGACGTCGCGACGTTCGACGCGCTCGCGAGGTGCGGCTACCTCTCCGCGTACAACAGCGGCGGCGGCTCGCTCCAGTCGGCGGACCGCATGCTGCTCCTCTCGCGCATGCGCGTGCGCGGCCAGCAGGGCCTTCCGGCGCTCATCACCGCGCTCGCCTTCTAGCGGGAGCCGCGCGCGGCGCGGCCCTACGGCGCCTCGGTCGCCGAGACCTCCATCGGCATCCAGCCCCAGTCCCATGAGACGAGGTCCCGAAGGAGCGTCGGGCTCGTGAGGTCGAGGTGGATCGGCGTGACCGAGATCTTCCCGTGCCGGATGGCGTGCGTGTCCGTGCCCGGCTCGCCCTCGTCGGCGACGCTCGGGCCGCCGACCCAGTAGTAGGGGTTGCCGTACGGGTCGAGCCTCTCGATGAGCTGGTCGCGGTAGTGCCGCTTCCCGAGCCGCGTCACCTCGACGCCCGAGATCCGGTCGCGCGGCAGGGCGGGCACGTTCACGTTGAGGAGCGCGTCCGCCTCGAACCCGCGGTCGAGGATGTTGCGCGCGAGGAGCGCCGCGAACGCCGCGGCCGGGCTGTAGTCCGCGTCGCCGCCCTCGTACGCGAGCGAGATCGCGATGGACGGGATGTCGGAGAGGAGGCCCTCCATCGCGGCGGCGACCGTGCCCGAGTACGTGACGTCGTCGCCGAGGTTCGCGCCCCGGTTGATGCCGCTCACGATGAGCGCGGGCTTCTCCTTGAGGAATCCGAGGACGCCGAGGCGCACGCAGTCGGTCGGCGAGCCGTCGCTCATGAACGCGTGCTGTCCCGAGCGCAGGCGCGTGGGCCGGCAGCGGATCGGCCGGTAGAGCGTGATGCCGTGGCTCGCGCCGCTCCAGTTCCGCTCGGGCGCGATGATCTGCACCTCGCAGACGGTCGCGAGCGCGTCCGCCAGCGGGCCGAGCGAGTCGGCCTCGATCCCGTCGTCGTTCGTGATGAGGATGGGCCCCGTGGCGGTGCCGCTCGTCGCTCGCCTCACTTGCTCAAGCTCCGGCTTCGCCGGAGCCGTGCTCAGGGCTGATCGACCCGCTCCTCGCGGCGGAGCCGCTCGTCGCTCGCCTCACTTGACCGCCGCCGCCTCGGTCCGCGCGCGGCGGCCCTGCGCGAGGTCGTACGCGTAGCGGAGGAACGTCGCGACGATCCCCGCGACGGGCAGCGCGAGCAGCACGCCCCAGAAGCCCGCGATGCGCGAGCCCAGGAGGAGTGCGAGGAACACGAAGAGCGGGTGGACGCCGACGGCGTCGCCGATGACGCGCGGGCCGACGATGTTCAGCGTCACCTGCTGGAGCACGAGGGTCATGACGAGCACGGCGATCGTGCTCTCCGGCGCGCCGAGGAGCGTGATGACCATGACCGGGATGATCGCGATGATCGGACCGAAGAACGGGATGATCACGGTGAGGCCCGCGACGACCGCGAGGACGCCCGCGAACGGCACGCCGAGCGGAACGAGGTACGCGAGGGTCGCGATCGCGTAGACGACGCCGAGGATGAGCGAGCCGCGGATGAAGCCGCCGAAGGACCGGTCCGCGCTCTGGCGGAAGAGCTCCGCCTCGCTGCGCAGCTCCGGGCTGAGCGGCCGGAGGAATCGCGCCCAGAGGGCGGGGCCGTCGAGGAGCATCAGGAATGCGATGATCAGGACGAGCGTCACGTTGAACAGGAGCGCCGCCGTCGCGGACACGACCCCGAGGACGTCCGCGGCGATCGAGCCCGCCGTGTCGGCGATGCGCTGCGGGAGCCCTCCGATCGCTTGGGCGAGGTCGACCTGGAGCCCGAATCGCGCGAGCGCCTGCTGCACGTCGGTCGCGAGCGAGCGCGCGTTCTCGGCGAGCGCGGGCGCGCGCTCCTGGATCGCCCCGAGCTGGCTCGCGAGCGGCGGGATCACGATCGCGAGGAGCCCCGTGATGAGGAGCGCGAGCACCGCGTAGACCACGAGCACCGCGCCGAGACGGTCGAGCCGCGTGTTCCTGTCGAGCGCGACCACGAGCGGCGCGAGCAGGTACGCGACGGCCCAGGCGACGACGAAGATGACGAACACGTCGGCGACGCGGACGAAGGCCTCGTAGAGGCGCTGGAAGATCTCGATGGCGAGGAACGCGATGGCGAGGATCACGAGCGCTGACAGGAACTGCCGTTCGCGCGCGCTCAGCGACATCGATCCCGAATGGTACGGGCGCTCGTAGCATGCACGCGTGCCCCAGCGCGTGCCCCTGATCGAGCGCTACGCGGCGCACCTCCCCGTCACGGAGCGCACGCCGCGCCTCACCCTCGGCGAGGGCGACACGCCGCTCGTGCGCGCGCCGTCGCTCGAGGCCGAGACCGGCGTTGGCGAGGTCTGGCTCAAGATCGAGGGCGCGAACCCGACGGGCTCGTTCAAGGATCGCGGCATGGTCGTGGCGGTGGCGAAGGCGCTGGAGGCGCGTGCGGCCGCGGTGCTCTGCGCTTCCACCGGGAACACCGCCGCCTCGGCGGCGGCGTACGCCGCGCGCGCCCGGCTGCGCTGCGCGGTCATCCTGCCGGCCGGGCACGTCGCCCTCGGGAAGCTCGGGCAGGCCATCGCCTTCGGCGCGCGCGTCGTCGCGGTCCGCGGCTCGTTCGACGACGCGCTCCGCATCGCGCGCGAGGCGGCGGAGCGCTCGGGCGCCGTCCTCGTCAACTCCGTGAACCCGCACCGGCTCGAGGGCCAGAAGACCGGCGCGTTCGAGGTGTGCGAGACGCTCGGCGACGCGCCCGACGCCCTGTTCATCCCCGTCGGGAACGCCGGGAACATCAGCGCGTACTGGAAGGGCTTCACCGAGGCGCGCGC
This sequence comes from Candidatus Limnocylindria bacterium, assembly GCA_035708565.1. Lineage (GTDB taxonomy): Bacteria > Chloroflexota > Limnocylindria > P2-11E > P2-11E > JACDAF01. The sequence continues at coordinate 18,822 of DASSSF010000098.1, forward strand.
GGCGCGCTTCGCGACGCGCACCCCGAAGATGTTCGGCTTCCAGGCCGAGGGCGCGGCGCCGATCGTCCGCGGCGCGGCCGTCGAGCATCCGGAGACCGTGGCGACCGCGATCCGCATCGGGAACCCCGCGTCGTGGAAGCTCGCGGTCGCCGCCCGGGACGCATCCGGCGGCGCGATCCTCGCGGTGAGCGACGCCGAGATCATGGACGCGTACTCCGCGCTCGCGCGGTGTGAGGGCGTGTTCTGCGAGCCCGCGAGCGCCGCGGCCGTCGCCGGCCTGCGCAGCCTCGCGCGCGCGAACCGGCTCGGCGACGTCGCGCGCGCGGTGTGCGTGCTCACGGGGAACGGCCTCAAGGATCCCGACGCCGCGATCCGCCACGGCGCGCCGGTCGTGGAGGTCGACGCGCGCACCGACGCCGTGCTCGAGGCTATCGACGCATGACCGTGGTCCGCGTGCGCGTGCCCGCGACGAGCGCCAACCTCGGTCCGGGCTTCGACGCCTTCGGCGTCGCGCTGCCGCTCGTCGCGGACTTCGAGGCGCGCCCGGCGCGCTCGTGGGGCGTCACCGTCGAGGGCGACGGCGCGGGGATCCCTACGGGGGAGGACAACCTGTTCGTCGTCGCTGCACACGCCGTTGCGGCCGCGGCGCGCGCGTCGCTGCCCGCGGCTCACGTCACGCAGCGCTCGGCGATCCCCCTCGCGCGCGGGCTCGGCTCGAGCGCCGCCGCCGTCGTGGGCGGCGCGCTCGCCGCGAACGCGCTCCTCGGCGACCGGCTCGACCGGCGGTCGCTCCTGCGCGTCGCGGGGGAGGTCGAAGGTCACGCGGACAACGTCGCCGCGGCCCTCTACGGGGCGTTCACCATCTGCCTCCCGACGGACGAGGGTCCGCTCGCGACGCGCCTCCCGTTCCCGAGCGCATGGCGCGTGTGCCTCTTCGTCCCGTCGGCCACGCTCGCGACCGAGACGGCGCGGGCGGTGCTGCCCGCCGAGGTGGCGCGCTGCGACGCGGTGTTCAACCTCGCCCACGCGGCGGCGCTCGTCGCCGCCGTCCTGCGCGCCGACGGGGCGCTGCTCTCCGTCGCGATGGCCGACCGGCTGCACGAGCCCGCGCGGGCCGCGCTCGTCCCTGCGCTCCACGAGGTCGTCGGCGCGGCGCGGGGCGCAGGCGCGTTCGGCGCGGCGCTGTCCGGCGCCGGACCCGCGATCCTCGCGATCGCCCCCGCACGGCTCGCGCCGCGCGTCGTGGCGGCGATGGAGGAGGCCGCGCAGATCGCCGGCGCGGCGGGGCGCGCGCGCATGCTCCGCGTGCGCGCGGCGGGAGCGAGCGTGCAGCGGTCATGACGCGCACGCGCGCGGCAGGCCTCGTCGCCGTGGCGTACGCCGGCGCGTTCGCCCTCGTCGCGGACCCGCGTACCTGGCAGCGCTCGGCCGCTATCCCGTACCTTCTCGCACTCGGCATCTGCGCGCTCGCGTTGATCCTCGCGTCGGACTCGACGGCAGCGCGTCGCGTCGCGTCGCTCGTTCCCGCCGGCCTGTACTTGGGCCTGCTGGCCATGCCGTCGACGGGCCTCGTGGCCGGACTCGCCGTCGTCGCCATCGCCGCATCCGCGCTTCGCGCGAAGGAGCTCGTCGTGGCCGCACCCCTGCTCATCGCCGCCGTGCTCACCGGGGTCACGGGCCTCATTTGGATCAGCGCCTCCTGATCGACCGTCTTCCGCTCCTCGCTGACCGGGCGGTCGCGAGCGCGTTCGGCCGCGAGCTCGGACGCGCGGTCGAGTACCACGAGCGCATCGCCTCGACGCAGGACCGCGCTCGCGAGCTCGCCTCGTGGCGCGCCGTCGTCGTCGCCGACGAGCAGACCGCGGGGCGCGGCACGCAGGGCCGCTCCTGGATCGCGCCGCCGGGGACGGCGCTCCTCGCGTCGTTCGTGGACCCGGGGCCGCCGCCGAATTCGCCGGTCGGCAGCATCGTCGCGGGCGTCGCGGCCGCGCGGGCCCTGGAGGCGGCCGGCGCACGTGACGTGCGCCTCAAGTGGCCGAACGACGTGGTGCTCGCGGGGGCGAAGGTCGCCGGCATCCTCACGCACCTCCTGAGCGGGCATGAGCCGGCGCTCGTCGTCGGCGTCGGGATCAACGTGTCACAGCGCGAGCTCCCGGCCGGGCTGCGCGCGCCCGCGACCTCGCTCGCGCTGCGCGGTGTCGAGGCCGACCGGCTCGAGCTCCTCGCGCGGCTCTCCGCGGAGCTCGACCGCGCGCTCGTCGCGGAGCCCGCCACCGTGCTCGACGAGTGGCGCGCGCGCTCGACCGTGCTCGGGAGGCGCGTCGTGGTCGAGCGCCCGGGCGAGGAGCCGATACGCGGCCGCGCGCACGACCTCTCGCCCGACGGCGCGCTCCTCGTCGAGACCGACTATGGTCACGCACGCATCCTCGCGGGAGAGGTGCGGGTGGAGGAGCAGTAATGGACAGATACGCCGTCATCGTCGATGGCACGGCGGCGCTGCCGCCGGAGCTCGCGCACGACCTCGACATCAAGATCATGCCCCTGCACGTCCTGTTCGGCCAGGAGAGCTACACGGCGGGCGTCGACCTCACGGCGGAGGAGTTCTACGCGCGCCTGCGGCAGCCCGGGGCGGTGCCGTCGACCTCGCAGCCGTCGCTCGGCGAGGCGACCGAGGGCCTCCAGGCGGCCGTGCGCGACGGCAGCCGCGCGGCGATCGCGATCACGGTCGCGACGGAGTTCTCGGCGACGCACACGACGATCGTGGCGGCGGCACAGCAGATGCCCGTCCCCGTCACGGTGGTCGACAGCCGCTCCGTCGCCGGATCGATCGGGCTCATCGCGACCGCGGTGGCGCGCGCGCGGCGCTCCGGCGCGTCGTACGAGGACGCCGTCGCGCTCGCCCAGCGCCTCGCCGGCAACGTCGGGCTGCTCGCGATCATCGACACGCTGGAGCAGCTCCGCCGCTCCGGCCGCGCGTCGGGGATGCAGGCGATCTTCGGGTCGCTCCTCGCGATCAAGCCGATCGTCACGATCCGCGAGGGCAAGCTCGAGCCGATCGACAAGGTGCGGACGCGCGAGAAGGCGATGGAGCGGCTCAAGTCGCTTCTCGCGGAGCGCGTCCCGGCGGGCTCGCGCATCCACGCGTGCACGCTGCACACGAACGAGCCCGAGCGCGCGCGGCTCTTCTCCGAGTGGCTGACCGGGACGTACCACTGCGTCGAGCACTTCACCGCCGAGGCGGGCGCCGTCATCGCGGCGCACGGCGGGCCGGGGATCGTCGGCGTGTGCTGGTACCCAGAGGGGACGGCAAAGGCCTGATGCGCCTGCGCGTGCCGTTCGCGCGCGGCCGGCGCGAGCTTCCGTCGCACATGTGGACGCAGTGCCCGTCGTGCGGCGAGATGCTCTTCAACAAGCAGCTCGCGCGGAACCTCAACGTCTGCACGAAGTGCGACCACCACTTCCGGCTCGGCGCGCGCGAGCGCCTCGAGCTGCTCGCGGACAAGGGGTCGTTCGAGGAGCTCGACGCGGACCTCACCTCGGGCGACCCGCTCGGCTTCGTCGACAGCAAGCCGTACCCGCAGCGGCTCGAGGCCGCCCAGGCGAAGAGCGCGAGCAAGGACGCCGTCATCACGGGCCTCGCGCGCGTCGGCGGTGTGCCCGTCGTCATCGCGGTGATGGACTTCGACTTCATCGGCGGCTCGATGGGCGGCGTCGTCGGCGAGAAGATCACGCGGGCCGCGGAGCGCGCCCTCGCGGACCGCCGCGCCCTCGTCACGGTGTCCGCGTCGGGGGGCGCGCGCATGCAGGAGGGCACGCTCGCGCTCATGCAGATGGCGAAGATCGTGAGCGCGACCGCGCGGCTCGCGGACGCCCACGTCCCGTTCGTGAGCGTGCTCACCGATCCCACGACGGGCGGCGTCCTCGCGTCGTTCGCGTCGCTCGGCGACATCGTCCTCGCCGAGCCCGGCGCGCTCATCGGCTTCTCCGGCGCGCGCGTGACGTCGGGAACGATCGGCGAGAACCTGCCGACCGGCTTCCAGCGCGCGGAGTTCGTGATGGAGCACGGCTTCATCGATCAGGTCGTGCCGCGCTCGCTGCTGCGCGAGCGGCTCTCGTTCTTCCTCAAGGCGCTTCGGCCGGACGCGCCCGACGCGCGGTGGAGCCTGTGAGCCTCAAGCAGCCGTCGATCGTCGACCGGATCCTCGGGCCGCGCGAGCCCGCGAGCGAGAACGGGCACGGGCCCGACCCGTCGATCATCACCGACGCGTCGGCGATCAGGCGGCGCGGGACCGCCTGGGACGCGGTGCGCCTCGCGCGCGACCAGAAGCGCCCGCACGCCCTCGACGTGATCAACGGCGCGTTCGACCGCTTCCAGGAGCTGCACGGCGACCGCGGCTTCCGCGACGATCCCGCGATCGTCGGCGGGATCGCCGAGCTCGACGGGCGGCCGATCGTCGTGGTCGGCCAGCAGAAGGGCTCCTCGACCGAGGAGAACATCCACCGCAACTTCGGCATGCCGCACCCCGAGGGGTACCGCAAGGCGATCCGCCTCTACCGCCTCGCCGAGCGGTTCCGCCTCCCCCTCGTCACGCTCATCGACACGCCCGGCGCGTTCCCCGGCCCCGAGGCGGAGGAGCGAGGCCAGGCGGAGGCGATCGCGAAGAGCATCGAGACGATGGCGCGGCTCGACACGGCCATCCTCGCGATCGTGCTCGGCGAAGGCGGATCGGGCGGAGCGCTCGCGCTCGGCGTGGGGGACGTCGTGCTCGCGCTCGAGAACGCGATCTACTCGGTGATCTCGCCCGAAGGCGCGGCGTCGATCCTGTTCAGGAGCCCGAGCGAGGCCGAGCGCGCGGCGACCGCCCTGAGACTCGCCGGTCCCGATCTCCTGGAGCTCGGCATCGTCGACGGGCTCATCCCCGAGCCCGAGGGCGGCGCGCAGAACGACCACGCCGCGACCGCGCGAGCCATCCGCGCGGCGATGGTGTCGCAGCTCGCCCGGCTCGGGAGCGTCCCCCGCGGCGAGCTCCGCGCGGGACGCTACGACCGCTTCCGGCGCATCGGCGTGACCGTCGAGCCCGCCCCCGACGCGGCGCCGCCCGTCCGCCGCCGCTGGTGGGAGCGCGTTGCCGGGTGGCTGCGGTGAAGGACGACGAGGTCCTCGCGCTCATCGACGACCTCACGCGCATCGCGCGCGAGCGCGGCGCCTCGCGCATCGAGGTCGAGAGCGGGGACGTGGCCGTCGCGGTGACCGTCGACGCCGCCCCCCCGGCGCCCGCGGCGCGCGAGAGCGCGGCGGCGGGCGACCGGCCGTCGCACGACCGCGCCGAGCGCGTCCACGCCAGCACGGTCGGCATCTTCAGCGCGGCGCGCGAGTGGAGCGCGGGGGACCGCGTCGAGCGCGGCGCCGTGCTCGGCGCGATCCAGTCGCTCGGCCACATGGCGGAGGTCACCGCTCCCGTGGGCGGAGCGCTCCGCGAGGTCCTCGTCGCCGGCGGGGCGCCGGTCGAGTACGGGCAGCCGCTCTTCGTCATCGACGCGCGGTGACCGTCCGCACGGAGCGCTCCGCCCGGCGCGTCGCCCCCGAGCGGCTCCAGCGGATCGCGCGGCGCCTCCTCGACGCGTCGACGCTGTGCGCGCTCGCGACCGTCGGCCCGCGCGGCCGGGCGCACGTGAACACGATGTACTTCGCGCGGGACGGCTACGACCTCATCTGGATCAGCGCGCCGGACTCGGCGCACTCGCGCCACATCCGCGCCAACGCGTCCGCGGCGGTCGCCGTCTACGACTCGCGCCAGCGCTGGGGACGCCCCGACCGCGGCGTGCAGGTCTTCGGCCGCGCGCGGGAGCTCGGCGGACGCGCGGCTCGCGACGCCGGGGCCGTGTACGCGCGCCGGTTCCGCGCGGACGCCGAGGATCTGCTCGCGCGCTTCCGCGCCTACCGGCTGCGGCCATCGCGGCTCAAGCTCTTCGACGAGCGCGAGCTCGGCGACGCGACCTGGGTCGTCGCCCGCGTCGCGCGCGACGGCGGCCTCGTGTGGTCGGCCACGGAGGCCCACCGGGAGTGACGGTCGGCGTCGCGGTGCGCTCCGTCGAGGGGGGCTGGGTCGCGGAAGTCACCGTGGACGGCACGCCGCCGACGCGGCACACGGTGCGGATCGCGCGCGCCGAGCACGACCGGTACGGTCGCGGCGACGTGGAGGACCTCGTCCGCCGATCCTTCGCCTTCCTCCTCGCGCGGGAGCCGAGCAGCAGCATCCTTCGAGAGTTCGACCTCTCGACGATCGAGCGCTACTTCCCCGACTACGCGAGCGAGATCGCGCGCACGGGCGGTGCGCGGGAACGCCGCCGCGCTCCGCACTAGACTCCGCGCTCCATGCCGCGCGCCGCGTGGATGTTCCCGGGACAGGGTTCCCAGGTCGTCGGGATGGGGAAGCAGCTCGCGGAGCGCTTCCCCGTCGCGATGCGCGCGTACCATGACGCGAGCGAGGCCCTCGGCCTCGATCTCCGTTGGCTGTGCTGGGACGCGCCGCAGGGCGAGCTCGACCGCACCGTGAACGCGCAGCCGGCGATCCTCGTGACCTCGATCGCCGCGCTGCGCGCGGCGCTCGAGGAAGGGCTGCCGGCCGACGACCCGGTCTGCCTCGGCCATTCGCTCGGCGAGTTCACCGCGCTCGTCGCGGCCGGCGCGCTCGAGCTCACGGACGCGGTCCGGCTCGTGCGCCGGCGCGGCGAGCTGATGCAGGCGGCCGACCCGTCGGGCGCGATGGCCGCGGTGCTCGGCCTCGACGCGCCCGCGGTCGAGGCGGCGATCGCCGGCACGGGGATGGTGGTCGCGAACGACAACGCGCCGGGCCAGGTCGTGGTGTCGGGCCCGGCCGCCGCGATGGAGGGCTCGAGCGCGCGGCTGCGCGACGCGGGCGCGAAGCGGGTCGTCCCGCTGCGCGTCTCGGCCGCGTTCCACTCGCCCGCGATGCGCGACGCGGCGCCGGCGCTGCGAGAGGTCATCGACGCGACGCCGTGGTCGGCGCTGCGCTACGAGGTGATCGCGAACGTCGACGCCGACGTGCATCAGCACGCGGGCGACTTCGCGGATCTCCTTGAGCGCCAGGTCTGGTCGCCGGTACGATGGACCGCCTCCATGCGACGCGCGGCCGGGGAGGGCGCGTCGCTGTTCGTCGAGTTCGGAGCGGGCAACGTGCTCACCGGGCTCGCGAGGCGGATCCTCCCCGAAGCGCGGACGGCGAACGTGTCCGATCCGGCGACGCTCGAGGAGGCGCTCGATCTCGTTCGATAAGGTCCTCATCGCGAACCGGGGCGAGATCGCGGTGCGCGTGATCCGCGCGTGCCGCGAGCTCGGGATCCAGTCGGTCGTCGTCTACAGCGAGGCCGACGCGCACAGCCTGCCCGTGCACCTCGCCGACGAAGCGATCTGCATCGGCCCCGCGTCCTCGCGCGATTCGTACCTCAACATCCCGGCGGTCATCTCCGCGGCGCTCATCTCGGGCGCGCAGGCGATCCACCCCGGGTACGGCTTCCTCTCGGAGAACGCGGACTTCAGCGAGGTCTGCCGCGAGCACGGGCTCACGTTCATCGGCCCGCCGCCCGAGGTGCTCGCGCGCTTCCACGACAAGAGCGCGACCCGCGCGTCGATGAAGCGCATCGGCATGCCGGTCGTGCCCGGCTCCGAAGGTCCGGTGCGCTCGGCCTCGGAGGCGCTGCGCGTGGCGGAGGCGATCGGCTACCCGGTGATGCTGAAGGCGCGCGCGGGCGGCGGCGGCCGCGGCATGCGGAAGGCCGAGTCCGCGCGAGACCTCCAGCGGCTGTGGGAGCAGGCCCGGAGCGAGGCGAAGGCCTCGTTCGGCGACGACGGGCTCTACGTCGAGCGCAACCTGGAGGGCGTGCGGCACATCGAGGCGCAGGTGCTCGTGGACGCCGGAGGCAACGGGATGTGCCTCGGCGAGCGCGAGTGCTCGATCCAGCGGCGCCACCAGAAGTTCATCGAGGAGGCGCCGTCCGCGACGATCTCCGAGGACCTGCGGCAGCGCATCGCGAAGCTCGCCGTGGACGCGGCGGTGCACTTCGGCTACCGCGGCGTCGGCACGTTCGAGTTCCTCGTGGACAGAGACGACCGCCTCTACTTCATCGAGGTGAACGCGCGGATCCAGGTCGAGCACACCGTGACCGAGGCCGTGACCGGCGTGGATCTCGTGAAGGAGCAGATCGCGCTCGCGGCCGGCGAGCCGCTCTCGTTCAGCGAGCAGCAGATCTGGGTGCGCGGCCACGCCATCGAGTGCCGCGTGAACGCCGAGGACGCGGACAACGACTTCGCGCCGTCGACGGGCACCCTCTCGACCTGGATCGCCCCGGGCGGTCCAGGGATCCGCATCGACACGCACTGCTTCGCGGGATACGAGGTCCCGCCCTACTACGACTCGCTCCTCGCGAAGGTGATCGCGCACGGGCGGGACCGCGCGGAGGCGGTCGCGCGGATGCAGCGAGCGCTCGACGAGTTCACGATCGTCGGCGTGACGACGAACATCCCGGCCCACAAGAAGATCCTCGCGAGCGAGCTCTTCCGCTCCGGCCAGGTCACGACGCACCTCATCGACACCGTCGGGGTCGAAGCGCTTGCAGGCTGAGGTCCGCGCGCCGCTCGATCGGAAGGCGATCGAAGCGCTCATCCCGCACCGCGAGCCGTTCCTCCTCATCGACCGCGTGACGGAGCTCGAGCCCGGCGTGCGCGCCGTCGCGGAGCACACGTTCACGGGCGACGAGTGGTACCTGCGCGGACACTTCCCCGGGAACCCGATCGTGCCGGGCGTGATCCTCGTCGAGTCGTGCGCCCAGGCCGCGACCGTCATGGCGATGTCGCTCCCCGAATACCGCGAGGGCCTCGGACTGTTCGCGGGGATCGAGGAGCTGCGCTTCAAGCGCATCGTGCGGCCCGGCGACACGGGGCGGTTCGAGGCCGTGATGGACCGGATGCGGCGCGGGTTCGCGCGCGTGCGCGTCCGCGCGCTCATCGGCGACGAGCTCGCGGCGGAGGGGCTCATCCTCGCGATCTTCCAGAAGGACGCGCCCCGCTAGGTGCGCGTCGAGATCGTCGGCGTGCCGATGGACCTCGGCGGGAACCGGCGCGGCGTCGACATGGGGCCGTCGGCGATCCGCTACGCGGGCCTCCGCGCCGCGATCGAGCGGATCGGCGTCGAGGTGCGCGACCACGGGAACATCAAGGTCGCCGACCGCGTCGAGCAGGAGACGGGGAGCGAGCGCGCGCGGCACGCCGCGGAGATCGTCCGGGCGGTGGAGGAGCTGGCCGGGCGCGTCGCGGCGATCGTGCGCGGAGGCGCGGTCCCGGTCGTCCTCGGCGGCGACCACGCGATCACGATCGGCACGCTCGCGGGGCTCGCGCGCGCGGGGCGCCGCCCCGGCGTCGTCTACTTCGACGCGCACGCCGACATCAACACGCCGGAGACGACGCCGTCGGGGAACGTGCACGGGATGCCGCTCGCCGTGGTCGCCGGCATCGCGGGCGAGCCGTTCCCGCGCGAGCTCCGCGGGTCGATCGACGGGAAGCACCTCGCCGTCGTCGCGGTGCGGTCGGTGGACAGGGACGAGCGTCAGAACATCCCGAAGGCGGGCGCGACCGTCATCACGATGGCGGACATCGACCGCGACGGCATGGCGCGCTCCGTCGAGCGCGCGATCGCCGTCGCGTCCGCCGGCCAGGGCATCCACGTCTCGCTCGACATGGACGCGATCGATCCCGACCAGGCGCCGGGCGTCGGCACGCCGGTGACCGGCGGCCTCACCTACCGCGAGGCGCAGCTCGCGATGGAGATGCTGGCGGCGACGAAGCAGGTGGTCTCGATCGAGGTCGCGGAGGTCAATCCCGTGCTCGACCGGGAGAACCGGACCGCCGCGCTCGCGGTCGAGCTCGTCGCGAGCGCGCTCGGCCAGACCATCCTCTAGGCCGACCGAACACTTCGGGCATGGCTGGCGTCTTGCGGGTGTGACGGTCCTCGCCATGGGTGTCGGCGTGCTCGACGACCGGACGGCCGTCCTCGCGGCGCAGCGCGGGGACGCGGCCGCGCTCGAGCGGATCCTCTCCGAGCTCGCGCGCGAGCTCCTCCCGCTCGCGCTCGCGCTCGCCGGCCCGAGCGGCGAGGCCGACCGGCTCGTGGGCGACGCGCTCAGCCGGGTGTACGAGCGCATCGGCCAGCTCGAGCGCCCGGGATCGCTGCTCCCCTGGTCGCGGCGGATCCTCGTCCGAGCGTTCCTCGACGAGCGGCGGTGGCTGCGCCGGCGTCCGCAGTGCTCCATCGAGAGCGTGGAGATCGCGACGAGCGCGACGCCGGCCGCGGAGATCCTCGACGTCCGCCGCGCCGTCGGCGCGCTGCCGCGCCGCGACCGCGCGCTCATCGCCCTCCACTACTGGCAGGGGCTCTCGATCGCGGACTGCGCGGAGGAGCTCGGCATCCCCGAGGGCACCGCGAAGTCGCGGCTCTCCGGGGCGCTCGCGCGCGTGCGGAAGGAGCTGGGCCGCGATGAGTAGGACGGAGCGCGACATCGAGGAGCTCCTCGCCGCCGACGCGCGCTCACGCGAGGTCCGTTCGGTCCGCGTCAGGGGCGGGGACGGGACCGGTAGCGTGCTGGCCACGGCGGGGTCGCTCGCGGTCCTCGCGCTCGCCGTCGCCCTCGCGGCGTTCCTCGTGCGCGGCGACGCCCCGGGCCCGACGGTCGCGACGTCGCCGTCGCCCGTGCCCGCCTCCGCGAGCCCGCCCTCCGCCTCCTGCGCGGACCCGCGGCTCCCGGGGGAGACGCCGCTCGGGCCGAGCGTCGAGGCGGGTGACGTCACGATCACGCTCGACCGCGTCACGAACGACCCGTCGGGCCGGGCCGTGTGGGCGATCCGTTACTTCGTCAAGGGCGACGCGCCGCGGCCGGTGACGCTCGCGTCGAAGCTCGGGATCTCGCGGCTCTCGGTCCAGGGACAGACGTCGATCGGGCCGCCGAACGCGGGCGGCGTGCCCTTCCTCGCGCCGGTCGAGATCGCGCCGTGCCGCGCGATGGTGGAGATCGTTCCCACGAGCTTCGTCCCGTCAGGCCGCTACACGATCCAGCTCCTCGGCCTCACCGCCGATCCGGCCGGGCGCGCAGCGACGATCGAGGTCGACGTCGAGTGCCCGTCGCGCGGCGACTGCGCGCGCGCGGGACAGGCGCGGCCGTCGCCGAGCCCCACGCCCGACCGCCGCGTGCTGCGCGACAGCTGGCTCGTGGTCTTCGACGGCGCGCTCACGGGGTGGGAGAAGGGGGCGGCACCGCTCCTGAAGCGCGAGACGCAGGCGACCGCGGTCGGCGAGCTCGCGCCGTCCTTCTTCAACCAGTTCCACGGCGCGGTGTCGCCCGACGGCCGTCGCGCCGTGTACGCGGCGTGGGCGCTGAGCAGCCCGCGCGAGCTCTACCTCCTCGAGGGCGCGCGCCCGAACGTGCGCACGAAGCTCCTGACGCTCACCGGCGAGCTCGGTGGCGCCGACGTGTGGTCCACCGACGGGGAGGGGGTGCTCATCTGGGTGACGGACGGAGGCGCGGATCAGGGTGTACGCCCGAAGTACTCGGCCGTGCGCTCGTACGTCATCGGCGGCGACGCGCCGCGGGAGCTGCTCCGCGTCGGGGGCGGCGCGTACCTGCGAGGCCTCCTGTGGGACCGTCGCGCGGACCGCATCGTCCTCGGGGAGATCCCGTACGGCGGCGCCGGGCCTACGCGCCTCCACATCATTGACCGCGGGCGCGGTCGCGCGATCGAGCTCGAGAAGGGCACGCAGTACGTGCCGAGCCCCGACGGACGGGATGCCGTCGTCGTCTCGCTCCGCGTCGTCTCGATCGTGCCGATCGACGAACCCTCGCGTCGCCGGGAGATCGCGCGCCTGCCCGACGCGGCGGGCGTGATCGGCTGGCGGCCGGCCACGCGGGAGGTCGTGATCCTCCGCAACGAAGGCGGACGGACGATCTTCTCCGCGGTGAACGCCGACAGCGGCGCGTCCCGGGACATCGGCTCGATCGCGGGATCGCCGGGCCGCGCGCCGATCTTCCGCGCCGACGGGAGCGGCTTCATCCTCGACATGGGCCTGAGCCCTGCCCTCCTCATGGACGCGACGACGGGAGCGGTCGCAGCGCTCCCCGCGGACCCGGAGGGCCGGCGCCCGAGCGGATCCCTCCGCGCCGACTGATCTGTAGCGCACGACGCGGTACCCCCCGCGCTGCGCGCTAGCGTCCGCGCCGACGGGCAGGAGGTGCCGACATGGGCGCGCAGCGAGGCGAGGTCGTGGCGATCACGCCGGCGAACACCGTGGAGGTCGTGGCGAAGGACCGCGCGGTCGCGCTCGAGGATCGTCTCGACCGCGTCAGGCTCGCGACCGCGCGGCCGTGGTCCCACCAGGCACGGCAGCTCGTCGTCGTGGGCTTCGACTAGCCCCTAGTGCCTCACGCGCGCGTCGATCGCGCGCGCGATCTCCTCGAAGCCGCGCGACCTCGCGAAGGCCGCCGCCGTCATCCCGTCGTCGGTGGCGGCGAGCGGGTCCGCGCCCCGGTCGAGGAGCAGCTCCACGAGGTCGCGGTCGCCATGCTCCGCGGCCCCGTGCAGCGGCGTCCACCCGTGGCGTTGCTTGACGTTCAGCTCGGCCCCCGCGTGCACGAGCGCCTTCGCGATGCGCGACTGGCCGCTCGCCACCGCCGAGTGCAGCGGCGTGACCTTCATGTCGTTCCGCGACGGGGTCGACGGATCCGCCCCGCGAGCGAGGAGCAGCTCCGCGATCTCCGGCTGGGCGAAGAACGCGGCGAGCCCGAGGGCCTGGAAGCCGTCGGGAGAGAACGCGTTCGCGAGCGACGGATCGCGGTCGAGCTCGGCCATCACGCGCGCCACGTCACCGAGCGCCGTCGCCTCGAAGATCGTGAGGTCGCCCTTCCGCTCGGCGAGCCAGCGCGCGATCTCCGGCTTCCGCCAGTAGGTCGCGAGCATGACGGCCGAGACACCCTCGTCGGACGCGCCGGCGAGGGACGGGTCCGCGCCCACGACCCGCTCCACCGTGGCCCGGTCGCCCTTCTTGATCGCCGCCCACAGCTCGTCCATCCGCCGCCTCCCCGTGCTCTATCCACTTCTTGCGGTATTTAGGTGTGCTAACTAATATCACTGCGTGGCACGCGACGCAAGAGCCGAGCTCGCCGACCGCCTGCACTCCGCGGCGATCCATCTCCTGCGCCGTGTGCGGCGGACGGATCGCCGGACGGGCGTTCCCGCGGCGCAGCTGTCGGCGCTGTCCGTGCTCATGCACGGGCCGCGGACCGTGGGCGAGCTCGCGGCCGCCGAGCAGGTCCGTCCGCCCACGATGACGAGGCTCGTACAGGAGCTCGAGCGGGCCGGCCTCGCGCGGCGCGAGCCCGACGCGAAGGACAGGCGCGTCGTGCGGATCCGCTCCACGCCGAAGGGGGAGCGCGTGCTCGCGCGCGGCCGCGAGCTCCGCATCGCCGAGCTCGAGCGGCGGCTCGCACGCCTGTCGCCGCGCGAGCGCGCCGACCTCACGCGCGGCGTGGAGATCGTCGAGCGCCTCGTCCGCGACGAGTGACCGAATAGACTCGACCGCCGTGAACGGGGAGCGGAGGCGCGTCGTCGTTACGGGCCTCGGCGTCATCTGCCCGATCGGCAACACGGCCGCGGAGGCGTGGGAGGCGGCGAAGGCCGGGAAGAGCGGCATCGGACCGATCACGCGCTTCGACGCGAGCGCGCTCGACGTGCGGATCGCGGGCGAAGTGAAGGACTTCGACCCGCTCGACTTCATGGAGCGGAAGGAGGTCAAGCGGGCCGACCGCTTCGTGCAGTTCGCGGTCGCGACGTCCTCGCAGGCGCTCAAGGACGCGCGGATCGAGATCACCCCGGACCTCGCGCCGCGCATCGGCGTCATCTACGGCTCGGGCGTCGGCGGCGTGAGCACCGTCTCCGACAACGTCATCGCGCACGAGAAGGACCCGCGGAAGGTCTCGCCTTTCATGATCCCGATGATGATCATCGACATGGCGGCCGGGGAGATCGCGATGAAGTTCGGCGCGAAGGGGCCCAACCTCGCGACCGCCTCGGCATGCGCGTCGAGCGCCCACGCCGTCGGCGTGGCGGCCGAGATCATCCAGCGCGGCACCGCTGACGTGATGATCGCGGGCGGCTCCGAGGCCGGGCTCATTCCGGTCGCGATCGGCGCGTTCGACGCGATGCACGCGCTCTCGAAGCGCAACGACGACCCCGAGCGCGCGTCGCGCCCGTTCGACAAGGAGCGCGACGGCTTCGTGTTCAGCGAGGGCGGCGCGACGCTGATCCTCGAGGACCTCGAGTTCGCGCGTGCCCGCGGCGCGACGATCCTCGGGGAGGTCGTGGGCTTCGGCCAGACCGCGGACGCGCATCACATCACGGCGCCAGCCGTGGGCGGTGCCGGCGCGGCGCGCGCGATGCGGATGGCGATCGCCGACGCGGGCATCGAGCCCACGCGGGTCGGCTACGTCAACGCGCACGGGACGTCGACGCCGCCGAACGACCGCGAGGAGACCGCCGCGCTCCACTCCGTGTTCGGCGACCATGCCCGGCGCCTCGCCGTCTCCTCGACGAAGTCCATGACCGGCCACCTCCTCGGCGCCGCCGGCTCGATCGAGGCGATCTTCTGCGTGCTCGCGATGCGCGACGGGATCCTGCCGCCGACCATCAACTACACGACGCCCGACCCCGAATGCGACCTCGACTACGTGCCGAACACCGCGCGAAAGGCCGACGTCGAGTACTCGCTCTCGAACTCGATGGGGTTCGGCGGGCATAACGCGGCGCTCGTGATGCGCCGCTGGAACGGCGCGTGACCGACCTGCGCGAGCGCGCGAACGCGCTCGTCGCGGAGCTCCTCGAGCGTGTCGGGCGCGACGGCGTGCGCGAGCTCGAGGTGCGCCGCGCCGGGCTGCGCGTGCGCGTCGTTGCGGCGGGCGCCTCCGCGGCCGCCGTCGCCGTGCCCGCCGCTCCCACGGCCGCCCAGGGGACCGCGCCGATCGTGGGCGCGCCGCCGAAGCCGGCGGCCGACGGCCACGTCGTGCAGGCGCCGCTCACCGGCGTCTTCTACCGGTCCTCCTCGCCGCAGGCGCCCCCGCTCGTGCAGGTCGGCTCGGTCGTTGCGCCCGGCGACGTCGTCGGCCTCATCGAAGCGATGAAGCTGTTCAACGAGATCCGCGCGACGGTCGGCGGGCGGGTGAAGCGGATCGTCGCGGAGAACGGGAAGCTCGTCCGCGCGCACCAGCCGATCCTCGAGCTCGAGTGACCACCTGCCCCATCTGCAAGGCGCCGCTCGGCGACCGGCCGATCCGGCTGCGCTACGAGAGCAGGACCTACGCCTTCGACCGCGAGACCTGCAAGCGGATCTTCCAGGAGAACCCGGACCGGTACCTGGACGCGGGAGGCGGCGTCCTGCCGGAGCCGCGCTAGCCGATGGCGGGCCGGACGGTCGCGGCGCTCCTCGGCCTCGCGGCCGCCGCCGTGCTCGTCGTCGCCGTGCTCGCCGGTCGCACCACGGTCGACGTCGCGGTGCCCTCGCCGTCCGCCTCACCGGAAGCGAGCCCGACGGCGCCGCCGCGCGCGTCGCCGAGCCCGAGCCCGGCGGCGAGCCCGAGCCCGTCGCCGACCGCCGGCGTGCTCTCCGACCGCTACGGCTACGTCCTCCCCGACCATGGCCGGCTGATCGTCCGCGCGGAGACGGCGGACCGTCCGGTCGGGAGCGTCGACGGCTGGACCGGCGCGGCCGTCTCACCCGACGGCCGCCGCATCGCGGTCTGGCAGCCCTCGCGGACGGGCGACGGTCCGGAGCGGCTCGTCGTCGTCGACGTCGCGACCCGGGCTGAGCGCGAGCTCCTCACGGCCGCCGCGGTGATGCGCGGCGGGAGCATCGCGTGGGCGAACGACGGGACCGGCCTCTTCTACTCGGTGCACAGCCGCGAGAGCGTGGTCGGCGCGGGACCGCGCGTGTCGGAGCTCCACTCGTACGACCTCGCGGCGGCGCGGGCTCCGGGCGCGACCGAGCCGGAGCTGCGGCGCAGCGACGGCTTCGCCTTCGTGCCGGTCGGCTGGGACAAGGCGGCGCAGGTCGCGTTCGCGGTCGTGACGGGCGAAGGCGGGTTCGCGGCCGAGTACCTCGTCTGGGACAAGCGCTCGCTGCCCGCCGGGCAGCCCGCGGTGCGGCGCGCCGGCGTGCCGTGGCCCGTGCTCTTCTCCACCGTGTTCGCGTCGCCCGACGGCAAGACCGTGCTCGCGGTCGATCTCGCGGCGAACGCGCTCCGCCTGTGGCCGGCCTCGAACATCGCGCAGGCGGCGACGGTGCAGCGCGGCCCGGCGCGCATCTACGACGCGCGCTGGCGTCCCGACTCCCGCGACATCGTGTGGGTGCTCGGGCCGGAGGTCAGGCTGACCACGTACCAGACGGACGCCGAGCGCGTCGTCTACCGCGGCGAGGAGCAGATGACGATCGCGGCCGTACGGCCCGACGGGTCGGCGGCCCTGGTCCGCCGGGGAGGGCGGGTCGTCGTCGTCGAGCTCGCCGGCGGAAGGACGGCGGACCTTCCGTACGCGGAGCACCTCCTGCCGCACGGCGTCGCCCTCCGCTAGCGAGTACCCCGCGCTCCGGCGGTCTACGAGTCCGCGAGCGCCGGCGGACCCGTCAGCCAGCTCGTCTCGCGGTCCCGCCCGAAGCGCGCCCACGGACCCTCGGGGGCGGCGGGCCACTCGCGGAAGCCCATGACGAGGTCGTGGAACGCGCGCGCCCGGTCCCGGCTCGGCGTGCGCATGAGCTCCTGCGCGCGCTCGACGATCCCCTCCGGCTTGTCGACCGCGGCGGCCAGCTGAGCCATGAACTGCTTGCGGTTGCCGAAGAGGATGCGGTTGTGCGCGAGGATGAGCCGCCCGGCGAAGAACACGAGCTCGGTCGCGGTCTGCGCGAGCAGCCAGGCGTTGCCTGAGAGCGCGCCGAGCTCGAGGTAGGACAGGTGCACCGGGAGCTGGCTGACGAAGCTGCGCATCTTCTCCAGGCGCTCCCGCTCTTGGTAGACGGGGATCTCGGGCAGGAGGCGTTCGATCTCCGGCTCGCGCGTGAACAGCGCTCGCGCGCTCGTGAAGGCGAAGCGCGCCGGCTCCGGCCCGCGCTCGGCCACGGCGCGAAGGAACGGCAGGTCCGCGACCCCGCCGCCGACGTGACCGCGCGGCCACTGCGCGAGGTCGCTGGCGTCGATGCTCAGCGACCCCGTCGCGCGGCGCCGCTCGAGCTCCGCGGTCGGCACGACGAACACGAGGTCGACGTCGGAGCCGTCCATCGGGGTCCCGCGCGCGACCGAGCCGATGAGCAGCACCGCGAGGAACGTCGCGTCCCGCTCGTAACGCGCTCTGACCTGCTCGACCGTCCGCTCGTGATGCGTCGCCACGGGCGGAGGCTAGCGCGAGCGGTGGAGCTCGCTAGCGCCGCCGGGCGTACGCGACGTACGTGAGCACGACCGCCGCGG
>DASSSF010000099.1:0-26796 GCA_035708565.1 Candidatus Limnocylindria bacterium
GTCGTCCTTGAGGAAGCCGAACGGCCGGGAGCGCTCGCGCTGCTGGCAGGTGAGCGTCTCGCGCCGCGCCTCGGCGCGCGCGACGTTCGCCGGGCCGACGTGGTGCAGCACCGTCGCGCGAGCGAGGAGCCGCGGCAGCGCCGGCCCGACGGCCTCGTTGATCCGCGCGGACCCCTGGCTCCCGCCGGTCACGAGGACGACCTTCTCGTCGTCGGCGATGCCGAGGTGGCGGCGCCCGTCGGCGCGCGTCCAGCGGAGGAGCGAGCGGCGGATCGGGTTGCCGGTCACCTCCACCCGTCCCTTCTTGAAGTACGGCTCCGCGCCCGGGAACGCCGCCGCGATGCGCGACGCCCACCGCGCGAGCGCGCGGTTCGCGCGGCCCGGCACGACGTCGCCCGTCCACAGGGCGACGGGCACGCCGAGCGCGCTCGCGGCGAGCACGACCGGGAACGCGACCGCGCCGCCGCTCGTGAGGCACACGGAAGGACGGAAGCGCGCGACGTGCCAGAGCGCGTCGACGAGCGCGACCGGCAGGAGCAGCGCGCGCGTCACGAGGGAGAGCCGGGCGCCCGGGTCGCGGAGCGAGGGGAACGGAGTGGCGTGGAACTCGAGGCCGGCCGCCGGGACGATCTCAGCCTCGAGACCGCGTCGACCACCGACGAAGAGGAAGCGCGCGTCCGGGGCGAGGTCCGCCACCGCCTCGGCCACCGCGAGGAGCGGGCTGATGTGCCCGCCCGTCCCGCCGCCGACGAGCAGCACGCGGCACGTCCGCGACCTGGGCGCCCTGGCGTCCAACGCTCAGGAGTATGCCGACGGCGATGAGGCCGACGCACAGCGACGATCCGCCGTACGAGATGAAGGGGAGCGTGATGCCGGTCATCGGCACGAGGCTCGCGACCACGGCCATGTTCAGCCACGCCTGGAACGCGAGCCACGCGGTGATCCCCGTCGCGAGGAGCGCGCCCTCGGGGTCCGGCGCGCGGAGCGCGATCCGCGTCCCGCGGAGGGCGAGCGCGAGGAAGAGGACGATGACGCCGAGCGTTCCCACGAGCCCGAGCTCGTTGCCGAGCACGGCGAAGATCGAGTCCGTGTACGCGGCCGGGAGGAAGCCGAACTTCTCCTTCCCCGCCCCGAGCCCCTCGCCGAACGCGCCGCCGAGCGCGAGGCCGTACAGCGACTGGATCGTCTGGAAGCCGGCGCCGCGCGGGTCCTCCCACGGGTCGAGGAACGTGAGCACGCGCTGGAGCCGGTACGGCTGCACCACCGCGAGCGTCGCGACCGCCACGAGGGCGAGGAGCGCGATGGCCGCGAACTCGCGGATGCGCGCGCCCGCGACGAAGTAGACCGACATCGCGATCGCGACCAGGACGACCGCGGTCCCGAGGTCCGGCTCCGCGACGATCAGACCGACGACCGCGCCGGTGATGAGGAGGAACGGCAGCGTGAACGAGGCGTGCCCGATCTCGGCGCGCCGCCGCGCACACCAGAACGCGAGGTAGACGATGAGCGCGAGCTTCGCGAGCTCGGCCGGCTGGATCCCCGCGAACGGGGTGAGCCGAAGCCAGCGCGACGCGCCGCCGACGCTCGTGCCCACCCCGGGCACGAGGACGACCGCGAGGAGCGCGACCGCAAGGACGAGGAGCGGGAGCGCGACCTTCCGGTAGCGGTGGTAGTCGACGCGCGCCGCGGCGATCATCGCGACGACGCCGAGCGCCGCCCACACCGACTGCTGCACGAAGAAGTAGCGCGGCTCGTCGAGCGCGTCGAGCGCGCGGATCCCGCTCGCGCTGTAGACCATGAGGAGGCCGAGCGCGAGGAGCGCCATGACGGCGGCGGCGAGCGGGACGTCGTAGTGCGTCGTGCGCGGGAGCCTCACTCCGCGATCGCCCCCACGAGCCGGCGGAAGGCGCTGCCGCGCTCCTCGTACGAGCGGAACTCGTCGACGCGGCCCGCGACGCCGGCGCCGGTCGCGCACGCCGGCGAGAGCAGCACGACGTCGCCGGGCCGGGCGATCGCCCGCGCCTTCGCGACCGCCTCCTCGAGCGACGACGCGCGCTCGACGCGCACGTCGGAGCGCTTCGCGCGCTTCGCCGCCTCGATCGCGGCCGCGATCTCGTCGGCCGTCTGCCCCATCAGCACGGCGCCGCGGGCGCGCGCGGCGACCTCGCGGCCGAGCTCGCCGAAGTCCGCGCCCTTCGCCGTGCCGCCGAGGATCACGACGGGCGTGCGCGGGTAGGCGGAGAGCGCCGGGATCGTCGCGTAGGGCGTCGTGCCCTGCGAGTCGTTCACGAACCACACCCCCGCGCGCTCGCCGATGAACTCGAGGCGGTGCGGCAGGCCCTCGAACGAGCGGAGGACGTCGGCGACCCGGTCCGGGGAGATGCCGTAGAGGCCGCCGACGATCGCGGCGGCGAGCGCGTTCGAGACGTTGTGGCGGCCCGGCACGCGCAGCTCCGCCGCCGCGAGGAGGTCGGTCCGCTTCCCGCCGTCGGACAGCACGAGCCGGTCGCCGTCGAGGTACGCGCCGTGGCGCGGCCGGAGCGACAGCGAGTACCCGTAGAGCTGCGAGGACGCGCCCGTGTGGAGCGAGAGCGCGGTCGGATCGTCGAGGTTGAGCACCGCGACGTCGCGCGCGCCCTGCCAGCGCACGATGTTGCTCTTGGCCGCGACGTACGCCTCCCGCGTGCCGTGGTGGTCGAGGTGGTCCTCGAGGACGTTCGTCACGACCGCGACGTGCGGGCTCGTCCCGAGCGTCTCGAGCTGGAACGACGAGAGCTCGAGCACGACGACGTCGCCGCGCGTGAGCGTCGCGAGCTCCTGGATGACCGCGGTCCCGATGTTCCCGCCGGTCACGACGCGCCGCTCGCCCTTCTCGAGGATCCGCGACACGAGCGTCGTCGTCGTGCTCTTCCCCTTCGTGCCGGTGACGCCGACGACCTCGGCGGGGCACAGCCGCAGGAAGAGCCCGATCTCGGTCAGGACGGGGATGTCGCGCTGGAGCGCGCGCAGGATGGTCGGGGAGCGCGGGCGGATCCCCGGCAGGACGAAGACGAGCTCGGGATCCGCCAGGGCCTGGTCGTCGCTCGAGGGCCCGAGGACGAGCTCCACCTTGTCGGCGAGGTCCCCGAGGCGCGCGATCCCGGTCGCGAGCGCTTCGCGCGGCTGCGGGTCGCTGATCGTGACGCGCGCGCCGGAGTCCACGAGGAACCGTGCGAGGCCGGAAGCGGTCCGCCCGCTCCCGAGCCCGACGATCGTGGCGCGCCTCCCGCGGAGCTCCTCGCGCGTGAGCGGCGCGTCGAAGATGAGGCTCAACGGGGCCACCCGAGGACGGCCATACCGGTCCCCTGCGGGCCGCGCTCGTGGCGCGCGCGGTAGCTCCAGAGGTCGGCGCCGCCGCACCGCGTGCAGAGGCCGGCGAGCTCGACGTGGCGGACGCCGGCCGCCTCGAGCTGTGTCGCGTTCGCGCCCCACAGGTCGAAGACGGCGCGGCCGCCCTGGTCCGCACGGAGGGCATCCGCCGCGTCGCCGCCGAGCCTGCCGCGGATCGTGCGCGCGCGCTCCTCGTCGATCGCGTAGCAGCACGGGCCGATCGACGGGCCGATGCTCGCGCGGAGCGACCCCGCGTCGGCGCCGTGCGCCGCGAGCGTTCGGATGAGCGCCTGCGCGATCCGCCGGCTCGTCCCTTCCCAACCGGCGTGCGCCGCGCCGATGGGCCCGTCGGGCGACGCCACGAGGATCGGGACGCAGTCGGCCGCGGCCACGGCGAGGAGGACGCCGCGCCGGTCGGTCCACACGGCGTCGGCCTCGGGCCACGGCTCGGCGAACGGCGCGTCGGCGCGGAGCACGCGGTCTCCGTGCACCTGCTTCACGCGCGCGACGCCCTCGAACCCGAGGGAGCGGGCGACGCCCTCGCGCGCGCGCGCCTGGTCCGCGAGCGGGAACACCGAGCCGCCCATGCTCCCGCTCGACGCGCTCGTGAAGCCGGCGACGAGGCCGAGGGACGAGAGGAGCGGCGAGCGGTACAGGCCGGAGACGAGCGGCCACTCCGCGGTCGCGACGGTCATAGGGGCGTCACGAACGCGAGCATCGCCGCGACGATGGCGCCGAGCGCGCCGATGAGCCAGAAGCGCATCGTCACCTGCTGCTCGGGCCAGCCGATCGCCTCGAGGTGGTGGTGGAACGGCGCCATCCGGAAGATGCGCTTCTTCCGGATCTTGTACGAGCCCACCTGGAGGATCACGGACACGGTCTCCGCGACGAACACCGGACACGCCACCGGGATGAGGAGCACGAAGCCCGTCGTGAGGGCGACGGCCGCGAGCGTCGCGCCGAACGCGAGCGAGCCGACGTCGCCCATCATGAAGACGGCCGGGTTCACGTTGAACCAGAGGTAGGCGAGGAGCGCGCCGACCATCGCCGCGCAGAACACCACGAGCCACTCGAAGCCGCGGTACCACGAAACGAACGCGAAGGCGAGGAAGGCGAACACGAGGAGGCCGCCGGCGAGGCCGTCGAGGCCGTCGGTCAGATTCACCGCGTTCGACGTGGCGATGATCACGAAGACCGCGAGCGCGACGAAGGCGCCCGCGCCGATCTCGACCTCGCCGTACATCGGCACGTAGATGCCGGTGATCCCGAAGTGGCGCTGGATGTAGAGAGCGCCCGCGATCCCGACGATGAGCTGCCACACGAGCTTGTGGCGGCCGCGGATGCCGAAGCCGTACGCGACGTTGACGTAGTCGTCGATCGCGCCGAGAAGGCCGACCCCGACGAGCGCGCCGGTGGGCACGATCGTCTGCGCGACGAAGTCGCCGCGCGGCTCCGGGTCGGGCAGCGCCGCGAAGAGGACGAGCCACACGGTGGACATGACCGAGATCGGGAGCAGGCCGCCCATCGTGAGCAGGCCCTGCTTCGCGTAGTGCGAACGCGGGCCCTCGCGCCGGATCTGCTTCCCGATCCGGAAGTGGCGGAGCAGCCCGATGAAGGGCCGCGAGAGCACGAGGCTGAGCACGAACGTCACGAGGAGGAGGCCGAGCGACAGGATCGCCACTCAGGACGCCCCGGCCGCGACGAGCGCGTCGGCGAGCTCGTCGAGCGCGAGGGCGCGCGATCCCTTGACGAGCACGGTGTCCCCGTCGCGCAGGAGCCGGCGCAGGAGGATGAGCGCCTCGGCGCCGTCGGCCGCCGCGTGCGCGCTCGCGTGACCCGCGCGCTTCGCCGCGTCCACGATCGTCCGCGCGAGCTCGCCGACGCCGACGATGACCTGCGCGCTCCGCGCCGCGTCGCGCCCGACGTCCTCGTGCGCGTCCGCCGAGAGGTCGCCGAGCTCGCGCATGTCGCCGAGCACCGCCACGTGCCGGCCGGGCGCGCCGCGCAGGACCTCGAGCGCCGCGTGCACGGCCGCGGGGCTCGCGTTGTACGAGTCGTCGATGAGCGTGATGGCGCCGGAGCGGCGCACCGCCATGCGGTGCGCCGGCGGCTCGAGCGTGGCGAGGCCGACGGCGGCCTCGTCGAGCGGGACGTCGAGCGCCGCCGCGGCTCCGAGCGCGACGAGCGCGGCGGTGATCATGTGCCGGCCCGGGAGCGGCAGCTCGGCCCGCGCGGTCTCGCCGTCGAAGGAGACGGTGAACGAGACGCCGGCGAGACCGCGGTCGTCCACGTCGCTCGCGCGCAGCTCCGCGTCGGCGCCCTCGCCGTAGAGGACGACGCGCGCCCTCGTGAGGCGCGCGAGCGCGCGCACGCGCGGGTCGTCCGCGTTGAGCAGGGCGAGGCCGTCCTCGGGGAGGGCCTCGATGAGCTCGGCCTTGCCCCGCGCGATCGCGTCGACGCTCGGCGTGCGCGAGTAGTGGACCGGCCGGTCGGGGATCCGCGTGATCGCGCCGACGCGCGGCCGCACGAGGCGCGCGAGGTCCGCGATCTCGCCCGGGACGTAGAACCCCATCTCGATGACCGCCACCTCATGCGAGGGCTCCTGCGCGAGGAACGTGAGGGGCACGCCGATCTCGTTGTTGAACGAGGCGGCGGGGCTCAGCACGCGGTAGCGGGTCCCGAGCGTCGCCGCCGTCGCCTGCTTCGCGGTCGTCTTGCCGACGTTACCGGTGATGCCCACGGCCGGGATCGGCGCGGCGTCGCGGACCGCCTCCGCGACGCGACGCAGCGCGTGAAGGACGTCGGTGACCTGCACGAGGAGCGCGGCGGCGGGAACGTCCTCCGGCACGCGCTCGACGACCGCGCCGCGCGCGCCGCGCGAGAGCGCGTGCGCGACGAAGTCGTGCCCGTCGCGCTGGTCGCGCAGCGCGAAGAAGCACGAGCCCGGCTCGCAGGTCCGCGAGTCGAACGCGCCGCCCGTGAACTCGAGCTCCGGGTCCGCGGGCCCCCGGACCACGCGGCCGCCCGTCGCATCGAGCAGCCGGCCCAGCGTGAACACGCGCAGCGAATGCTAGGGCCGCGCACCGGCTCGGTCGGGCTGCACGCGCGCGGTCCGCAGCACGTCGAGGGCGAGGCCCTTGAAGGCCGACGTCGCGGTGAGCGTCCCGAGGATGCGCGACTCCGGTCGCTCGAGCACGACGACGGCGACGAACCGCGGATCGTCCGCCGGCGCGAAGCCCGCGAACGACGAGATGTACTGGTCGCTCTCGTACGACCCCGCGGCGTCGGGGATCTGCGCGGTGCCCGTCTTGCCCGCGACGCTGAAGGCGGCGAGCCGCGCGTTCTGCGCGAGCCCGTTGTCGACGGTCGACGTGAGCATCGCCCGCATCGCCGCCGCGGTCTCGGGCGCGACGGCCCGGCGGATGGCGACCGGCTCGGTGCGATGCTCCCCATCCGCATCGCGCCGGCTCGCCACCGCGTGGGGCCGGTAGAGGATCCCGCCGTTCGCGAGCGCCGCGTAGGCGGACGCGAGCTGGAGCGGCGTGGTCGTGAGGCCCTGGCCGAACGCCGCCGTGCCGACGTCGACGGGGTACCACTCGGCGAGGGGGCGCACGCGTCCGCCGATCTCGCCGGCGAGGTCGACGCCCGTCTTCCGGCCCAGGCCGAAGGTCGCGAGCGCGGCGTGGAGCCGCTCGGCGCCCAGCTTCGACGCGACGAACACCGCCCCCGCGTTCGCCGAGCGCTCGAGGACCTGCGTCACGGTCGTCGGGCCCCAGACCTTCCCGAGCGCGTTGTTGAGGCGGCGGCCGCCGATCACGGCGTAGCCGACGTCGTTGTAGGTCGTCGCCGGCGTGACGAGCCCCGCGTCGAGCGCGGCGGCGACCGTGATCGACTTCAGCGTCGAGCCCGGCTCGAACGCCCACGCGATCGCGCGGTCGCGCAGCGCCTCGGGATCGCTGACCGCGACGGCCGACGGGTCGAACGTCGGATAGGACGCGAGCGCGAGGATGGCGCCGTCCTTCGGGTCGAGCACGACGATCGTGCCCGCCGCGGCCTTCTCCTTCGCGATCGCCGCCGCGAGCTCGCGCTCGGCGGCGTGCTGGATGACGAGGTCGATCGTGAGCGTGAGCTCGGCGCCGTCGCGCGCGGGCACGGCGTGACGAAGTCCTACGGGCAGCGCGCGCGCCGAGGGATCCCGCTCCACGACGAGGCGGCCGGGCGTCCCCCGCAGCACGTCGTCGTAGGCGCCCTCCACGCCGTACACCCCGACGCCGTCGTCGTTCACGAAGCCGAGGAGGTGCGCCGCGACCTGGTCGTTCGGGTAGACGCGCTTGGGCTCCGTCTCGAAGCCGAGCCCCTCGATCCCGAGCGCCGCGATCGCCTTCGCGGCGGCCTCGGGCAGCCGGCGGTGGATGAACGTCCACTCCGCACCGGACGAGAGGCGGTCGAGGATCGGCTTCGGGTCCCGCCCGAGGAGCACTCCGAGGGCCGCCGCGGTGGCCGCCTTGTCCTTCACGCGCGACGGGATCGCGTAGAGGGACCGGAGCTCGACCGTCGTCGCGAGGATGGCGCCGTTCCGGTCGCGGATGATCCCGCGCTGCGCCGGGATCAGCTCGTCGCTGCGGACCTGCGCCGTCGCGAGCGAGGCGAGGCGCCCGCGGTCGATCGCCTGCCACTGGGTCAGGCGTACGGCGAGGAGGCTCGAGGCTACGAGGAAGAGGACGAAGAGGACACGGACGCGCGTCTGTGAGACCGGCACACGCTACTTCCTCGCGAGGAGCTCGGCGGCCTGCATGACGGGGACGGTCGTGACGCGGACGAGGCCGAGCCGCTGCGCCTGGAGCTCGATGCGCGCCGGCGCGTCGAGCCGCGCGAGCTGGACGTCGAGGAGGGCGTGCTGGCGGCGCAGCTCGTCGCGCTGCGCCTCGAGCCGCTGCACCTCGTAGTCGCGCGCCGAGAGACCGGTGATCTGCGAGAGGTAGAGCGCCGCGAGCAGGAATCCGCTGGCGATCGCCGCGGCGGCGGCGGCGAACGACCGCGTCTCCCAGGTGATGCCGTGGGAAGGCGACGCGGCAGCGCGCGAGACGGCCGGAACGTGGGCGGACGTCCGGCGGCCCGCGCGCTGCCGCGCTGCTGAGCGGGCTCGCGCCGCGCCGGCGGAGCCGCCGCGGCCCGGACGAAGGGGAGGCGTCGTCCGGGACGCGTGCGACCGTCGGTGCGGCACGGGCCCGAGCGAGATGGACAGGGTCACGGGAGCCGCTCCGCGACACGGAGCTTGGCGCTGCGGGCGCGCGGGTTGCGAGCGACCTCCGCCGCGTCCGCCGTGAGCGGACGCCGGGTAACGACACGCAGACCCGCGCGGTGCCCGCAGACGCAGGTGGGGAGGTGGGGAGGACAGGTGCAGTCGCGGGACTCGCGGGCGAAGAACTGCTTCACCTCGCGGTCCTCGAGCGAGTGGAACGAGATCACCGCCAGCCGGCCGCCGGGACGGAGCACCGCGAGCGCTGCGGCGAGGCCGCGCCGCAGGCTCGCGAGCTCCTCGTTGACCGCGATGCGCAGCGCCTGGAAGACCCGCGTCGCGGGGTCGATGCCCCGCGGGCGGCGCGTCTTCACGCCGGCCACGAAGCGGCCGAGCTCGTCGGCGGCGATGAACGGCTCACGCGCGCGGCGCCGGACGATCGCGTTCGCGACGCGTGCCGCCTCGGGCTCCTCGCCGTACTCGGCGAAGATCCGGCGCAGCTCGGACGCGCTCCACGTGTTCACGAGGTCGGCCGCCGTGAGAGCGAGGTCTGGATCGGCACGCATGTCGAGGGGCCCGGGAGAGCGGAACGAGAACCCGCGGAGATCGTCGGCCAGCTGGATGGACGAGAGGCCGAGGTCGAGGAGGATCCCGTCGAGCGGCGCGAAGCCGCGCTCTCGGGCCACGCCGTCGAGAAGCGCGAAGTCCGATCTGACGAGGACGGCCCGCTCGCCGAAACGCTCCAGCTCCCGTCCCGCGACCTCGAGGGCCGCAGGATCGCGGTCGAGGCCCAGGAGGCGTCCGGTCGGCGCGGTCCGGTCCAGGATGGCCGCGGCGTGCCCTCCGGCCCCGACGGTGCCGTCGAGAAAGCGGCCGCCTTCGCGGGGATCAAGTTCGGCGAGTACTTCGGCCAGGAGAACCGGCTCATGAGCCCTCCCACCGCTAGATCCCGAGGTCCCGGAAGGTCTCGGCGATGGACGAGTCGACGTCGGCGAGGTGCGTCCGCCAGCGCTCCGGCGACCAGATCTCGAGGTTCCGGGAGACGCCGACGACGACGGCCTCGCCCGAGAGGCCGGCCCACTCGCGGAGGTGCTGCGGGATGAGGATCCGTCCCTGCGCGTCCGGCTCCGCTTCATGCGCGCTCGCCACGAGGAAGCGCTGGAACCTGATGACCGCGGGGTCCGTGCGAGGGCGCGTCGCGATGGCGGCGTTGAGGCTCTCCCACTCCGCCTGAGGCCACACGGCGAGGCACTCGGGGTCCCAACGCGTCACGACCGCTCCTTCTCGGAAGCGGGGCCTGAACTTGGCCGGGATCGCGAGCCGACCCTTCTCGTCCAGCTGGTGCGCGAATTCGCCCGCGAAGATCCCTTCCAAGGCCCCTTCCGACTCTGGAGGACAGTTCCCCACCGTCCCCCACTACTCACCACGCCGCGGCAATTTACCCCACACAGTCCCGCTGTCAAGAGGGCAGGGCGGGCAATTTCAGGGAGGGGGCGCTCTTCGGGGGCCGGGACCGCGTGCCGCTAGCCGGTGACGCGCTCCACGACTTCCTCGAGCGCCTCGCGCGCGCGGTCCACGATCGTCGCCTCGCGGTGCTCGGGCAGGGGCGCGCCCCACCACTCGAGCACGCTCGCGCCCCACGTGAAGCCCCCGCCGAACGCGACGAGGAGGACCTTGTCACCGCGCCGGAGGCGCCCGGACTGCGCCGCCTCGGAGATCGCGATCGGGATCGACGCGGCGGAGGTGTTGCCGTACTTCTCGATGTTCACGAAGACCTTCTCCATCGGGAAGCGGAGGCGCCTCGCGACGCCCTCGATGATCCGCATGTTGGCCTGGTGCGGGATCATGAGGTCGATGTCCGCGAGCGTGATGCCCGCCTCGCGGATGGCCTCCTCGGCGGCGTCGGCCATGGACTTCACCGCGAGCTTGAACACCTCACCGCCCTGCATGCGGATGAAGTGCTGGCCCTTCTCGACGGTCTCCTTCGTCGCCGGGACCCGCGTCGCCCCGGCCGGTACGTAGAGCAGCTCACCCTTCGAGCCGTCGGAGCGGAGCACCGCGGACTCGATGCCGACGGACGCGTTCGACCCCTGGAGGACGACCGCCCCGGCGCCGTCCCCGAAGAGCACGCAGGTCGTGCGGTCGGTGTAGTCGAGGAGCCGCGACAGCGTCTCCGCGCCGATGACGAGCGCGTTCCGGACGGTGCCCGCCACGATCATGCCGTTCGCGATCGACAGCGCCGAGACGAAGGAGGTGCACGCGGCTTCCACGTCGAACGCGCCGGCGCGCACGGCGCCGAGCTCGTCCTGCACGAGGCACGCGGTCGCCGGGAAGAGGTAGTCGGGCGAGCAGGTCCCGACGACGATGAGCTCCACCTCGCGCGCGGGAAGGCGCGCGCGCTCGAGCGCGACGCGCGCCGCGCGCACGGACATCGTCGCGGTGCCCTCGCCGGGTGCCGCCACGCGCCGCTCCTTGATGCCCGTGCGCGACGAGATCCACTCGTCGGAGGTGTCGACGATCTTGGCGAGGTCGTCGTTCGTCATCACGCGTGCGGGCGCGTACATGCCCCAGCCCGTGATGACTGCGTTCTTGCTCGCCACCGCTCTAGCGAGGGAGGGCTTCGCCCGACCGAGCGCCCGGCCCCCACGAGCGGAGCAGCCGCGAGGCAGCGAAGCGAGTAGGGATCATCAGCGCCGGGCGGAACGCCCGGCAACGGACTCCTTCGACGGCGGGCCGAAGAGCCCATCGATGCCGCCGTCGTACGCGCGGAGGAACTCGTGCGCGTCGAGGACCTCGTCCGGCGAGAGCGGCGCGCGCCGGCGCTGCGAGGCGCTCGGGTGATCGCGCTTCGTGGGGATCGACGAGGCGTTCTCGTCGACGACGACGAGGAGCTTGAAGGTCGTGCTGCAGCTCGCGCACGTCACGCGGACGACCCACGCCTGCTCGTGGCGGCCGAGCACGCGGATGTCAGACCGCGAGTGGTTCGCGCCGCAGACGCTGCAGTCGTACTCCTTCGCCTGATCCCTCAGGAAACGCAGGATGTTCACTGTTCGAACGTACCACGGAGCCGCCACGCGAGGAACGCCCACTGGTCGGCGGCGTCGTCCACCTGCATGTCGAGGGGCTTCCCCACCCCGTGCCCCGCGTCCCGATCGACACGGAGCAGGGTCACCCCGTCGGGTGCCACCCGCTGGAGGAGCGCCGCCATCTTCCGAGCGTGCATCGGGTCCACGCGGCTGTCGCCCTCGGCGGTCGTCAGGAGGATCGGCGGGTAGCGCACTCCCTCCTTCACGTTGTGGTACGGCGAGTACGCGCGGAGCCACCGGTACTGCTCGGGGTCCTCCGACGAGCCGTACTCCGCGATCCAGAACCGCGCGATGAGCAGGTGCTGGTAGCGGAGCATGTCGAGGAGCGGCACCAGGCAGACGAGCGCGCCGTAGAGGTCGGGCCGCTGCGTGAGCGCGGCGCCCATGAGCAGCCCGCCGTTCGAGCCGCCGTAGGCGCCGAGGCGCTCGCGCCGGGTCCAGCCGGCGGAAACGAGGTGCTCCGCCGCCGCGTGCAGGTCGTCGAAGACGTTCTGCTTGTTCGCGAGCATGCCCGCGCGATGCCAGCGCTCGCCGAGCTCGCCGCCGCCGCGCAGGTTCGCGAGCGCGTAGAGCCCGCCCTCCTCGGCCCAGAGGATCGCCGCCGCCGTGTAGAGCGGGAGGCACGAGACGTTGAACCCGCCGTACCCCGTGAGCACGGTCGGGACGTCCCCGGTCGGCCGGACGTCGCGCCGGCGCACGAGGAACATCGGGACCTCGGTCCCGTCCTTCGAGCGGTACGAGACCTGGTGCACCACGACATCGGCGCGGACGGCGGCGCCGCGGAGCGCGACGACCGGCCGCGGCGTCCCGTCGCGCGGGTCGACGCCGAACGCCGCCGGCGCGGTCGCGAACGACTGGAACACGAAGCACGCGAGATCGCCCGACGCGTCGCCGCGGATGCCCACCTCGGTCGCGGCCGACGGCGACACGGCGCCGGCCTCCGGCAGCGCGATCTCCCGCTCTCGCGCGCCCGACCGCGCGAAGACCTCGAGGCGCGAGACCGCGCGGTCAAGCCGGTGCACGACGAGGTGCGCCCGCGTGACGGCGAGCTCCTCGATCGGCCGGTCCGTCTCGGCGACGACGGTGCGCCAGTCCGCCGGGCGGTCGTAGGGCGCGAAGGCCACGCGATAGTTCGGCGCGTCGAGGTTCGTGCGGATGAAGATGCCGTCGGCGGCCGGGTGCGCGCCCGAGAGCGCGTCCTTCCCTTCGATCACGGTGACGAGGCCGCGCTCCGGCCGCTCGCGGTCGAGCAGGTACAGGTCGTTACGGCGCCAGCCCTCGTACGCGCTGAACACGACGTACCTGCCGTCCGGCGAGGTCGAGACGCCGACGATGTCCTCCTTCGGGCGCTGCGCGCCGAAGACCTCGGCGTCCTCGTGCGCCGGTCCCTCGTCGAGCGCGTGGAACCGGACCCGCCGGTGGTAGTGCTCCTCGCCCGGGGGGACCGTCCCGGGCGCCGGGTGGACGACGTAGTAGAAGCCGTCGCCCGTCCACGCGACGGCCGTCCGCTGCGTGTGCGGGATCCGCACGTCGAGGTCGCGGCCGCTCGCGACGTCGCGCACGTAGAGCGTCGACATCTCCGTGCCGCCGCGCGACAGCCCGTACGCGACGAGGGCGCCGTCGCGGGACGGGTAGTACCAGTCGATCGTCGTGAGGCCCGACGGGTCGACCAGGTTCGGGTCCACGAGCGCGCGGTCCCGGCCGTCCACGCCGTCGCGCACGTAGAGGACGGCCTGGCGCTGATCGCCCTCGCGCCGCTTGTGGAAGATCCGGCCGCCGGCCGGCCACGGCGTGCCGAGGAGGCCGACCGCGAGCAGCTCGCGGAGGCGCGCGGCATAGCGCGCGCGCTCGGGGATCCGGTCGAGCACCTCGCGCGTGCGGGCGTTCTGCGCGTCGGTCCAGGCCGACACGCGCTCGTCGCTCTTCTCGAGCCAGCGGTAGGGATCGGCGACGCGCTCGCCGAAGTGCTCGTCCACGACGACGTCGCGCGGGGTCTTTGGCGCCGGCGGGACACGGATCATCGCGCGAGGCTAGCGAACCGTCAGTCCTCCCGCTCGATCCGGAAGACCGGGTGCTCCGCCGCGGCCGGCAGCCGGGCGAACTGCTCGTCGACCGCGTGGCCCATCTTGCGGCGGTACGCGGCCACGACGCGCTCGCGCTCGCCGCCGCCGACCTCGGTCGCGCGGATCCGGACGGTCCGGCCGCGCTCGCGCAGGAGCCCGGCCCGCGAGGCGCGCAGGTTGCGCACCCAGTCCGTCTCCCCGCGCCCCGAGACGAGGTAACGCGAGCCCGCGTGCTCGAGCGGCGTCGTGCGCGGCGCGCCCGTCCGGCGTCCAGCGACGGTGAGGGTCGGGAAGAGGCCCAGCATCCGCACGATCGGGTTGGCTACGCGCGTCATGAGGGCATTCGGACGGACGTACGGCCGGCTGCTCATCGGCGGACCACGGCGGGCGCGCTCAAGCAGATGAGCTCGATCGCGGTCTCGGCGCTCACGCCGGACCGGACCCCGCCTTCCGTCCCTCGACGAACGTCGGAGCGGCGAGCGGATGGCGGCGCGGGCGTGCGGACATGCGGGTCACCTCCCCGGAACGGTGAGCCCATGCACGTTCGGGATCGATGGCGGACACGGCAAGAGCGGGACGACGCGCGCGACGGGCCGTTCGGCCCGCGAGCGTGTGGGGCTTACCCGCTCCGCTTTAGACGTCCCGTCCGCTTCGCGAAGTGCTCGGCGGCGAGGAACGCCCGCAGGCCGAGCGGGATCGAGACCACGCCGATGAGGAGCGCCGGCCAGACGACCGGCCAGAGCGCCGCGAGGTCCGCGCCGTCGAGGAGCGCGCGCCGCATCCCCTCGATGACGTACGTCGCGGGCGACAGGACCGAGAGCGGCTGCAGCCAGGACGGCAGGACGCTCACCGGGTAGTAGACGCCGGACACGAGGAGCACGACCGCCTGGACGATGTACGCCATCTGGAGCCCCTTCTCCGTCCACAGGAGCGGGAAGCACGCCGACCCGATGCCGAGCCCGATGAACGCGAGCGCGCCGACGACGAGCAGGACGAGCGCCGACGCTCCGTTGGCGCGCGAGAGGTCGACCGGGACGAACAGCATGACCGCGGCGAGCGTCGTGACGCTGATGACGCAGGCGCGCACGATCGTGCCCGCGGCCATCCCCACGAGGTGCGTGAGCCGCGGGACGGGCGCCATGAACGTGTACTCGATGGTCCCCTCCCAGCGCTCCCAGGCGATGATCTCCGCGATGTCCTCGAAGATGATCCCGAGGAACCGCCAGGCGATCGTGCCCACGAGCAGGTAGAGGACGAAGCGCGCCGTCGTCGCGGGGTCGACGCTCTCGCCCGTGATGGCCGGCGCGGCGAGGCCGATGTACGCGACGGAGAGCGACGTGACCGCGCTGTACACGATCCAGACGAGCTCCCACAGCCAGTAGCGGCGCATGAGCGCGATCTGCCGCTCGACGAACGCGTAGGCGAGGCGAGGCTGGGCCGCGATGTCACTGAACACCTCAGCGACCAGCCTCGCCCTGATCGGCCTCCTCGAGACGCTTCCCCGTGACCGTCATGAAGACGGCCTCGAGGTCCGCGGCGCCGTACCGCTCGCAGAGCTCCGCGGTCGTGCCTTCGGCCACGAGCCGGCCGGCGTGGAGCACGCCGATCCGGTCGGACAGCCGCGCGGCCTCGTCGAGGTCGTGCGTGGTCAGGAGGATCGTCGCGTCGTGCTCGTCCCGGAGGTCGCGCACGAACGTCTGCACCTCCCGCTTGCTGCGGATGTCGAGACCGGTGGTCGGCTCGTCGAGGAGCAGCAGCATCGGCGACGAGAGGAACGCGCGCGCGATCGCCACCTTCTGCTGCATGCCGCGCGACAGCTTCTCGAGGGGCTCGTCGTGCCGGTCCGCGGGGATGCCGAGCCGGATGAGGATCGAGCGCGACCGCTCGCGCGCGTCCGCGCCGGCGACGCCGTACAGGCGTCCGGCGTGCACGAGGTTCTCCATCGCCGAGAGCTTCTTGAAGAAGGAGGCCTCGACGGACACGCGATTGATGAGCCGCTTCACGGCGAGCTCGTCCGCGCCCACGTCCCGGCCGAACACGCGCACCTCGCCCGCGTCGGGCTCGAGGAGCGTCGAGAACAGGCGGATGAGCGTGGACTTGCCGGAGCCGTTCGCCCCGAGCAGTCCGTAGATCTCTCCGCGCGCGACCGAAAGCGAGACGTCGTCGACGGCGCGCTTCGGCCGTCCGTCGGCGGCGCGGAACGCCTTGCGGACCGCGTGGGCGAAGAGCGCGGCCCGGTCGTGGCCGTGCTCGGCGTCGGTCGGGTCCTGTATCGCGAGGGCCATGGCCGCTTCCCTTTCGTCGGTCTCGCGGGCCCACGCCACCGTCATCGGTGGAAAACAAAGGACCGTGGGCCTCGTTCCTGCCCACGGTCCGGAGGTGCGCTAGAGGCCGTCCCTAGCTAATGCGCTCCGTCGGCGGGCAGGGTGGTCCGAGGCATCGCCCCGGTGGGCGCGAAGAAGACGTTCACCAGGCCGCCGCACCTCCGTCAGAGTCCGCGCTCTCGCGCGACCCGCGAACTCTAGCGGCCGAGCGAGCGCGCGTCAACGGATGGCGCGCACCGTGCACCGCGTGACCTCGGCGCGAACATGGATAAAGGAGAACAACGAAGATGCCGAGGGAAGAGACCGACACCACGCCGGGCAAGGAAGGCGGGACGCGCTACGTCCGCCGCGACGGCAAGGGGCAGTTCACCGATGACCAGACGAGCGCCGGCCGCTCGAACGCGCAGGACCGGAGGATCGACGCGGAGAACGAGGCGAAGAAGGGCGACAAGGACCGGGGCGACTAGCGGCGAACGCCAGCGCTCGGTCGCGGCGACCTCGGGCGCGGGGAACTGGTAGCCGACGCCGCGTGACGCGGTCGTGCTCGCGAAGGGAGGCCGCGCGCGCGGCGAGCCCCACGACGTTGTAGACGGCGACGGCCGCACCCCACCGGACACGGCCGTTGGCGTCTCCGACGCCTGGGCGTCGACGAGCAGCCGGTCCCATGGTCACGCCACGCTCCCTTCCCCGGAACCCCAGGAGGCCCGCCTCGCGGCGGACCTCCTCACGGGATCGTCAGGCCACTCGGCGACCGCTCACGAGCTGCAGGATCAGCACGATGAGCGCGACGACGAGGAGGATGTGGATCAGCGAGCCGACGGTCGGCAGCGCGATCAGGCCGAGGAGCCACAAGATCAAGAGGATCGCGACGATCGTCCAGAGCATCGGGCACCTCCTTCCGCGCTCGACGGACGCAAGGCCTGTGCCACCCGGCCGGCCGGGCGTACGAGCGCTTCAGGAACGGGCGTGCGTGCGCACGAGATGCAATAGGTCGTCGAGCTGGAACGGCTTCGCGAGGAAGCCGTCCGCACCGATCTCCCTGGCGTCCTTCGCGACGTCGAGCGCCGCGGTGACGATGACGATCGGCGCGTGCGGGCCCGGGCGCTCGCGGTACGTGCGCGCGAACTCCCATCCATCCATGACCGGCATGCGCATGTCGAGGAGGATGAGGTCCGGGCGGTCGCGCTCCGCGGCCGCGAGCGCGTCGCGTCCGTCGACCGCCTCGTCGACGCGGTACCCCTCGTCCGTGAGCACCGTGCTCACGAACTCGCGGATGCCGCGATCGTCATCCACCACCAGCACACGGGCCGGATCGCCCTGTGTCATGCGCGCGGGATCATAACGGCGAGAGCCGGTCCCTCGCGATGGCGAGCACGTCGTCGTACGAAGGGTCGTAGCCGTCGTCGGTGCGAACGCGGATCACCGGCACCCCGATCGGGGGAGGCTCGAAGGTACCGGCCGCGTGCGCCGCGGCGATCTCATCGACGATCGCGGCGTCGGCGTGTCCCGGATGCCGGCCGCTCCCTCCGGCGGCGCGATCCGCGCAGCGCCGCGCGAGAAGCGCGGGGGCGGCGTCGCAGTGGACGATGACCGCACGACGGCGGGCGCAGAGCGCACGCAGGGGATCGAGCGATGCCGGACCGAAGTTGCTCTCGAGGAGGACCCCGACGCCCGCTTCGAGGACATGCGACGCGACGGCGTACAGGATCGCGTACGACGCCGTGCCAAGCCTGCGCGACCACTCGCGATCCCCGACACCGAGCGCGTCGAACAGCGGCTCCTTGATGTCGTCCTTGGAGAAGACGACCACGCCGAGGTCGCGCCCGAGACGGCGCGCGAGCGTCGTCTTGCCCGCTCCCGGCGAGCCGCAGACGATGACCACGGGAGCGATCACGTATCGAAGTGGCTGCCATCACACGCCACGGCAGCCGGCCATACGTACGTTCTGCGCGGGATGAGGGACGTCCGCGTGACGGGCTGGAGCCCGGTCGCGCGATTCTCGATAGCGCTCGGCCTCACGCTCGCCGTCACCGCGCTCGTCCTCGCCGGCGCGACGGCACTCGTCTTCGGCCGCTACGTCGAGGACGAGACGGCGCGCTTCACGAAGGACGCGGTGCGGTCGCACTTCGGGACCGTGTTCGACGAGGCGGTCTTCTCCCGCACGCTCGACGCGAAGGAGTGGGAGCGCCTCGAGCAGACGGTGCTGTTCCACTTCTCCGTCTACGGCATCGTCTCGACACGCTTCTTCGATCCCTCGGGCCGCGTCGTGTTCTCCTACGACGACGCGGACCTCGGGATGACCGCGCAGGGCGACGCGGCCGCGCTCCTCGCGCGCACGCTCGCGGGCGATCCGCCCGCCGCCCAGCACCGGGACATCGTCGCCGACATGCGCTACGGGCGGCCCGCCGTGCTCGCCCCGGGCTCGTACGCGGACTCTCACGCGCATCCCGCGGGCGGCTCGCAGCCGGACGTGCGACGCGCGACGACCCTCGAGACGTGGGTGCCGGTCGTCGAGGACGGCCGGACCGTGGGCGCCGCCGTCGTGTGGCGCGACCTCGGTCCGATCGAGGCGACGCTCCGGCAGATCCAGGCATCGACCGCCCTCATCATCGCGACGGCCGCGGTGCTCCTCTGGCTCTTCCTCCGCGGCGTGTACGTGCGGTCGTCCCAGCGGATCGTGGCGCAGTCGGCCGCGCTCGAGCGCGCGCTCGGGGAGACGGAGCGCACGTACGACTCCACGCTGCACGCGCTCTCGAACGCGCTCGACGTGCGTGACACGGAGACCGAGGGTCACGCGCGCCGGGTCCTCGAGTACATGGAGCTGATCGCCGACGAGCTCGGCCTCGCGGATCAGGTGCGGCCCGCGCTCCGGCGCGGCGCGCTGCTCCACGACATCGGGAAGATCGGCGTCCCGGATCAGATCCTCCGCAAGCCGGGCCCGCTGAACGACGCGGAGTGGACCATCATGCGGCGCCATCCGGACCTCGGCGCGCGCATCATCGCCCGGATCCCCTTCCTCGAGGAGGTCGCGACGATCATCCGCTCCCATCACGAGCGATGGGACGGGGCCGGCTATCCCGAAGGCCTCGCCGGCAGCGACATCCCGCTCGGCGCGCGGATCTTCGCCGTCGCCGACGCCTTCGACGCGATGACGTCCGACCGCCCGTACCGCCTCGGCCGCTCGATCCAGCAGGCGCTCGGCGAGATCGTCTCCGGCCGGGGCACCCAGTTCGATCCGGGCGTCGTCGACGCGTTCCTCGCGGTGCCGCGCTCGCGCCTCGAGGAGGTGCACGCGAACGCGCCCTTCGCGCAGGCCGCCGGCGCCGCCGTCTAGTCCTCCGACCGCAGCTCCTCGAGGTCGAGGTCGCGCTCGAGACGCCGCAGCACCACGTCGTCGATCGCCCCCCGCGCGTGCATCTCGCGCGCGGCCGCGCGCTCCGCGTCGATCAGCTCCTGGCGGATCTGGCGGTGCTCGAGGCGCTCGGTCTCGGCGGCGCCGAGCGGCCCCTCGTGGTGGAGGTCCGCGTGCTGCACCCGGTGGGCATAACGCGCGGCCAGCGCGTCGAGGAGCTCGGCGTGCGAACCCCACCGCGCGCGCATCTCCTCGAGCCGCTCGAGCGCGACCTGCGCGGTCTCCACGCGCGCGTGCGCTTCGTCGTGCTCGACGTCGGGGTCGGCCGTGACGCCGAGGCGCCGCATGATGACCGGCAGCGTCACGCCCTGGCCGACGAGCGTCGCGAGGATCACCACGAACGTCGCGAAGATCAGGAGGTCGCGCGCGAACGGGAGCTCGCGATCGAGGCCGAGCGGGAGCGCGAACGCGGCGGCGAGCGAGACGGCGCCGCGCATCCCCGCCCACGAGATGACGAACGACTCCTGCCAGGGCGGGGCGGGCGCGCGCCGAACGGGACCCGCGAGGTACGTCCCGGCGAAGACCCAGGCGAACCGCACGGCGATCGCCGTCGCCGTGACCGCGAGCGGCACGCCGATGAGGTCGCGGGGCGGGACCGCCTCGAGGCGCGAGACGATGAGCGGCAGCTGGAGGCCGAGCAGGAGGAAGAGGAGCCCGCTGAGGAGGAACACGAGCATCTGCCACACCGCGCCGCCGGTGATGCGCGTCTCCGACGACATGAAGCGCGGCGCGTGCCGGCCCAGGTGCAGCCCGGCGACGACCACGGCGATGACGCCCGACGCGCCGGCGGCCTCCGCCGGCAGGTACGCGGCGAACGGCGTGACGAGCGAGACCGTGATCGAGACCGGCGTGTCCGCGGCGCGGCGGCGGATCGCCGCGACGACGCGCGCGACGACGTAGCCGACCGCCGCGCCGCCGGCGGCGACGAGGACGAAGCGCGCCGCGGCATCGCCGAGCGAGAACGCTCCCGACACGGCCGCCGCGAGCGCGATGCGGTACGCGACGAGCGCGGTCGCGTCGTTGAGCATGCTCTCGCCCTCGAGGATCGTGACCACCCTCCGCGGCGCGCCGAGACGCTGCATCACCGCCGTCGCCGCCGCCGCGTCGGGCGGCGCCACGATCGCGCCGAGGGCGAAGGCGACGGGCCACGAGAGGGCCGGGAGGGCGAGCCGCGCGGCGACCGCGACGGCCGCGGCGGTCGCGACGACGAGCCCGAACGAGAGGGACGCGATGGCGGGCCCGTTCGCGCGGAAATCGCGGATCGACGTGTAGAAGGCCGCGACGTAGAGGAGCGGAGGCAGGAACACGACGAGCACCGTCTCGGGCGCGAGCTCGAGGCGCGGCACGATCGGCAGGAGGCCCAGCACGAGGCCACCGACCAGCATGAGGATCGGCTGCGGCACGGCGAGCCTCCTCGCGAGCGCCGCGAGGGCCGCCACGACGACGAGGAGAGCGAAGAGCACCTCGACCTGGTGCATGGCGTGCGACGTTAGCCCGTTACGGGCCGCGCGGCGGGACGGAGTGCCAGACTCACCCCATGACCACCACCTTCTCCCCCTCCCAGACCCTCGTCGACGACAACCGCGCGCGGCTCGGCCGCGCGCGCGACCACCTCCGCCGGATCGAAGCGCTCCCGAAGGGCTCCCGCGACGTGCTCGAGGCGCTCAACGACCTCGCGCTCGAGGTCTCGACCCTCGGCGCCGAGTGCGGCCTCCTCTCGGAGGTGCATCCCGAGAAGGCGACGCGCGAGGCCGCCGAGGAGCTCGTCCGCGAGGCGACGAAGTTCAACACCGAGCTGATGCAGCACCGGGGCCTCTACGAGGCGCTCGGCGCGCTCGACGCCGCCGGGCTCGGCGCGATCGAGAAGCGCGTCGTCGACCTCACGCGCCGCGACATGCGGCGCGCCGGGATCGAGCTCGACGAGAAGGGCCGCGAGCGCGTGAAGGCGCTGCGCCAGGAGCTCGTCGAGATCACCCAGGAGTTCTCGCGCAACATCCGGGACGACGTCCGCAGCATCGAGATCCCGCCGGGCGAGCTCGCGGGGATGCCGGACGACTACGTGAAGGCGCATCCCGCCGGGAGCGACGGCAACGTCCGGATCACGACCGACTACCCGGATTCGATCCCGTTCATGTCGTACGCGAGGAGCGACGCGGCGCGCCGCGCCCTCATGCGCGCGTCGAGCACGCGCGCGACCCCGCGGAACCTCGAGGTGCTCGACACGATGCTCGCGAAGCGCCACGAGCTCGCGAACCTGCTCGGCTACGCGACGTGGGCCGACTACGCGCTCGAGATCCTGATGATGGAGAAGCCCGACAACACGCGAGCCTTCATCGAGCGCGCGTACGACGCGACGCGCGAGGCCGGGGCCGCCGAGCGCGCCCGGCTGCTCGCGATGAAGCGGCGCATGGGGCTTCCCGAGCCCGACACCCTGAACGAGCACGAGATGACCTTCCTCACCGAGCGCGTGAAGGCGGAGGAGCTGAGCTTCGACGCGCGGACCGTGCGCCCGTACTTCGAGTACCGGCGCGTGCGCCAGGCGATCCTCGACCTGAGCAGCGAGCTCTTCGACATGACATTCACGAAGATCGACCTGCCGCTCTGGGACCCGTCGGTCGAGACCTTCGACGTCACCGTCGCGGGCAAGCCCGCCGGGCGCATCTCGCTCGACATGTTCCCGCGCGAGGGGAAGTTCAAGCACGCCGCGTGCTTCGGCTACCGGCCGGGTCTCGGCGGGAAGCAGCTCCCGCACTACGTCCTCGTGTGCAACTTCCCCGACCCGGACGCCCCGAGCGGGCCCGCGCTCATGGAGCACCGTGAGGTCGTCACGTACTTCCACGAGTTCGGGCACCTCGTGCACTCGATCGTCCGCGGCGAGGTCCCGTGGATGCGGGTGAGCCAGGTGACCGAGTGGGACTTCGTCGAGGCGCCGTCGCAGTTCCTCGAGGAGTGGATCTACGACTACGGCGTGCTGCGCCGCTTCGCGAAGCACGTCGAGACGGGCGAGCCGATCTCCTCGGAGCTGGTCGAGCAGCTGCGCACGGCGCGCGACTTCGGCCGCGGCCTGTTCGTGCAGCGGCAGCTGTTCTTCTCGGCGCTCTCGCTCGCGTACCACGACCGCGACCCGCGGACGCTCGACACGACGAAGACCCTGTTCGAGCTCGCGGAGCGCTACTCGCCGTCGAAGGTGGACCCAGCGAGCCGCTTCCAGGCGAGCTTCGGCCACCTCGAGGGGTACACCGCGGCCTACGCCACCTACATGTGGTCCCTCGTCATCGCGAAGGACCTGCACACGCGCTTCACGAAGGGGTTGATGGACATCGAGGAGGCGCGCCGCTACCGCGACCTCGTCCTCCGGCCCGGCGGATCGAAGCCCGCCGCCGAGCTCGTGAAGGACTTCCTCGGCCGGCCGTTCGGCTTCGACGCGTTCCGCCGCTGGCTCGCGCCCGAGGCGGCGGAGAAGAAGGGGACGGGCTAAGGCGAGGCGTCGCCGCGCGCGTATGGGAGGAGAGGAGGCCTCGCGGCCTCCTCTCCTGGCAGGGTTGGGGGTATTCCGCCCTCGGGCGCTACTTCTTCTCGAGCTGCCCGCGGATCACGCCCGTGGCGTTCGCCGCCGAGTGGAAGTTCAGGTAGTAGCCCGCGGGGTTCGCGAGGATCGCGCTGAAGACCGCGGCGTCTACCGACGCGACGTTCTTCGTGAACTTCACGCCGCCCGCCGTGAGCTTGAGCTCGCCCGCGACGAGGCCCGTGTTCACGCGCACCGCACCGTTCGTTCCCTTCGCGCCCTCGTGGATGTGCCCGATGTTGATGACGGCGCTGTCCGGGCAGCCCTTGATCTCGACATCGAACTTCACGCTGCGGTCCGGGTTGAACGTGACCTCGCCGGTGCCGCTGCACGAGGCTTCGGGCCCGGCGATCGGCGGGTTCTCCTCGCTCGACTTGAGGTCCGCCTTGAGGACGACGGCCGCCGGCGTCGGCGCGGGGGTCGCGGTCGGCGCGGCGGTCGTCGGCGCCGCCGTGGTCGCGGTCGGGGTCGGGGCCTGCGCCGTCCCGCCACACGCGGCGGCGAGCAGGACCGCGACCAGGCCGGGGACGAGTCGCTTCATGTCGATCAGCCCTCCTTGTGGGTCACTGGTGGATACGCGCGGGCCCGCCCGCCGGATGACCTAGCCGCCGAGGGCGACGCCGGCGGCGGCCCCTCCCGCGATGAGGACCGCCGGATGGAGGCGCCCGTCATAGGTCAGGACCACGCCGAGCGCAGCGAGGGCGATCTGCCAGGGAGGCAGCCGGAGGACCGCCGCGGGGTCGGCGCCGAGGATCTGCACGCCGATCGCGAGCAGGAGGCCGGACGCCGCGAGCGTCGCCCCGCGCGCCAGCCCCGCGACCCACGTCGAGAGCACGCGACGGCGCATCGCAGCGACCGCCGGGACCATGACGAGCGGCGGGATGCACGACGCGACGAGCGCGACGGCCGCGCCCGCGATCCCCATCACGAGGTAGCCGAACGAGACGAGGTACAGGGCGTTCGGCCCCGAGCCGAGACGTCCGATCGCGAGCGCCTGCACGAGCTGTTCATCGCTCGCGATCCCCGTCGCGATCACGTCCTGCCGCAGGATCGGAAGCGACCCGAGGCCGCCGAAGCCGAGCGCCGTCGCCTTCAGCACGAGGATGAAGAGTTCCGCGAGGTCCGTCATCCGCCCTCCGGATCCGGCGGCCGCTTCTCGCGCCCGAGCGCCGCCGCTCCGATCGCGCCGGCGCCGACGATGACCGCGACCGGTGAGACCGGAGCGGCGAGCAGCAGCGCGAGCGCCACGGCGGTGACGCCCAGGTCGACGATCCCGCGTCCTCCGCGCCGCATCGCGCCCCGCGCGCTCACGAGACCGAGCCCCGCGGTCATCCCGGCGGTCACCGGCGTCACGCCGGCGAGCGCCGCTCGCACGACCGCGTGGTCCGCGACGCTCGCGAACGCCATCGTCAGCGCGACCGTGATCGCGGCGGCGGGGAGCATCATCCCGGCGACCGACACGGCGACGCCGCGCAGCCCGGCGAGATGGTTCCCGATGAGCGCGGCGAGCGCCACGAGGTGGATGCCGAGGCTGAGCTGCGAGAACGCGATGAGCTCGGCGTACTCGCGGCGCGAGATCCAGCCGCGGCGCTCCACGAGGATCCGGCGGATCAGGAGCAGCGTGCTCGTGCCTCCGCCGATCGACTGCGTCCCGACGGCGACCCACGCGCGCGCGAGCTCCAGGAGGCGGACGCGCCGCTCGCGGCCCATCGCGGCCGATCGTATCCACGCGAGGCGTCGAACGGCCCCGCGGCGCTCCCCGTCCGTCGTCGGAGCGTGTGGGGCGATCGCCCGCGCGCGATCCGCACATTCCCGGAGCGGCGCCGCCCTCGCGCGCGCCTAGGCTCGTCGCGAAGGAGGTGCGAGATGGGCATCGCTGTGTTCCTCGCGGTGGTCCTGATCTCGCTGGCGCTCGGCATCCTGGTGCAGGTCGGCACGGCGCCGAGGCTCCGCTACCACTGGTTGATCGTCGCCGCGGCCGCCGCGTTCGGCGGGTACTTCGCGAGCGAGGCCGTCGTGGGCAGCTACCTGACGGGCGCCATCACGCAGTGGGGCCCTGAGATCGAAGGTCTGTTCGTGGTCCCGGCGATCGTCGGCGGGGCGCTCTTCGCCCTCGTCGCGGACCTCGGCGCTCGCACGACCCGGCAGCCCGAGCCCGCCTGAGCGCGAGAACGCGCCGGCCGCGACGCGCGGCCGGCGCGTCGATCGCGACGGAAGGAGCGGATCGCCGAGCGGGTCTGTAGCCCGGGTTCTGTCTTCGGTCACGAGGACCGGAGACGGTCATCCCTCTCGGACGAGCGTCGCCGCCCGCCTCTAGCGGCCTACCCGGGGACGGCGCGGGCCGCGCCATCGTCCCCCTATTTGGCCTTGCTCCGGAAGGCGCTTGCCCGTTTCACCCCGCTCACGCGGGTTCGTCACTGTGGCGCTGGCCTCGCCTCACGGCGGGCGGGAGTTACCCGCCTTCCTGCCCTGTGGAGCCCGGAACTTCCTCGGCTTTCGCCGCGACCGTCCGACCTGCTCGGCACGCTCCATTTTACCAGCCGAGAGCGCGGAGGACGGCGATCTCCCCAGCCGTCACGCCGCGCTCGTACGCGCGCGCGTACTCCTCAGCGAGCGCGGCGAGATCCGTCCCCGCGTCGGCGGCGAGCCGCGCGACGTCGAGCAGCCCCGCGCCGAGGTGGGCCCCGTCCCAGTCCGTGAGAACGACGCCGCGCGCGG
Source organism: Candidatus Limnocylindria bacterium (assembly GCA_035708565.1). Classification (GTDB taxonomy): domain Bacteria; phylum Chloroflexota; class Limnocylindria; order P2-11E; family P2-11E; genus JACDAF01. The sequence goes on from DASSSF010000099.1 coordinate 25,777, forward strand.
TCAGGCGCGCGCGGTCGCGCGTCAGGGAGCCGTGCACGAGCACCGCGGGCCAAGCGGCGAGCTCGTCCGCGGCCGGCCCACCGACGAGCACGCCGAGGGCGCGGAGGGCAGGCGCGTCGCGTGCGACCGCCCGCTCGACGGCGACCTTCGCGCGCACGATCGCGACGGGGTCGTCGCACGGCGGATCCCGCGTCAGGTCCTCGACGAGGATCCACGGGCGGGCGCGCGCCGCGGGCGGGGGCACGCCGCGCGACCGCACGACCGGCACGCGGTCCGTCTTCCGCGCGAGGAACGGCAGGAGCTGCGCCTCGAGCGGGCGCTCGCGGTCGAGGCGCCGGAGCACGAGGCTCGCCTCCTCGCCGCGGAGGCGGAACCGCACGCGCTCCTGGTCGGGGCGGCCCGGCACGGGCTCGGTGCGAAGGTCCGTCACGTCGGGGGCCGCCGCGCCGAGGCTCCGCGCGACGAGCTCGCCGAGCGGGTCGGCGTTCACGCGCGGGCGGCGTCGATCGCGCGGTTCACGAGCGCGTCCGCGAGGCCGTTCTCCTCGCGCGGCACGTGGACGACGGTGCGCTTCGGGAATGACGCGAGGAGCGCCCCCGCCCGCAGGGCGAGCGGCTTCAGGTTCGCGTGCCGGATGCGCCAGAGCCCGCGCATCTGCTGGACGACGAGGAGCGAGTCCATGCGCACCTCGAGGTCGTCGACGCCGAGCCGCTGCGCCTCCTCGAGCCCGACGATCAACCCGGTGTACTCGGCGACGTTGTTCGTCGCGGTCCCGAGGTACCGGGCGCACTCGGCGAGGACGCGGCCGTCGTCGTCGAGGAGGACGGCCGCCCCCGCGGCGGGTCCGGGGTTGCCGCGCGCCCCGCCGTCGGCGTAGAGGAGGGCCCTCACGACCGGAGGACGTCGGCGAAGCGCTCGGCGTCGACGTTGCTGCCGGAGAGCACCACGACGACCCGCGCGCCGCGCCGCACCTTCACCGCGCCGGACAGGAGGCCGGCGAGCGCGCAGGCGCCCGCGGGC
>DASSSF010000100.1:0-21957 GCA_035708565.1 Candidatus Limnocylindria bacterium
GCTGCCCGTTGAGCACCGTCCCCGCGCCGATCACGCAGCCACGCTCCGCGTACCCCGTATCGGACGCGAGCTCCTCGATGAGCGCGAGCGCGTCGGGCACCGTGAGCGTGATCTCGATGAGCCGGACCCCCGCATCCGCCATCGCCCGCGCCGTCGCGCGCGCCTGGGCGGCCGTCTTCGTCCGGATCACGGACACGAGCCGGTCTTCGGTGAAGATCCGCAGGAGCTCGCGGCGGGGGACGAGAGGCCGGGCGAGTGTCACGCAGTTGATGGTACGTGTGTCGCCCGCATCTATCGTGGCCCACCGTGACGATCGCCCCGACCGCGTACCGCATCTCGAAGGTGGACCCCCGGACGGCCACGGACGCCGAGCTGGTCGGGGTCGCGCGGCTCAACGCCGCCCTCGACAGGGAGCGCGTCCCGGAGGACCCGCCGACGCCGATCGAGGCGTACGTCCGCCGCTACCGGGCGATCCCCGCCATGGTCGAGATCGAGGCTCAGCTGGCCACGCTCGGCGAGGACACCGTCGGCCTCGCGTTCATCTTCGCCTTCAAGGCGGACACGAACCAGGACCTGCGCGAGGTCAACCTCGCCGTTCACCCGGGGCACCGGCGCCGCGGGCTCGCCACCGAGCTCCTGCGGAGGTCGCTCGAGGGCCTCGCCGACGACCTCACGCTGACCGGCTACGGGAACGATCGCGTGCCGGCCGGGGCGGTGTTCGCGGCGCGTGTCGGCGCGAAGCCCGGGCTCGCGATGCACCTCAACCAGCTCGTGCTCGCCGACGTCGACCGCGCCCTCATCGAGGAGTGGGCGACGCTCGATCCCGAGGGCTACCGCGCCGTGTGGATCACCGGCAACGTGCCCGACGAGCTCATCGAGAACTTCATCGTGGCCTACGACACGATGAACACGGCGCCGCGTGGCGACCTCAAGATGGACGACTGGAAGACCACGCCCGAGATGGTGCGGGAGTGGGACCGCACGCGCGCCATCAGCGGCCGCGAGCGCTGGGCGGTCCTCGTCATCGAGGAGAGGACCGGCGAGACCGCCGGTTACACGGAGGTCAGCCTCGACCCGGCGACCCCGCATGTGATCGGGCAGCAGGGCACCGCGACGATCCCGGCGCACCGCGGGCGCGGCATCGGGAAGTGGATGAAGGCGCTCGTGATCCGCCGCATCCTCGCGGAGCGTCCCGCGGCGCGCTTCATCCGGACCGGCAACGCGACCTCGAACGCGCCGATGCTCGCGATCAACACGCGCCTCGGCTTCAAGCCGGCGTGGGCGAGCACCGTGTACCAGGTGAAGGCGGGCGACGCGAAGAGGGCGCTCGGCCTCTAGCGACCCTCCGCGCGACCGGTCGCGTGCCTGCCGCGGAACGACAGCGCGTCCCCGGTCGTTCTCTTTGCGTGCGGCCTTCGACCCCGCTCGTCCTGGCGGCCCTTCTTCTCAGCGCCTGCGGCACCCTCGGGTCGCGCGCGCTCGCGTCGCCCGTGCCGTCGGCGGTCACGGCGCCGAGCGGCTTCGCGGACGTGATCCTCCCGCCGCTCGATCGCCGGGACCAGCTCGTCTCGCCCGCCGCGATGCCGACCCGCGTCGATCCCGACGTGCCCGCCGGCCACCGGCGGCTCTGGAGCGAGACCGGCGGTTGGACGCTGGACATCCCGGCCGAGTGGACGGCCGAGACGAGCCACCTGCGCGGCGCGGAGGTGTACTCGCGCCAGCCGACCTCTGGCGATCGCGGCAGCGCGATGACGCCGCCGGCCGACCTCGTGCGGCTCAACGTCCAGCTCGCCTACGACCCGGACGGCCTCGATCTCGACGCGTTCGCGAGACGCTGGGCGCCGAACGGCTCGGGCCCGACCCGCGACCGCGGTGCGCTGACCCTCGCGGGGCAGCCCGCGCTCACGCTGCGCATCGACCCGAACATGCCGCCGGGCACGTCGGTGCCCCACCGGCATTGGATCGTGCGCTCGCCGCACTTCAGGGACCGCTTCCTCGTGGTCAACGCCTGGCCCGCGGACGGCCCGCACCGCGAGGTCCTCGAGCGTGTGGCGGCAAGCCTCCGGCTCGAACGGCCCGTCTCGGGCCCGGACCGGCCCATGCGCGAGCGGCGCGAGGTGCTCGAGGACGCGACGGTGAAGAACGGGAAGCCGCTCCCCGTCGCGCGCGCCGAGGCGAAGCTCGTCCTCTACAGAGACGTGGAACGGCACCTCGGCGGCCGCAGCATGCTGACGGACCCGGACACTCCGGTCTGGGTCGTGGCGCTCGGCGGAGACCTCTCCTGGTACGCGCAGGTCATGCGGCGTGGCCCGGCCGGCGGAGCCGCCGGGACCCCGACGCCCCCGAAGCACGTGCTGCTCATCAGCGACGCGCGCCTCGGCATCGGCTTCTCCTTCTACGCGTCCGCGGCCGACTGGCCGGCATGGTGGGACGCGCTCCGGGACCGCGCGCCCTAGCGCTCGACGAGCAGCACGCGCGCCGGCGCGCCCGTCCCGCCCTCGATCCTGAGCGGACCGCAGAAGAGCTCGTAGTCGCCGGCGCGCACGCCCGAGAGGTCGAGCCCCTCCACGATGACGACGCCCTCCGAGAGGAGCGCGGTGTGGACCGGATGCTCTTTCGCGCGCGGGCCCTGCGGCTCGATCGACAGGTAGTCGATGCCGACGAGACGTACGCCGTTGCCCACGCACCACGCCGCTCCGCTCTCGTCGAGCGCGACGAAGTCGAGCGTGAACGGCTCGCCGCGGCGCCAGCGCTCGCTGTTCGCCGTCCTGAGGAGGATCCGCTCGGCGCCGCGCGCCGCCTGGTCGAGCACGGCGGCGGTGACGTGGCCGTCGCCGGTGTGTTCGACCACCCGACAGGGCCCGACGAGCGCCTCGAGCGGCAGGCGCTCCGCGGTCGCGCCGCCCTCGATGAAGTGGACCGGCGGGTCGACGTGCGTCCCGGTGTGGTCGCCGAGCGAGATCCGCGACTCGTTCGCGGCGTCACCCTTCGAGATGCGTCGCGTGGGCTCGACCGCCGGACCGGGGCCGCCCTTCCACGTGACCATGCCCGCTCGCACCGCGAGCGTCACGTCGTGCACCTTCACCTCGCGGCGAGGATATCGTCGCCCTGATGGGCATCCGTGCGGACGACGTCGAGGCGATCTTCCGGCGCGCGGGCGCGCTCCTCGACGGGCACTTCGTGCTCGCGTCGGGCAAGCACGCCGACCGCTACCTCGAGAAGTTCCAGGTGCTCCAGTGGCCGCGCGAGACCGAGCGGCTCTGCGCCGCGCTCGCGGAGCGGGCCCGGGCGCTCGACCCCGAGACGGTCGCCGGCCCGACGACCGGCGGCGTCATCCTCGCGCACGAGCTCGCGCGGCAGCTCGACGCTCGCGCGGTGTACGCGGAGCGCGGGGACGACGGCACGGGCCGCGTCTTCCGCCGCGGCTTCCACCTCGCGCCAGGCGAGCGCGTGTACGTCGTGGACGACATCCTCTCGACCGGCGGGAGCGTGCAGGAGACGATCGCGGCGGTGCGCGCGGCGGGCGCGGCGGTCGTCGGCGCGGGCGTCCTCGTGGACCGCTCGGGCGCCGCCACCGCGGACGTCCCGCTCCACGCCCTCTGGCGCCTCACGCTTCCCGCGTACGACCCGCGTGACTGTCCGCTCTGCGCCGGCGGGATCCCGCTGCGGAAGCCCGGCACGACACCTGCACCCGCGGTGACCGCGTGATGGACCTCTTCCGCGCGTTCCGGACCGCCGCGTGGCTCGCGCTCTTCGGCGCGATCTACCAGGAGCTCCGGAAGCCGCCGGAGGAGCGCACCTGGCACGGGAAGGTCCTCGGGATCGTGCCGTACGACCTGCGGATGCCCTCGATCGAGAAGGTCCGCAAGGCGTACTGGGATCCGTCGCGCGACGAGATCTTCAGCGAGGACGTCGTCGGCGTCGGGTGGGCGGTGAACATCCCCGTCGCGATCCGCCGGCTCAACGCCGGCGCGACGCAGTACGCGAGCGCGTCGCGGCGGCGCGGCCCCGCCGCGCGCCTGCCCGAGGACGGCGCCCGCCGCTAGAGGCGAGCGGCGGCTTCCGCGCGCGCAGCTCGATGAACGTGGGCAGGTCGCGCTCGAGCGCCTCGTCGGTCCCGGGCTTCGGCTTGGCGCCGCCCTTGGCCCAGTCGGGCGTCCACTCCCAGAACCCGTCGACGACCATCCCGCCCGCGGCGCACGCGTTGATCAGGTCGGAGATGCGGTGGCCGTACTCGAGCGTCCTCGCTTCGACCCGCGTCCGGCCGAACTCCCACGTCGCGTCGTCGTACGGCATCGGGCCGTCGTCGAAGTAGCCGCGCTTCAGGTTCCACCCGGTCCCGGTCCACGTCTCGTACATCCGGAGCGTGATCGGATGCATCGTGGACGCGACGTAGGTGCCTCCCGGCGCGAGCACGCGCGCGACCTCGGCGATCACGCGTCCGGCGTCGGGGACGAACACGAGCGAGTGGCAGTGCACGACGAGGTCGAACGAGCCGCGCCGGAACGCGGACAGGTCGCGCATGTCGCCCTGCACGAGGCGGAGGGCCGTGCCGCGCGACGCCGCGAGCGCCCGCACCGTCTCGAGCTGCTTCGCGCTGATGTCGAAGAGCGTCGTGTCCGCGCCGAGCTCGGCGAAGAGGATCGGCTCCCAGCCGCCGCCCCCGGCGAGGGACAGCACGCGCCTGCCGCGGAGGTCGAGCCCGCCGATCCGTCCGTTCGTGAGGCGGTCGAGGAACCGTCGCTTGCCGGCTCGGTCGCGCGGCGGGGTGCCGCGCGGGCGCGTGTACGGGATCGCCGCGCCCGCGAGGCGGTCCCACATTCTCTGGTTGTGCGCGGCCACGGGGTCGAGCGCGACCTTCTTCTGCGCCACGTCCTTATTCTGTCGGCCAGATGCAGGACCGTCCGCGGATCGTCGTGACGCGTCCGGTGCACGAGGACGCGCTCGCGCTGCTCCGGCCCCGGGCGGACGTTACGGTCGGTCCGGCCGATCCACCGATCCCCGACGCGGCGGAGGTCGCTCGGCTCGTCCGCGACGCGGACGTCGTCTACACGCTGCCCGCCAATCCCGTGCGCGCGGAGGCGATCGAGGGTGCGCCACGCCTCCGGTTCATCGCGACGATGGGCACGGGCTACGACAACATCGACGTCGCCGCCGCGAAGAAGCGCGGCATCCCCGTCACGTTCGCTCCCGGCATCCTGGACGCGACGACCGCGGATGCGGCCTTCGGCCTCCTCCTCGCCGCCGCGCGCCGGTTCGGCGAGGCCGAGCGCTTCCTCCGCGCCGGCAAGTACCGCGGCTGGACGCCGTTCCTGTTCCTCGGCCAGGACGTGCACGAAGCCACGCTCGGCATCGTCGGCCTCGGGCGGATCGGACGAGCCGTCGCGAAGCGCGCGCGCGGCTTCGACATGCGCATCCTCTACACGGACGCGCGCCGCAACGAGGAAGCCGAGCGCGAGACGGGCGCGCGCTTCGTCGACCTCGACACCCTCCTCGGTGAGAGCGACTTCGTGTCGATCCACACGCCGCTCCTCCCGGAGACGCGCCACCTCATCGACGCGACCGCGCTCCGCAAGATGAAGCGGACCGCGGTCCTCGTGAACACGTCGCGCGGACCGGTCGTCGACGAGCGCGCGCTCGCGGAGGCCCTCCGCGACAAGGTCATCGCGGCCGCCGGCCTCGACGTGTTCGAGCGTGAGCCCGAGGTCGACCCGCTCCTCCTCGCGCAGGAGAACGCGCTCCTCCTGCCGCACGTCGCGAGCGCGTCCGAGGCGACCCGCCGCCGCATGGCGGTGCGCGCCGCCGAGAACATCCTCGCCTTCCTCGACGGGAAGCCGCTCCTCGATCCGGTCCCGTGACGCTCCGGATCTCGAGCGATGGACACGCGCTCCACGCCGACGTGTACGGCGAGCTCCGCGGCGCCGAGCGCGCCGCGATCCTCGTGCACGGACAGAACTGGGACGCGAGCGGCTGGCGGCCCTACGCGCCGCGCTTCGCGGAGCGCGGCGTGCCCGCGGTCGCGCTCGACCTCCGCGGGTACGGCGCGTCCGAGGGCGTGACCGAGGTCGAGTACGTGGAAGGCAGGCCGTGGACGCCGGCCGTGGACGTGCGCGCCGCGAAGCAGGCGCTGCGCGACCTCGGCGTCCGGGAGATCGTCCTCGTCGGCTCGTCGATGGGCGGTCACGCGGTCATGGCGTCCTCGTTCGAGCGGGACGTGGAGAGCGTGATCAGCGTGTCCGCGCCCGTCCTCCCGGTCCCGGACGCGCTCGCGAAGCGCATCACGGGGCGGAAGCTGTTCCTCTGCGCGAGCGGCGATCCCTGTCTCCAGGAGGTCCTGCGCACGTTCGCCGTGGTCGAGCGGCCAAAGGAGCTTCGCGTCTTCGAGGGAGCCGAGCATTCGCGCGGGATGTTCGGGTCGTCGTATGGTCCGGCGGTGATCCTGGCGATGGTGGAGTTCGCGTGCCGGCGCGGGTGAACCCGGACGTCCCGGGCGAGGTGAAGCTCGCCGACCGCGTCGGCCGCCGGATCCGCCGGCTGCGTGAGGCGAAGGGGCTCACGATGGCCGAGCTCGGCGCCGACCGCCGCGGCACCGTCTACTTCCAGCGGCAGTACGTGTGGAAGATGGAGACGGGCCGCGTCACGCCGTCGCTCGCTGCGCTCGCGCACTTCGCGAAGCGCCTCGACACGTCGCTCAGCGACCTGCTCAAAGGCATCGGCTAGACCCCGCGGCACCTAGACTTTTCGCGGCGCGGGGCCCGTAGCTCAACGGCAGAGCAGGGGACTTTTAATCCCTTGGTTCCGGGTTCGAATCCCGGCGGGCTCACACGCCTCCGGCGCGCTCGATCAGCCGACCGCGGGCGCGCTGACCTGCCGGACACTACGCAGGGGCGAGAGCGCCACGTAGGCGATCGGCACGATCGTCCAGGCGCCCGCCGCGAGCAGTGCGGTGCGCGCGTCGAACGCCTGCGCGATGAGCCCACCCGCGAGCGCGCCGATCGGCGCCACTCCCCACGCCGCGAAGCGATAGGTCGCGTTCACACGGCCGAGCAGGTGGTCCGGCGTGAGGGCCTGACGGAGGCTCGGACCGTTCACGCTGTAGATCGCATAGGTGATCCCACCCCAGATCTGCACGCCGACGAGCGTGAGGACGGCGAACGCGGTGGGGCCGCCCGCCAGACCGCGTCCAACGAACGTGATCCCGGCGAACAGCACCGCGGCGAGGATCGATGGCCCGAGTCCAAAGCGCTGGGCGACAGGCCCGGCCGAGATCGAGCCGACGACCGCGCCGATGCTGCGAGCAGCGAGGATGACGCCGATGGCCGCAGGCTCGAGAGAGAGCTCGCGCGCCATGAACAGGATGAACACCGCGTTCTGTGCGCCTGCCGCGACAAGAAGGAGCGCGGCACTCAACACGAGCGCGCGTAGCACCGGGTGTCCGAACAGCGCGGCGAATCCTTCGCGGATCTCGGCGAGCACCGGGCGACGCGTCGCGCGTGCCGGTGGCTCCGGCCGGCGGATGATGCCGAGGGTCGCTGCCGAGACGACGAACGACAGCGCGTCGAGGACGATCGGCAGGGGCGCAGTGAGGATCTGGACGAGGATGCCGGAGATCCCAGGTCCGGCCACCTCGGCCATCGACTGGGTCGAGAGAAGCCGTCCGTTCGCTTCGACCAAGCGATCCCGCCCGACCACGGACGGAAGGTAGGACTGGCGCGCGACGAGCGAGAGCACGGTCAGCGTGCCCGTCGCGAAGGCGACGATGTACAGCTGCTCGATCGCAAGAACGCCGAGCAGGTACGCGACCGGGATCCACGAGAGCAGCACGGCGCTCGCGATCGCGCAGCCGATGAGCACCGGGCGTCGTCGCACCCGATCGATCCACACGCCCGCGTGGAGGCTGAGGACAAGGCCCGGTAGGAGCGAGAGCGCGGTGAGGATGCCGACCTGCGCGGGCGTCGCCTGCAGCGTCGCGATCGCGGTCAGTGGGAGCGCGACGAGCGTGATCTGATCGCCGAGGTCGGAGACCGCTCGGCCGGCCCAGAAGACCAAGAAGTCGCGGTCGCGCGAGAGCGTTACAGAGCGCATCCGCCTCCTCGGCGAGGGGAAAGATCCTGAAGGACCGATCCTGCCGAGGGTTCGCCATAGTGAAGCTGAGGGAGAAGCAGCGCAAGCGCATGACGAAGACGTCTTCGCCTACGTCGACAAGCGCGGCGAGGGCCACCTGCCGCTCAAATGACGAGACCCGCAGGCGCGGAACCCACGACGGAATGGGCGCGGCCGCTACGGGTGCACGGCCCGCGGTCGTACCTGTGACCGGGACGGAGTCGCGGTTGGGAGCTCGCTGGTCTCACGGAGGCCTTCCCCACCATTCAGATCCGCGGTGGTGACGGCAATGAGCCGACTGAGCTCGTCGTAGCGGCCGATGAGGAGCTCGAGGTCAGGCCGAGAAGGGGCTCCAGCTCGTCGCAGTGCCCGATGAGCAGGTCGAGCAGGCTGTCAGGGGTCTTGTCTGACTTCGGTTGGTCCAAGTACTGTCCCGGACGGCTCAGAAGACGCCAGTGACGCGGTCGAAGCGCGCTAGAGTCTGCTCCGACCCGGGAAAGGAGGAGGCGCATGCCATCCTCAACACTCTTCCGCCTGTCCGGCGCTGCTCTCATCGCGGCCGTCCCGCTATGGATCGCCGGTACGCTCCTCCACCCACCGACGGCGGAGCTCGCGGACATCATCGGCTCCAGCCAGTCGCTGTCCCACGCGCTCGATGCGGCCGCTGTCGCGCTCGTCCTGATCGCTCTGCCCGGCCTGTACGCGCATCACGCCGCCCGCACCGGGCTGCTCGGTCTCGCGGGCTTCGTGCTGCTGATGCTGTTCGCGGCGTACCTGGTGTACATGCTGATCTACGAGGCGGGTCCCGTTGCCCTGCTCTCGGCGGATCCATCGGCGGAGAGGCTCTTCGCGCCGGGTGGGATCGTCCGCCAAGGTGAGCTGCGGCAGTTCGGCCCGCCGCTCGCGCTCGGTACGGTCGTCTATGGCATCGCGCTGCTGCGGTCGGGCCTGTACTCGCGCTGGGCGGGCCTTCTCCTGATCGCGTTCCTCCCGGCCTTCTTCATCTTGCTCGGCCTCTACTCGGCCGCGCCGACCCCGACGCGGGAGACGCTCGACGCGGTCGGGTTCACGAGGTTCGCCGTGGGCGGTGCCCACCTGCTCCTCCATCTCGGTCTCGCCGTGGCGGGCGGGCGGCTCTGGATCGCACAGCACGAAGGTCCCCTGACCGCGACCGCCCCCCAGCGCTCGCGCTGAGGGCGGTCGGCCTCGTCCGGGCGAAGCCGAAGATCGCCTCCGGACGGTGATCCCGGCGCGCCGTTCTGCGGCACGTTTCGGCTGCTCGACGCGGCCGACCGCTCCAGCGGTGTCTCGTCCGCTCGCGCGAGCGCGCCGATCCCGGCTCCAGCGGGACCATCGCCCCGGCCATGAGCGCGGCCATGTACGCGCTGTTCAGGTTCGGCCGCGCGTCGGCGATCACGTTCAGCATCGCGTACATCGCCGCGCATCGCCGAGCCAGTGTGGCGCGCGTCACCCCCGCACGTACCTCTCGCCGCGTACCTGCGTACCGGGGACGAGCGGCGGCCGAACACGCTCGGGATGCTCTCCGTTAGTCGGTCAGGCGAGAGAGGGAGGCGGCGTGCTCGAGAGGATCGTCCCGTTGCTGCTCGGATCGAAGACGCAGCTGGTCGTCGCGCGCAAGGGCCCCGCACCGGCGTCCTTGTTCGCGGTCGGACGCGCTGGATCCGCCGCATCCGGGACGACCGGCGAGGGCGACGTCGCCCACAGCGGGAGTGACCACCGTGACCTCCACCGCGCGCGGGTCACGGCGCGCCCGTCCCTCCGCTCGCTCAAGGACACGGCCGAGCGGCTCGTGACCGAGGCCGTTCGCACCGCCGCGCGCTCGGACTCGCCGGCGCTTCGGCGAAGGCTCCTCTACGCCGGCGCGGTCCTCTTCGCCGTCGCCGGGACGGTCGCGCTCCTGTCGTCGACGGCGCCGCGTGCCGGGGCGCCCGCCGCGCCCGCGGCCGCGCCCACGGCGGCGACGCGACCCGCGGCGCTCCAGAGCGTGGCCGCACCCGCGGACGCGGGCCGTGCGTGGAGGGTGACGAAGGTCTGGCAGGGGAGCGGCAGCCGCGAGACCGAGGAGTTCGTGGTCGGCGCCGACTGGCGCGTCGACTGGCTCTTCGCGCCCGCGTCGCCGGGGTCGGCGATCCAGGTGTTCATCTACTCGGTCGACGGCCGTCTCCTCCTCGACCTCGCCGCGAACACGCAGAACGCCGGCGCCGACTCGTCCTTCTGGCGCGGCGCGGGTCGCTACTACCTCAAGGTGAGCGCGACCGGCGACTGGAAGCTCGCCGTGCAGGAGCTGCGCTAGAGCCTCTCGGTCCGATCGCTCGGCGGCGGCACGGGGCGCGGCCGCGGCGGCGTGGCCTCGATCTTCTCGCGCTCCGGCTCGCTGCCGAAGATGTAGAGGTACGAGATCCCCGCGAGCGCCGCGCCGAGCAGCGGTCCGACGATGTGGACCGCGCCGTCGCGCAGGAACCCGCTCGCGATGGCGGGGCCGAACCAGCGCGCCGGGTTCATCGACGCGCCCGTGAGCGGGCCGCCGATGAGGATGTCCGCCGTCACCGCGAGCCCGATGCCGAATCCCGCGATGCGCGGCGCGTTCGGCGAGACCGCGGTCCCGAAGACGGCCCAGAGCAGGAAGAGCGTGAGCACCGCCTCGATGACGATCGCGTTCAAGAGCGTCACGCCACCGGCCACGATCGGCGTGCCGAGCTTGGAGGTGTCCATCGCCGCCGGGACGAAGTCGAAGATCAGGCGCAGCAGGATGCCCGCCGCGAGCGCGCCGACGAGCTGCGCGCCGATGTACGTCGGGACGCGCTCCCAGGGATGCTTCCTCGCCACCGCGAGCCCGACGGTCACGGCGGGGTTGAAGTGGCCGCCCGAGATCGCGCCGAAGGACGAGATCGCGACGGCGAGGGCGAGGCCGTGCGCGAGCGCGATGCCGACCAGCCCGACCGCGTTGTTCGTCGCCGCGTTCGTCACGATCGCGCCCGCGCCGATGAGGAAGAACCAGAAGGTCCCCGCCGCCTCCGCGAGCAGCGCCCTCGTGTGCCCGGTCACTCGATCCCTCCGACCACTATCCTGCCCGTGACGTGGCGGACTTTAGACCAGTCGAGGCCGAGAAGGCCCGCATCCTCACGGTGCATCCGGTCCCGCCGGGCACGCCCGGCGACCGCGCGAACGCCGAGTGGATCGAAGTGCTCGTGCAGCTCGACAGCGACCTCGCGAACTGGCGCCTCCAGCACCTCCGCGCGCTCTGGCGCGAGGAGACCGCGAGGCCCGTCCAGTGGGAGTGGGTCTACACGTGGGGCTCGCCCGCGTTCGTCCGCGCCGGCGAGATCTACCGCATCCACTCCGGCTCCCAGATGCGCGCCGCGCTGCACCCGCTCCCCGACGACCTCGTCCCGGGGCGCAAGCACGTGTACGCCGCGGGCCCGGTCGCGGCCGCGCGCACGATCTGGGATCCCGGCGACTACTGCCGCCTCCTCGACGCCTTCGGCACGGTCATCGACGAGGTCGTGATCTGGCCGGAGTGGGCCGCGAAGCCGCCGGAGGAGACCGCGAAGGCCGAGGCGCCGTCCCGCTAGCCGGCGCATCCGCGCGGACCCCGGCGGCGTACCACCGTAGTGCGCCGTCCCCTCGTCGCGGCGACGATCGGCGCGGCCGCCGCGCTCCTGCTCGTCGTCCTCGTCGGGCTTCCCTTGGCCCTCACGCACCGCTCGGAGCTCCCCCTCGAGCGGCGCTACGCCTCGTTCGCGGTCTCCGCGGTCGTGGCGCTGGCCGCTGGCGACGCGAAGAACCCGGCCGGCGACGACGCGCGCGCGATGGCCGCGGGGCGCGCGGCGTACACGGGCTCGTGCGCGATCTGCCACGGCGCGGAGGGCGACGGGCGAGGGCGCTTCGGCTCCTCCACGTACCCGCCGGCCGCCGACCTGCGCGCCGGCACCGTGCGCGCGCGCACCGACGCGCAGCTCTTCTGGATCGTGAAGCACGGCCTCTCGTTCACCGCGATGCCCGCGTTCGCCGACGTCTACGACGACGGCGAGATCTGGTCGATCGTCACGTACCTCCGCGCTCTCCAGCGCGGCAGCACGCGCGCCCTCGACGTCGCGCCGCCCGCGGCCGCCGACCTCGCGCTCGCGGATCCGCGCGGGAGCGCGATCGCCCGCGGCGCCGCGATCTACCTCGCGCAGGGCTGCCACCTCTGCCACGGCACGGCGGACGCGCCCGAGGGCATGTCGCTCCGCCGCCGCGCCGGCACGCACGCCATCCGTGCGGAGAACCCCGCGGGGATGCCGCTCTTCGGCGTCGACCGCATCAGCGAGGAGGACCTCGCGGACCTCGAGGCCTTCCTCGTGGCCCGCTTCGCGAACTAGCGGCGCAGCTCGCGCGTCTCGAGCGACAGCTCCCGGATCCGGTCCTCGAGGACGGTGACGCCGATGCCCGGACCGGCCGGCACCCTCATCGTCCCGTCCGCCTCGACAGTGAACGGCTCGCCGATGAGCTCGGTCTCGAAGTAGCGCGCCGACGCCGCCACGTCGCCGGGGAGCCGGAAGTTCGGAAGCGACGCGAGGTGGACGTTGTGCGCGCGGCCGATGCCCATCTCGAGCATCCCGCCGCACCACACGGGGACTCCGCTCTCGGCGCACGCGTCGTGGATGCGCTTCGCCATCGCGTGGCCGCCCACGCGTCCGGCCTTGATGTTCACGATCCTCGTCGCTCCGATCCCGATCGCCTTGCGCGCGTGCGCCTCCGTCTCGATCGACTCGTCGAGGCAGATCGGCGTCTCGATGCGCCTCTGGAGCGCGGCGTGGTCGACGATGTCGTCGTGGTCGAGCGGCTGCTCATACATCATCGGCCGGAACGCGTCGATGCGCTCGAACACGGGCGCGTCGGCGATCGTGTACGCGGAGTTCGCGTCGAGCATGAAGGCGAGATCCGGATGGCGGGCGCGCACCGCTCGGGCGATCTCGACGTCCTGTCCCGGCTTGATCTTGAGCTTCACGCGCTGGTAGCCGCCCCCGAGCTCCTCGTCGATGCGCGCGAGGAGCGCGGGGATCGTCGGATGCAGGCCGATGGCGACGCCGCAGAGGATCCGGTCGCGGGTCCCGCCGAGGAGCGCCGAGAGGGATCGCCCCTCGCGCTTCGCGAAGAGGTCCCAGATCGCCATCTCGATCGTCGCCTTCGCCATGTTGTGTCCGCGGATCCAGGCGAGCTCGCGCGAGACGTCCTCGGGAGAGGTGAGCTCCGCGCGCAGGAGGCGCGGCACCGCGACCTCGGTGAGGAGGTACCAGATCGTGCGCGGTGTCTCGGCCGAGTACCACGGCAGCTCGGGCGCGACGCTCTCGCCCCAGCCCACGGCGCCCTCGGCCTCGACGCGGCAGAGGACGTGCGTCTGATGCGTCTCGACCGACCCGCTCGTCTCGTACGGGCGCTTGAGCGGGAGGCGCATCGCGAAGAGCTCGACGCGGTCGAGGTTCATGCGGGCGGCTTCGCGCGCTCGGGCTGCGGCACGAGGAGGTACGCGCCGCGATCGCCGGAGCGGAGGAACTCGACGGCGGCGTAGCCCGCCGCGAACGCGGACTCGAAGGCGGTCCGCGCGGCGTGCCGCCAGGCGAGCGCGAGCGCGGGGTCCGCGCGCTTGATCTCCTGGAAGTCGCGCGGGATCTCGAGCAGGACGTGCGACTCGCCGGCGGGCTGGCGCAGCTCCTTCGGCCGGCCGCGCTCGTCCTTCAGCACGTACTCGATGCCCTCCGCCTCCGCGCTCTCGAGCGTCGGCGCGGCGTCGTCGCCGCGCAGCCGCCGGTACGTACGGTCGTGGCCGATCGGCCACTCGACGTAGAGGCGGTCCGAGGGGAGTCCCGCGTTCAGCTTGTCCCGCATGGCGCCGTAGAAGTCGCGGTGGTACTCGCGCATGTAGGCGCCGAGCTTCGCGCAGTTGAAGTACGCGTTGCGGGCTTCGAGCGGGTCCATCGTCCAGCCCACCACCTCGATCCCTTGGTCCAGGCAATGATCCCGCTGCGCCTCCTTGAGCGCGATCGCGAGGCCGCTCCCGCGGTAGCGCGGGCGCACGGCGAGCATGTGCGAGTGGTGCCGGAAGTGGTAGTCGACGATCCCGAGGAAACCGAAGACGAAGCCCGCGGGCCGGTCGTCGCCCTCGCCGTAGCCGATCCCGACGTAGCCGCCGTTGTGGACGACCGCGAGGAGCATCGCCGCCGGGACGACGTTGTCGCCGCTCCAGATCTCCTCCTGGATCGGGACCGTCAGCTCGCACGCGGCGATGTCTTTGGCCGCCTCGATGCGGAACGCCATCGCGGGTATGATGCGCGCCGATGCCGGACAACACCGAGTTCCTGAAGCGCATCCCGCTGTTCGCCGAGCTCGACCGTAGGACGCTCGAGGCGATCTCGAACGCGGCCGTCGAGCAGAAATACGAGCCCGGTCAGGAGATCGTGAAGCAGGGCGACACTGGCGTGGGCGCGTTCATCATTCGCAGCGGCCGCGCCGACGTCATCCAGAAGCAGGGCGGCAAGGAAGAGAAGATCGCCGAGATGAAGGCCGGCGACGTGTTCGGCGAGATGTCGCTCCTCGACGAGTTCCCTCGCTCCGCGACCGTGCGCGCCGCCGAGCCCACCGTGTGCCTCGGCATCCAGCGCTGGCACTTCAGGGGGATCCTCGAGAGCCACCCGCAGATGGCGCTCGCGCTCCTGCCCGTCCTCACCCGGCGCATCCGCAACGCCGAGAAGCACCACCACTCCCACTAGGCGGTCGGAGCGGCCGTGGCCGGCCTCGTCGAGTGCGTCCCCAATGTGAGCGAAGGCCGCCGTCCCGACGTCGTCGACGGCCTCGTCGAGATCGTTCGCGCGGTCGCCGGGGTGCGGATCCTCGACGTCACGAGCGACGCCGACCACAACCGCTCGGTGATCACGTTCGCCGGCGACGCGCCGGCCGTGGAGTCGGCGGCGCTCGCCCTCGTCGACGCGGCGTACCGCGCGATCGACCTGCGCACCCACAAGGGCGAGCACCCGCGCATCGGCGCCGTCGACGTCGTCCCGTTCGTGCCGCTCGCGGGCACGACGATGGACGACTGCGTCGGGATCGCGCGACGCGTCGGGCGGGTCGTCGCGGAGAAGCACCAGGTCCCCGTCTACTACTACGCGAAGGCGGCGACGCTGCCCGAGCGCGTGCGCCTTCCCGACATCCGCAAGCCGCAGTTCGAGGGGCTGCCCGACGTCATCGGCACGACGCACGTGCCAGACGAAGGACCCGCGCGCGTCCATCCATCCGCCGGCGCGATCGTCGTCGGTGCCCGGCCGCCGCTCATCGCGTTCAACATCGAGCTCGACACGCCCGACGTCGGGATCGCGAAGCGCATCGCGCGCTCGATCCGCGAGTCCTCCGGCGGAATGCCGGCGGTGCAGGCGATGGGCTTCGCGCTCACCGACCCGCCGCGCGCGCAGGTGTCGATGAACCTCCTCGACCACAGCGTCACCTCGCTCGCGCGCGTCTTCGAGGAGGTCGAGCGCCAGGCGCGCGAGTGTGGCGTCAAGGTGCTGCGGGGCGAGCTCATCGGGCTCGCGCCGCTCGACGCGATCCTCGAGGTCGCGCGGTGCTCCCTCGTGCTCCCGTCGCTCGTCCGCACCCAGGTCATCGAGGGCCACTTCATCGAGTGAAGGGCGAGCGACGAGCGGCTCTGCCGCGAGGAGCGACTCCTCACGCCTGCGGCGCGGCACGCGCGAAGCGCGTGCTTGAGCAAGAGTGACGGGGGCGGATCTCCTGATCCGCGGCGCGCGCCTGCTCACGCTCGCGCCCGCCCGTCGCGACAAGGAGGTCGCGCGCACCGGTCCCCTCGCCGCGGACGTGGGGCTCGTCGAGAACGGCTGGGTCGCCGCGCGCGACGGCGTGATCGTCGCGACCGGCCGCGACGGCTCGTGGGACCGGCTCGAGCTCACCGCGTCGTGCGTCGAGCGCGACGTGCGCGGGCGCGTCGTGCTCCCCGGGTTCGTCGACGCGCACACGCACCTCTGCTACGCGGGCGAGCGGTGGGACGAGTTCGCGGCCCGCAAGAGCGGCCAGGACTACCTCGCCGTCCTCGAGCGCGGGGGCGGCATCCACGCGACGGTGCGGGCGACGCGGGAGGCCGACGACGAGACGCTCCTCGCGCTCATGCGGCGCCGGCTCGCGACGGCGGTCGCGCAGGGCACGACGACGATCGAGATCAAGAGCGGCTACGGCCTGGAGCCGGACGAGGAGCTGCGGCACCTGCGCCTGGTCGCACGCCTCCGCGCGGAGGCCGCGATCGACATCAGCCCCACGTACCTCTTCGCGCACGCGCTCCCGGCGGGCCACGCCGACGACCGGCGCGGCTTCCTGCGCGAGGCCGAGGCCGCGCTCGAGGTGGTCGCGGAGGAGCGCCTCGCCGAGGCCGTCGACGCGTTCGTCGAGAAGGGCGTGTTCGAGGACGACGAGGTCCGCCCCGTGATGAAGGCCGCGCAGGAGCGCGGCCTCGCCGTGACCGCGCACGTCGACCAGCTGAACGACGTCGGCGGCGCCGCGTTCGCGGCGCGTCTCGGCGCGCGGTCCGCCGACCACCTCGCGAACGCGAGCCCGGAGGGCCTGCGGGCGCTCGCGAAGGCCGGCACGATCGCCGTGCTCCTCCCCGGGAGCGCGTTCTTCGTGGGCTACGCGCCGCCGGACGCGCGGCGCTTCGTCGCGGCGCGCGTGCCGGTCGCGATCGCGACCGACCACAATCCGGGCACGTCACCGCTCGAGGGCATGCCCACCGCGATCGCCATGGCCTGCGTGCTGTCCGGCCTCTCGCCGCACGAGGCGATCGTGGCCGCGACGGTCAACGCGGCGCACGCGCTCGGGCGCGGCGAGCGGACGGGCGCGCTCGTGGAAGGGCGCCGCGCCGACATCGCCGTGCTCGAGACCGACGACGAGCGCGACCTCGCGTACCGGCTCGGCGCGCGCCTCGTGCGTGAGGTGTACGCCGCAGGGCGCCGCGTCGCGGGATGGCAGGACGCGTGAGCGCACCGCGGCGGATGACGCCCGAGACGCCTTCCGGCCGGCAGCGTCCGCCGATCTCACAGGAGATCCGCGCGCTCGGCGGCGCGCGCGTGTTCCGCGGGAAGCGCGTGCTCGACGTCGGCGCGGGTGCCGGGCGCTTCGCGCTCGCGCTCGCGAAGGTCGCGGCGGAGACGCTCGCGATCGAGCCGGATCCAGGGGCGGTCGCGATGGCCCGAGCGGCCGCCCGCGAGGCGGGGCTTTCGCGGGTGCGGTTCCGCGTCGGGCATGCCGAGGAGCTCCGCGAGGCCGGCTACGACCTCGCGCTCTTCTCGTGGTCGCTCTGCTGAGTGGCCCCCGAGGGCATGGTCGATGCCCTCCGCGCGGCCCGGCGCTCCATCGTCCCGGGTGGCCTCGTCCTCGACGTGCGCCCGTCCGCGCGTCTCGACGCGCGCCTCGTCGCGCGCCGCCGCGCTCGGTGGGCGCCGGCCGGGCGCATCCGGTCGTCGGCGAACGCCCGCGCGCGTGACCGTGCCGCGGACGCGGCCGTGCGCGAGCTCGTTCGGGACCGGCTGCTGCGGGTCGTGCGCAAGGGGACGTACTGGGTGCTCGTGATCCCCGGTCCGCTCGCGTCGGTCCGCGAGACGATCGCCGAGTCGGGCCGCTTCGCGGGCCTCGTCGTCGCGCGCGGCACCGATCCCGGCGCGCGCTACGCGGTCATGCGGCCGATCCAGTACGCGTTCCTCGAACGCGTCGATCAGGCCGGCGCGCGCGGGGCGGAGGTCCGCGGGCGGACGGCGCGGAGCAGGGGAGGCTAGAGGCCGTGCCGCGCGAGGAACGAGCGCACGGCCTCGTTCCACGCGGGCGCGGCCTCGCGCGGCGCGGCGTGGTGCGCCCCGGGTAGGACGCCGAGCTCCGCGCCGGGGATCCACGACGCCCACTCGCGCGATCCCTCGATCGTGGCGCGGGGCTCGCGCTCGCCGACGATGACGAGCGTGGGCACGTCGATGCGCGCGAGGTCCGCCCTGCGCGGCCGCTGATCCCAGTCGCGCAGGACCGCGATCGCGCGCGCGACGTCGCGCGGCGCGCGGCCGAGGCCGGTGCCCGTGGCGAGCACCATCTTCCCGAGCGGCGACGCGGCGAACGCGGGATCGGTGGTGGGCGGGCCCTCGGGCTCGCCCGGCGCCGCCGGCTGGCGCACGACGGCCGGCCTGCCCTCGAGGGCCGCGGCGATCTGCTCCTCGAGCCAGGCGCGTCCGGCCGCGTCGAGGTAGGGGACCGTGTGGCCGATGACGAGGGCGAGCGCGCGTCCCGGGTGGTCCACCGCGAACTGCGCGGTGACGACGCCGCCGAGCGACGCGCCGCCGACGATCGCGCGCTCGATCCCGAGCGCGTCGAGGAACCCGGCGAGGTCGTTCGCGAGGTCCGCGGCGCTCCAGTCGCCCGGCGGGCTCTCCGAGCGGCCGGTGCCGCGGCGGTCGTACGTGAGGAACCGATGCGTCTCGGAGAACACCGGCGCCTGGAAGAACATCCACGGGCTGTGGTCGTGGGCCTGGAGCACGACCGGCGTCCCCTCGCCGAGGTCCTCGTAGTAGAGCTCGATCCCGTTCGCCTTCGTACGCGGCACGGCTAGCATTCTGCCCAGGCGTGCACTTTTGACTGGGGCACGCGCCGCGCGGGCGCAGCCCGTGCGGCGCGAACGCTGGACCCAAGGAGGCGCGACCGATGGCCGAGCGCGTCGCGGTCTACCCCGGCTCGTTCGACCCGCCCACGAACGGGCACGTCGACATCGTCACCCGCGCGGCGAAGCTCTTCGACCGTGTCGTCGTCGGCATCGGCACGAACGTCTCGAAGCGCACGCTGTTCACCACCGCCGAGCGGATCGAGCTCATGCGCGGCGCCTGCGGCGGGCTCGGGAACGTCGAGGTGCGCCAGTTCGGCGGGCTGACGGTGGAGTTCGCGCGCGCGTCGGGCGCGTCATTCGTGATCCGAGGCATCCGCGCCCTCTCGGACTTCGAGTTCGAGTTCGAGATGGCGAACATGAACCACACGCTCGCGCCCGAGATCGAGATGGTCTACTTCATGACGAGCCCCGAGTACCTCTTCCTCTCCGCCTCGCGCGTGAAGGAGCTCGTCGCGTTCGGCGCGAGCGTCGACGCCTTCGTGCCGGCGAACGTCGGGAAGGCGCTCCTGAAGCACAAGGGCAAGGACGGCCTGCGCACCGGCGCGACCGAGGGCAAGGACTAGGTCGTGCTCCTCGCGGCGGACGTCGGCAACACGCACATCGTCCTCGGCACGTACGAGGGCACGCGCCTCGTCGACCAGTGGCGCATCTCGACCGTCCACGACCGCACGGAGGACGAGCTCGCCGTCGTCATCGACGGCCTGCTCGCGCAGGCCGAGGCGTCGCTCGCCGACGTCGACGCGATGGTCCTCGGGAGCGTCGTGCCGCCGCTGACGCTCGCGCTCACGCGCCTCGCGGAGCGTCACGCGATCCGGCTCGTCACGATCGGCCCGGGGATCAAGACCGGCGTGCGCCTCCGCGTGGACAACCCCGGCGAGGTCGGCGCGGACCGCATCGCGAACACTCTCGCCGCGCACCGCCGCTACGGCGGCCCGGCGATCGTCGTCGACTTCGGTACGTCGACGAACCTCGACGTGGTCTCGGAGGAGGGGGACTTCCTCGGCGGCGCGTTCGCCCCGGGCCTGGAGGTCTCCGCCGAATCGCTCTTCGGCCGCGCGTCGCGGCTCTTCCGCGTGCCGCTCACCGCGCCGAAGGACGCGATCGGGAAGAACACGGTCGACTGCCTCCGGAGCGGGATCGTCTTCGGGTACGTCGGGCTCATCGAGGGGCTCGTGGCCCGCATCTCCGCGGAGCTCGCGACGAAGCCGCGAGTGATCGCGACCGGCGGCCTCGCCACGACGATCGCCCCGCTCGCGAAGAGCATCGAGCGGGTCGACGACGACCTCACGCTCGAGGGCCTCCGCATGCTCTGGGAGCTCAACGCGTGACCCTCGCGCGGACCCGCGGCCTGTTCGTCGTGCTCGGCGTCTCCGGGTCGATCGCCACGTACAAGGTCGTCGAGCTCGCCCGCCACCTCACGCAGGCCGGGGCGACGGTGCAGGTGATCATGACGCGCTCGGCCGCCGAGTTCGTACAGCCGCTGACGTTCCAGGCGCTCACGTACCGGCCGGTCGAGATCGAGATGTTCGGCTCGCTCGACGACCGCGCCGCGGGCCACGTGTCGATGGGTCAGCAGGCCGACCTCATCGTCATCGCGCCCGCGACAGCGCACGTCGTCGCGCGCCTCGCGCACGGCTTCGCCGACGACCTCCTCGCGACGACGGTCCTCGCCGCTCACGCGCCCGTGATCGTCGCGCCGGCGATGGAGACGCACATGTGGCGGAATCCCGCGACGCAGGCGAACGTCGCCGCGCTCCGCGAGCGGGGCGTCCGGATCGTCGAGCCGGAGAGCGGCGAGCTCGCGTCGGGCGCGGTCGGCCAAGGCCGCCTCGCGGCGATCGAGCGGATCGAGGAGGCGATCGAAGACGTCCTCTCGTCGAGCCGCTCGCTGTCGGGGAGGCGCGTCGTCGTGTCCGCGGGGCCCACCGTGGAGCCGATCGACCCGGTCCGCGTGCTCTCGAACCGCTCGTCGGGGAAGATAGGGTACGCGATCGCCGCGGCGGCTCACGCCGCCGGCGCGGACGTGACGCTCATCTCCGGCCCGGTCGCGCTCGCCGCGCCGCCGGGCGTGCGGCACGTCGGCGTGGAGACCGCGCGCGACATGCGCGACGCGCTCATCGCGGTCGTCCCGGACGCGGACGCCGTCGTGATGGCCGCGGCGGTCGCGGACTACCGACCCGCCGATGCGCGCGACGCGAAGCTGAAGAAGCGCGAGGCCGGAAGCGAGCTCACCCTCCGCCTCGTCGAGAACCCGGACGTGCTGAAGGCGGTCGTGGGCGCGCGCCGCCCGGGCACGCTCGTGGTCGGCTTCAAGGCGGAGACCGGGGACCCGGTCCCCGAGGCGACGCGGATGCTGCGCGAGAAGGGCTGTGACCTCGTCGTCGCGAACGACGTCTCGAAGGACGTCTTCGGCAGCGACAGCGACCGCGTGTCCTTCGTGAGCGCGGACGGCGTCGAGGCCCTGCCGGTGCTCGCAAAGAGCGAGATCGCCCGGCGGCTCGTCGAGAAGATCGCGGAGCGGCTCTCCTAGAGCTCGACGACGCGGACGCCGGCGGGCGGGCGCGAGCGGCGGTCGGGCGCGATCTCGACGAGCGTCGCCTCGGGGACGGCCCCGAGCCGCACGGGCACCGTGTGCCCGATCCCGCGGCTCACGTACGTCGGGATGCCGTCGAGCCGCATCCTCCCCGCGAGCCGCGGCAGCGGCGCGCGCACGGGGGTCCAGGGCGCGCCCACGGCTGGCAGGCGGACCTGGCCGCCGTGCGTGTGCCCGCAGAGAGCGACCAGGGCGTGCGCCTCCGCGATCCCGCGCACGTGGTCGGGCGAGTGCGTCACCACGACCGCGGGACGCTTCGCCGCCACGAGCGCGATGGCCGCGGCCGGCGCACCCGGCGCCCACCCGGCCCAGCCGATCCCGATGAGCGTCGTGCCGGCGAGGTCCACGGCGCGGCCGTCGATCCGCTCGAGACCGCCGGCGTCGAGGCCGGCGATCGTCCTCCGCGTGTCGTTCCGCCGGAACGGGAGGCGCGGGCTGCGCTCGTCCGCGGTCTCGTGGTTGCCGGTCGTGTAGAGCGCGCGCAGCGGCTCGAGCGCCCGGCGCAGTGCCGCGCCGACCTCCGCGGCGTCCTCGTCGTCATCGACGAGGTCGCCCGCGACGATCG
>DASSSF010000101.1:0-31164 GCA_035708565.1 Candidatus Limnocylindria bacterium
TGGTCCGCTCCGCGCTGAGAGGCCAGCGCTTGCTCATCGCTCGCTCGCTCGGGGACCGAGGGTAGAGGCGCGGTCAAGCCTGCCTCGCCCCCGCAACTTCCATAGGTGATCGTCGCGGATACATAGATAATTAGCGGGCTCATGGAGAAACGGCCCGTCGTACTGCGCCCCGGCGCCGCGGCCGAGCTGCTCGGCGTGTCGGTGGACACGCTCCGCCGCTGGGAGCGGGAGGGGCGAATCCGTACCACGCGGACGCCCGGGGGCCAGCGCGCGGTCTCGCTGTCCGAGGTCGAGCGCCTGCGGAAGGACGCCCGGCGCGAGCGGCCGATCGTCGCGCGGTCCGCGCGGAACCGCTTCGCGGGCGTCGTGAAGCGCATCGAGAAGGACCGCGTCGCGGCGGTGGTCGAGGTGCTCGCCGGACCCCACCGCCTCGTGAGCCTCATGACCGCCGAGGCCGTCGACGACATGGGGATCGCCGTCGGGGACGAGGTCGTCTGCTCGGTGAAGGCGACGAACGTCATCGTGGAGGTCCCCGCGCGGCGGTGAGGGTCACCCTCGCGCTCGCGCTCCTGCTCGCGGCGTGCGCGCCGGGCGCGCAGCCCGCGAAGCGCGACGTCCTCCTCGCGACGACGACGAGCTTCCAGGACTCGGGGCTGCTCGAGATCCTCGTCGACGACTTCACGCGGAAGACGGGCTACCGCGTGAAGGCGACCGCGGTGGGGAGCGGGGCCGCGATCGCGCTCGGCACGCGCGGCGAGGCGGACGTGGTCTTCGCCCACTCGCCGAAGGCCGAGGAGGAGTTCATGGCCGAGGGCCACGGCGCGCGGCGCCTCCTCGTCATGCACAACGACTTCGTGATCCTCGGCCCGCCCGGCGATCCGGCCCGCGCGCGCGGCAAGCAGACGTTCGACGTGCTCCGCGCGATCGCGGCCGCACGCGCGACGTTCATCTCCCGCGGCGACGAGAGCGGGACGGACGTGTTCGAGAAGGACCTGTGGCGGAAGGCGGGCGTCGCTCCCGCTCCGCCGTGGTACGTGGAGGCGGCGACGGGCATGGGCCAGACGCTCCTCATCGCGTCCGAGAAGGCGGCGTACACCATCGGCGACCGCGCGACGTACCTCGCGCGGAAGGGCCGCGTCGCGCTCGAGGTCGTGGCCGAGAAGGAGCCGCCGCTCCTCAACCACTACCACGTCATCACCGTCTCCCAGAAGAGGCATCCGGGCGTGAACGCGGCCGGCGCGGACGCCTTCGCCGACCACCTCACGTCGGCGGCGGCGCAGGAGCTCATCGCGAGGTTCGGCGTCGAGCGCTACGGCGAGCCGCTCTTCTTCCCGGACGCCCGCTAGATGGAGCTCATCCTCGAGGGCCTCGGCCAGGCGGTCGCGAAGCTCGCGGCGCTCGACCGCGACGTGCTCGAGGCGACGACTGCGTCGCTCGCGGTGTCGGGGACGGCGACGGCGCTCGCGATCGCGCTCGGCGTGCCGCTCGGCGCCGCGCTCGGGCTCGGCTCCTTCCCCCTCCGCTCGCTCCTGCTCTCCCTCGTGAACACGGGCATGGGCTTCCCGCCCGTCACCGTCGGCCTCTTCGTCGCGGCGCTCGTGTGGCGGAGCGGGCCGCTCGGCGGCCTCGACTGGTACTGCACGCGCGAGGCGATGGTCGTCGCGCAGCTCATCCTCGCCGCGCCGACGGTCATCGGGCTCACCGCCGTCGCGGTCCAGAGCGTCGACCCGATGCTCCGCATGCAGCTCGTGTCGCTCGGCGCGACGCGGGCGCAGCTCGCATGGCTCCTGGTGCGCGAGTCGCGACTGCTGATCCTCGCGGCGGCGATCGCCGGCTTCGGCGCGGTCATCAGCGAGGTCGGCGCGTCCCTCATGGTCGGCTGCAACGTGAAGGGCGACACGCGGATCCTCACGACGGCGATCGTGCTCGAGACCGGCAAGGGCGAATTCGGCACGGCCTTCGCGCTCGCGTTCATCCTCCTCGCGCTCGTGTTCGCGATCACCGCGGCGACGACCTGGATGCAGCAACGGGGCGCGCCGAGGTGAGCGCGCTCTCCGTGCACGGCCTCCGCGTGCGGCGCGCGGGGCGCGACGTGCTCAGCGTCGACTCCCTCGGGCTCGCGGCCGGAGAGACGCTCGCGATCGTGGGCCCGAACGGCGCCGGCAAGACCACGCTCATCCTCGCGCTCGCGGCGCTCGTCCCGTACGAGGGCGAGGTGCTCGCGGGCGGCGCCCCGATCCGCGACCCGCTCGCGTACCGGCGGCGGATCGCGATGGTCTTCCAGCGGCCGCTCCTCCTCGACCGGAGCGTGCTCGACAACGCCGCCCTCGGCCTCGAGCTGCGCGGCGTCGGCAGGCGCGAGCGCCACGACCGTGCGCGCGAGGCGCTCGCGCGGCTCGGCATCGCGGAGCTCGCCGACCGGCGCGCACGTGGCCTGTCGGGCGGCGAGGCGCAGCGCGTGAGCCTCGCCCGCGCGCTCGCCGTGAGGCCCGAGATCCTCTTCCTCGACGAGCCGTTCAGCGCGCTCGACGCGCCGACCCGGGAGCGGCTCGTCGCGGACCTCGGGCGCGTCCTGCGCGCCGACGGCGTCACGACCGTGCTCGTGACGCACGACCGCGACGAGGCGCTGTCGCTCGGCGACAGCGTCGGCGTGCTGATCGCCGGCCGGCTCCGGCAGGTCGGCCCCGCCGCCGACGTGTTCGCGATGCCTGCCGATCCCGAGGTCGCGGCGTTCGTCGGCGTCGAGAACGTGCTCCCCGCGCGGGTCGAGCGGGCGAGCGACGAGCTGACGACGCTGCGCGTCGCGGACGTCGTGATCGAGGTCACGGCCGAGCCACCCGCCGGCGACGCCCTGCCGCTCCTCTGCGTCCGCCCGGACGACGTCGTGATCTCGCGCGCCGCGCCGGCGACCAGCGCGCGCAACGCGTTCCCGGGGCGGATCCTGCGGCTCGAGCCGCTCGGCCGCCGCATGCGTGTGGTGCTCGACTGCGGCTTCCCGCTCGTCGCCCACGTGACCGCCGGCTCCGCGCGCGAGCTCGCGCTCCGCGAGGGCGAGACGGTCACCGCGTCGTTCAAGGCGACCGCACCCCATCTCCTGCCGCGCCCGCGCGCGGCCTAGGATCTCCGCGGCAGGGAGGTGGAGCCATGGGCGAGGCGATCTCGCTGGTGCGGGCGTCGGAGCGCACGACGGACACCGTGCAGAGCGGCGGGATGATCCGCGAAGCCGCGTTCGCGACCGGAGCGGCGTGGGCGGGGCTCGTCCGCACGTCGCCGGGGATGGCCTCGGGCTGGCATCACCACGGCACGTACGAGACGTTCATCTACGTGCTCGAAGGGCGCGTGTTCCTCGAGTTCGGCCCCGGGGGGCGCGAGCGCGTCGAGGGCGGTCCGGGAGACTTCTTCCGCGTGCCGGCGGGGACGATCCATCGCGAGAGCAACCCCGCCGCGAGCGAAGGCCGGATCGTCGTCGTGCGCACCGGCACGGGCGCCCCCGTCGTCAACGTGGAGGGCCCCGAGCCCGGCTGAGCGTCCCGTCACGACTTGACTTCCGCGGATCCTGCGCTGCACTCGGCGCGTGGACGTCCACGAGGTGACGACCGTCGGGGTCCGCTCGCTCCACGTCGCGGCGATGGCCGTGGCGCTCGGCGGTGCGGTGCTCGTCGCGCTCCTGCCGGCGGACGGATCGCTCGGTCGCGTCGCGGCGCGGTACGAGCTCGCGTTCTGGACCGCCGCCGGCGTCCTCGTCATGACCGGCGTCGGGAACCTGGCGGCGTTCGGACAAGGGCTCCCGCCGCCGTCGAGCGACTGGGGCACGGCGCTCGTCGCGAAGCTCGGCGCCGTCGCGCTCCTGATGCTCGTCTCGCTCCCGCGCGCGCTCGCGGTCGCCGGGCTCGAGGCACCGGCGCACGCCGCGGCGGCGCGCATCCGCGCGATGTACGCGGGCACGGCGGCGCTCCTCGCGGCGGTCACCGCGCTCGCGGTCTGGCTGGCGCACGCGTGACCGCCACCTGGCCGCTCGCGACGTTCCACACGACGCTGCTGGCGCTCGTCACCGTCGTGCTCGCGTACCGCGGCGGCGGCCTCGGCGAGGCGCTGTCGGGCCTGAGCACCCTCGCGGGCTTCGCGCTCTTCGGCGTCCTGTGGGCGACGACGACGTACACGACGAGGCGCGCGCTGCGGGACGCGCCCGTGCGCGGCGGCATGGTGCGGATGGGCGTGCGCTGGGGCGCGGTGAACGGGGCGCTCTTCCTGTGGGGAGCGAGCGCGATCCTCGCGGCGACGCAGCCCGCGGGGATCCTCTTCATCGTGCCGATCGCCGTCCTCGGCACGTTCGTCGCGCTCGTCGTCGGTGCCGTCATCGGCGCGCTCTTCGGCATCGTCGACACGGCCGCGTTCGGCGCCGTCCGCTGGATCGTCCGCAACTAGACTCGGCCCCATGCCGGTCAGCGCGACCTCGGCGATGCCCGCGCAGCACCTGATCTCGGCCGACGACGCGCTCGCGCGGATCCTCGCGGGCGTCCCGCGGCTGCCGGCCGTCGACGTGCCGATCCTCGACGCGCTCGGGCTCGTCCTCGCGGAGGACGTCGCCGCGGACGCGGACGTGCCGCCGTTCCGGAACTCCGCGATGGACGGATACGCCGTCCGCGGCGCGGACGTGACGGCCGCGCCCGTCCGGCTCCGGGTGGTCGGCGACATCCCCGCCGGCGCGTACCCCGACCGTGCCGTCGGACCCGGCGAGGCGATGCGGATCATGACGGGGGCCGCGATGCCTGACGGCGCGGACACCGTCGTGCGCGTCGAGGACACGGACAACGCGACCGGCGTCGTCACGATCACAGCCGCGACGCGCGCGGGGACGTCGGTGCGCCAGGCGGGCGAGGACCTCCGCGCGGGCGACGTCGTGCTCCGCACCGGAACGGTGCTCCGCGCCGCGGAGATCGGGCTCCTCGCGTCCCTCGGTCGCGCGCGTGTCCGGGCGCACAAGCGCCCGCGCGTCGCCGTGCTCTCGACGGGCGACGAGGTCGTCGACGTGGGCCTCCCGCTCGGTCCCGGCCAGATCCGCGACTCGAACCGCTACTCGCTCGCGTCGGCGGTGCGTGCCGCGGGCGCGGAGCCCTGGGTCCGCGGCATCGTGCGCGACACGCCAGACGCGCTCCGCGAGGCGCTCCGCGAGGCGGTCGCGGCCGACGCGATCGTGACGAGCGGCGGCGTTTCCGTCGGCGACCACGATCACGTGAAGCCGGTCGTGAGCGAGATGGGCACGATCGACCTCTGGGCGATCGCCATCCGCCCCGGGCGGCCCCTCGCGTTCGGGGAGCTGCGGGACCCCGGGCGAAGCCCGATGGAGCAGGCCCGGCGCGTACCGATCTTCGGCCTGCCGGGGAACACGGTGTCGTCGCTCCTCACGTTCGAGCTCTTCGTGCGCCCCGCGCTCCTGCGGATGCAGGGCCGCGAGCACGTCACGCGTCCGCGCGCGACCGCGCGGCTGCTCGATCCCGTGGAGAAGCCGGCGTTCCTCCGCTTCTTCGCGCGCGGGATCCACGATCCAGCTGCCGGGACGGTCCGGACGACGGGCCCGCAGGGGTCGGGCATCCTGCGGTCCATGTCGCTCGCGAACTGCCTGATCGACCTTCCCGAGGGGCGCGCCGCCTGGGCGAGCGGGGACACGGTCGAGGTGATCCTCACGGACCAGCCGGAGCCGCGGTGACGGCCACGGAGACGCGCTGCTCGTTCTGCGGCAGGCGCCAGGACCAGGTGCCGCATCTCGTCGCCGGCCCGCGCGACGTCTTCATCTGCACGGACTGCGCGACGCTCGTGACGAACGCGGTCGAGACGTCGGTGCGCGACCCCGCCACGGGCAAGTGGACCCACGTCGACGAGAAGGGCGCGGCGCGCATGGTCGACGTCGGCGCGAAGGGCGAGACGGAGCGCCGCGCGGTCGCGCGCGGGAAGCTCACGCTCTCGAAGGCCACGGTCGCGCTCGTCCGCGGCGGCGATACCCCGAAGGGCGACGTGCTCGCGACGGCGCGGATAGCCGGGATCATGGGCGCGAAGCGCACGAGCGAGCTCATCCCCCTCTGCCATCCGCTGCCGCTCACGCACGCGGCCGTCGACCTGCGCGTCGAGGACGACGGGATCGTCATCGAGGCGACGGTCGCGACGACGGCGCGGACCGGCGTCGAGATGGAGGCGCTCACGGCCGTCGCCGTGGCGGGGCTCACGCTCTACGACACGGTGAAGGCCGTGGAGAAGGGCGCGCGCCTCGTGGACGTGCGGCTCGTCGAGAAGACGGGCGGACGCTCCGGCGACGTCCGCCTCGAGTGAAGCGGATCCGCGCGGCGGTCATCACCGTCAGCACGCGCGGCGCGCAGGGCGAGCGGAAGGACGAGTCGGGGCCGGCGCTGCGCGACGGCCTCGTGGCCGCGGGCGCCGAGATCGTCTACGACGACCTCATCCCGGACGACGTCGAGCGCGTCGCGAGGAGCATCACGGCCGCGGTGAGCGCCGGCGCGAACGTGGTCCTCACGTCGGGCGGCACGGGCCTCTCGCCGAACGACGTCACTCCCGAGGCGACGCGCTCCGTCATCGAGCGCGAGGTCCCGGGGATCGCGGAAGCGCTGCGCGGCGAGTCGCGCCGCCACACGCCACACGGGATGCTCTCGCGCGGGCTCGCGGGCGCCATCGGGCACGCGCTCGTCGTCAACCTGCCCGGCTCGCCGAAGGCGGCGCGCGAGTCGCTCGAGGTGCTCATCCCGGTGCTCCCGCACGCGGTCGAGCTCCTCGCCGGCGAGAGCGGCGAGGCCGGGCACCGCGCGAACGCGTGAGGCTGCGCGTCGCGACCGAGGTCGCGGACGCGATCGCCGCGGCGCGGCCCGTGGTCGCGCTCGAATCCACGGTCATCGCGCACGGGCTGCCGCGCCCCGACAACCTCCGTGTGGCGCGCGAGCTCGAGCGCGAGATACGCGACCGAGGGGCGGTCCCCGCGACGATCGCGCTCTCGGAGGGCGCCGCGGTGGTGGGCGCGGACGACGGCCTCCTCGAGCGCCTCTCGAGCGAGAACGCCGCCAAGGTCTCCCTCCGCGACCTCGCCCCGGTGCTCGCGACGCGCCGCCTCGGAGCGACCACCGTCGCGGCGACGGCCGAGATCGCGGCGCGCGCGGGGATCCGCGTGTTCGCCACGGGCGGCATCGGCGGCGTCCACCGCGGCGCCGAGCGGACGTTCGACGAGTCAGCGGACCTCGCCGCGATCGCGGCGAACCCCGTGTGCGTCGTGTGCGCGGGGGCGAAGCTCGTGCTCGACCTTCCCCGCACGCTCGAGCGGCTCGAGACGCTCGGCGTGCCCGTGGTGGGCTGGGGCACGGACACGTTCCCCGCCTTCTACGTGCGCGACAGCGGCCTCCCGCTCGCGCACCGCGCCGACGGCGCGCTCACTGCGGCGCGGACGCTGCGCGAGCAGGTCTTGCGCGGCGCCGGCATGGTCCTCGCGGTCCCGATCGCGGCCGAGGACGGGCTCGACGGCGCCGAGGCGGAGCGCGAGATCGCGGAGGCGCTCGCGCGGGCGGAGCGCGAACGCGTGAGCGGCGCGCGGCTCACGCCGTTCCTGCTGTCGACGCTCTCGGACGCGACGACCGGCCGCACGCTCCGCGCGAACGAGGCGCTCCTCCGGCAGAACGCCAGGGTCGCGGCGGCGGTCGCCGCCGCACTCGCTAGCCTCTAGCCCGTGACCGAGCGTCCGCCGATCCAGCGGTGGTGGCTCACCTACGTCGCCGTGGGCTCGGCCGCGGTCGTCGGCGTGCTCGTGGCCGGCGCGTACGTCGGCCAAGCGCTCGCGCCGCTGCGCGAGCTGCTCTTCGTCCTCCTGTTCGGGATCGTCGTCGCCTTCCTGCTCTCGCCGATCGTGCAGCTCCTCTCGCGCTTCCTGCCGCGCTGGCTCGCGATCCTCATCGCGTTCCTGGGGTCGCTGCTGCTCGCGATCCTTGCGATCACGCTGATCGCGACGCCCGTGGTGCGCCAGGCGCGCGGGCTCGTGGAGCGCGTGCCTGACATCGTGCGCGAGATGCAGACGGCGGAGGCCGTCCGGATCGGCAGCTTCGAGATCCCGGGCGACGTGAAGCAGCGCATCGGCATGGAGTTCGCCGCGCGCGGCGGCGACCTCGTGGAGCAGAGCGCGAGCCTCGCCATGCGGCTCGTGACGGCGGTCGTCGACATCGTCCTCGTGCTCGTCCTCGCGCTCTACATCCTCGGCGCGGCTCCGCTCATCCGCCGCTCGATCCGCGAGGTCGTGCCGCGGCCCCACCGCCGGCACGTCGAGCGCATCGAGGACGAGCTCGCGGACGTGTTCGGCCGCTACGTGCGCGGCCAGCTCCTCCTCGGGCTCGTGATCGGGATCCTCAACTTCATGGCGTTCACGATCCTCGGGCTCCCGTACGCCCTCCTCCTCGCGGTGCTCGCGGGGATCCTCGAGCTCGTGCCGATCGTGGGACCGATCGTCGCCGGCGCGGTCGCGGCCACGGTCGCGCTCTTCCAGCCGGAGCCGTTCCCGCTGTTCATCTGGGTCATCGTCGCCGCGACCGCGATCCAGCAGCTCGAGAACCACCTCCTCGTGCCGCGCATCTCGGGCGGCGCGGTCGGCATCCACCCGCTCGCGGCGCTCCTCGCGGTCGCCATCGGGATCCAGCTCTTCGGCATCGTGGGCGGCCTGTTCGCCGTCCCGGCCGCGGGCCTCGCCGCGATCTATCTGAGGCGCTGGATCGAGGCGCGGAACGCGCGGGACGAGACCGTCGCGGCGACCTAGTTGACGTAGGCGACGAGGAACGCCCGAAGGCGGCTCACGCTCGCATCCCGAAGGGTCGCGCCGAACGGGACCTCATGGTGATCCTTCGCGACGAACTCCCGGACCGGGATGACGGTCAGTCGCTGTCCCCCGGCTCCGGGGGCCGCATCGAACAGCAGCACGACCTGGGTCTGCCACAGCTCGTTGCGGTGCGAGTAGAAGCAGCCCGAGACGCGCCATGTACCGTCGGAGCCTTGGGTCGGCGGGTCCACGCGGCCTCCGATCTTGTGTTCGCGCGCGAGACCGCACGCGCGACCCTCGACCTCAGCGCCTCCCACGACGAGCTCGGCCCCGCTCACGAACGTCGCGCTCGCGGGCACCGCGCCGACGGGCGCGACCGACGTTACGGGAGCGCTCGCGGTGCAGGCGCACAGGATCGCGAGGACGGTCGCGGAGAGCTGCCGCATCTGCCCGCCATACATGCCTGGCCGTGTTCCGGTTCCGGCGACCTAGCGGGCCCCGAGCGACTCCCGCATGCGCAGGTAGGACGCGACCGCCTCGCGGTCGAGGAGGCCGACGAGCATCCCGCGGTCCAGGACCGGGATCGCCGGCAGGTCGCTCTGGCCGAGGCGCTCGAACGCGACGACGAGCGTCTCGTTCGGTCCGATCGAGACCAGGTCCTCGATCCGCCGCATCACGTCGCGCACGAGCGTCGCGTCCCAGCGGTCCTGCTCGACCCGCCGCAGGTCGGCGATCGTGACGAAGCCCACGACCCGCGTCCCGTCGACGACGGGCACCGCCGGCACGTTGAACGGCATCATCACGTCGCGCACGAGCGCGCCGACGGTGCTCGACGATGCGACGGTGCGGAGCTCGGAGCGCATGATCTGCGAGACCTTCGTCGTCCCGAGCAGTGCGACGATGCGGTCCTGCGCGATCGCGGCGCCGGCGGCGTTGTAGAGGAAGTAGGCGATCATCGCGGCCCACAGGCCGCCGAAGGTGTCACCGTCCGCCAGCATCCGCCAGACGCCGTAGACGATGAGGAGGCCGGCGACGAACTGCCCGCCGCGCGCGGCGACCACCGTCGCGCGAGAGCGGTCCTTCGCGATGCCCCACACGACCGCGCGGAGCACGCGGCCGCCGTCGAGCGGGAAGCCGGGGATCATGTTGAAGATCGCGAGCGAGAGGTTCACGACGCCGAGCTGGAAGGCGACCACGCCCACGGGATCGAGCGCCGGGCTCAGGTCGAGCGTCGTGTCGGCCGCGGCCGCGAGGCCGAAGCCGACGAGCGCGAGGGCGAGGCTCGTCGCGGGGCCGGCGATCGCCATGAGGAACTCGGCGAGCGCGCTCGGCGGCTCCTTCGCGAGGTTCGCGACGCCGCCGAGGAGGAAGAGCGTGATCGACGACACCGGCATGCGGTACGCCTTCGCGGTGAGCGCGTGCGCCAGCTCGTGCAGGAGCACGCAGACGAAGAAGAGGACCGCGGTCACCGCGGCGACGATGAAGGTCTTCTGGTCCGACCAGTACGGGCGCAGCGACGGCAGCACGCGGTCGGCGAACGTGAGGAGGATCAGGCCGAAGATGAGGAACCAGGACAGGTGGATCCGGATGTCGATCCCGAGAACGCGCGCGACGAGGATCGACCCGGGCACACGGCCAGCATACTTGTGGTGATGGCCACTTCGGCCGACCGCGTCGCAACGGCGGCGGAGCTGCCGACCGTTCCGGCGCTCGCGCGCATGATCGACCACGCGGTCCTCAAGCCGACGCAGACCGAGCGCGACGTCGTGGACGCGTGCACGCTCGCTCGCGAGCGGCACATCGCGTCCGTGTGCGTGAAGCCGTTCTACGTCGCGGACTGCGCGCGGCTCCTCAAGGGCTCCGACGTCATCGCTTCCACCGTCATCGGCTTCCCGCACGGCGGCCAGGCGCCCGAAGTGAAGGTGTCGACGGCGCTCACGGCGCTCCGCGACGGCGCGCGCGAGCTCGACATGGTCATCAACATCGGCGCGCTCATCGAGCGCGACTACGACACGATCGAGCGCGAGATCGCGTCGGTCGTGGGCGTGGGGCACGCGAACGAGGCGCTCGTGAAGGTCATCCTCGAGACCGCGTACCTCGACGACGCGCAGAAGGCGATCGCGGCGCAGATCGCCGTCGCCGCCGGCGCCGACTTCGTGAAGACGTCGACCGGCTTCGGGCCCGAGGGCGCGACCGTCGAGGACGTGCGGCTCCTGCGCCAGGTCGTCGGTCCGAAGGTCGGCGTGAAGGCATCCGGCGGGATCCGCACGCTCGACGAGGCGCTCGCGATGATCGAAGCGGGCGCGGACCGTCTCGGCACGTCGTCGACGCAGGCGATCCTCGACGAGCTGCGCGAGCGGCGCGGCGAGACATAGGTCGTCGTCCACCGCCTCGCGGTGTCCGACGGTCCTGCTCCATCGCCCTCGGCTCGTAGTAGCCCGTTCGGCGGAGGGCACGGCGCGGTAGACTGAGGGCGACTCAGCGACGCACAGGAGCGGCACGGGCGGGCCTCACCGGTGTGGTCGAGGCCCTTTTTGTTGGGCAGAAGGAGCGGACTTGACCCTGGCACCCGAACGGACCGAGCCGGCCCTCGCCGGCTTCGGCGCTCTCAGGATCCACCCCGACATCGCGCGCGCGATCGCTGACCTCGGCTTCATGGCGCCCACCCCGGTCCAGGACGCCGCGATCCCGCCGCTCCTCGCCGGGCGCGACGTCCTCGCGCAGGCGCAGACCGGCACCGGGAAGACGGCGGCGTTCGCGATCCCGATCATCACGCGGGTCGACCCGGAGCTCCACGCGCCGCAGGCGCTCGTCATCGTCCCGACCCGCGAGCTGGCCGTCCAGGTCACGCGCGAGTTCGGCGCGCTCGGGCGCTACCGGAAGACGCAGGAGGTCGCCATCTACGGCGGCGTCTCGTACACGCCGCAGGAGCGCGCGCTCCGGCGCGGTGTGCAGATCGTCGTCGGCACGCCGGGGCGGCTCATCGACCACATCGAGCGCGGCACGCTCGACGTGCGTGCGATCAGGATCGTCGTCCTCGACGAGGCCGACCGCCTCCTCGACATGGGGTTCTCGCAGGAGGTCCGCCGGCTCCTCCGCATGGTCCCGCAACGCGAGCAGACCGCGCTCCTGAGCGCGACCCTCGAAGGCGAGGTCGACGACCTCGCGCGCCGCATCACGCGCGACGCCGTGCGTGTCGCGATCGACCCCGAACGGCCGACCATCGACACGGTGGAGCAGGTCTACATCGAGGTCCTCGACGAGGACAAGGTGCACGCGCTCGAGGAGCTCCTGCGCCGCTACGAGTCGGAGCAGGTGCTCGTGTTCCGGCACACGAAGCGCGGCGTCGACAAGCTCATGGAGTCCCTCAAGCGCCGCGGCCACAGCGTCGAGGCGCTGCACGGCGACCTCTCGCAGCGCGAGCGCGAGCGGACGCTCGAGGCGTTCAAGGACGGCAGGATCAAGGTGCTCGTCGCCACGAACGTCGCCGCGCGCGGGCTCCACGTCGAGGACATCACGCACGTGGTCAACTACGACCTGCCCGAGGACGCGCAGACCTTCACGCACCGCATCGGGCGCACGGGTCGCGCGGGGAAGACGGGGACGGCGATCACGTTCGTTGGCGAGTGGGACCACGAGGAGTTCGACCGCCTGCGTACGACGTCCGGCGTGCCGTTCCGCCGCGAGAACCTCGAGCTCTACGGAGGCCGCTAGCCCCGAGACCCTCCCACGCGCGTCGGCCGCTCGGTCGCGTGACCGCCGGCATGGCGGAAGGCATGGCGGAAGCGGTACAGAATGTCCCGAGTGAGGGGTGTCGCGGAGCAGCAGGAGCGTGACGCCGCCATCGCGGCGTTCGACCGGCACGCCTGGCGCGAGGCGCACGAGCACTTCGCCAAGGCGGAGCGCGCCGGCGAGCTCGCGCCCGCGGACGTCGAGGCGTTCGCCGAGGCGGCGTGGTGGATCGGCGACCCCGACGCCGCGATCACGCTTCGCGAGCGCGCGTTCCGCGCCTACCTCGCCGCCGGCGAACGGCGGCACGCCGCGCGTGTCGCGCTCCTGCTCGTGCGGACCAACCTCATCAAGGGCAACTTCACGATCGGCACGGCCTGGCTCGCACGCGCCGAGGAGCTCCTGGGCGACGACGCCGACTCCACCGAGCGCGGCTACGTCCACTTCTGGAAGGCGATGGTCGCGGGCGAGAGCGGCGATCCCGAGAACGCCGCGACCGAGGCGCAGGCCGCGTACGACCTCGGCGCGCGCAACGGCGACCGCGACCTCCGCGCGCTCGCGCTCGCGCTGCGCGGCCTGGCGCTCGTCGGCTCCGGGCAGGCCCGCGAGGGGATGCAGCTCGTGGACCAGGCCACGGTCGCGGCCGTCTCGGGCGACCTGAGCCTCTTCGTCACGGGCTGGGTCTTCTGCATGCAGATCAGCGCGTGCCGTGACCTCGGCGACATGCGGAAGGCGGGCGAGTGGACCGAGGCCGCGAAGCGCTGGTGCGACCGCGAGTCGATCACGGGCTTCCCCGGCGTGTGCAAGATCCGGCAAGCCGAGATCATGGCGCTGCGGGGCGCGCTCGCGCGCGCCGAGCAGGAGGCGCGCGCCGCGTGCGACGAGCTGCGGCGCTGGGGCATCCGCTCGAGCATCAGCGAGGGCCTCTACGAGATCGGCGAGATCCGCTTCCGCATGGGCGACCTCCCGGGAGCGGAGGACGCGTTCCGGCAGGTGCACGAGATGGGGTCGAGCCCCGAGCCCGGCCTCTCCCTCATCCGTCTCGCCGAGGGGAAGGCCGCGCCGGCGCACGCGGCCGTCCGGCGCGCGCTCGCCGAGCAGCGCGGCAAGCCGGCGCGCGCGCGGCTCCTGCCCGCGCAGGTCGAGGTGGCGATCGCGGCCGGCGACCAGACGGTGGCGCAGGCCGCGGTCGAGGAGCTCGCGGGCCTCGCGACGGCCTTCGGCACGCCGGCGGTGGCGGCGCACGCGATCGCCTCGCGAGGCGCGCTGCGCCTCGCGAAGGGCGAGACGGACGCGGCGGTGTCGGACCTGCGCGGCGCCGTCGCGTCGTGGCAACAGCTCGACGCGCCGTACGAGGCGTCGCGCACGCGGATGCTCCTCGCGCAGGCGTTCCGCGCGTCCGGCGACGAGGACAGCGCGGTCCTCGAGCTCGAGTCCGCAAAGGCCACGTTCGAGCGCATCGGGGCAGCGCGCGACGCCCGCCTGGCGGCCGCCGCGCTCGGCCGCGAGGCGGCGCCCTCGGGCACGCCTGCCGAGCGCACGACGCGCACGTTCCTCTTCACCGACATCGTCGGGTCGACCGACCTCGTACGCGTCATCGGCGACGAGGCGTGGCGCGACGTCATCCGCTGGCACGACGAGGCGCTGCGCGCGATCATCGCCAAGCACGGCGGCGAGGAGATCCGTCACCAGGGCGACGGCTTCTTCGTCTCGTTCGCGGCTGCCGAGCGCGCGCTCGCCGCGGCGGTCGAGGTCCAGAAGCGCCTCGCCGAGCACCGGCGGACGAGCGGCTTCGCTCCGGCGGTGCGCATCGGCGTCCACGAGACCGAGGCGACGAAGCGCGGGACCGATTACGCGGGCGTGGGCGTGCACGAAGCCGCGCGCGTCGCGGCGCTCGCCGAGGGCGGCGAGATCCTCGTCACGCGCGCGACGTTCGACGCCGGCGGCGCCGCGTTCGCCGCGGGCGCGCCGCGCTCCGTGACGCTCAAGGGCATCGACGGCGCGGTCGAGGTGCTGCCGGTCGCCTGGCGCTAGCCCGTACCCGCCGCGCGGCCGGCCGCACGCCCGGAGAAGATGCACCCGCCGAGGAACGTCCCCTCGAGCGCGCGGTACCCGTGCATCCCGCCACCGCCGAACCCGGCGGCCTCGCCCGCCGCGTAGAGCCCGGGCACGGCGCCGCCGTCCTCGCGGAGCACCCTCGCCGAGAGGTCCGTGCGGATGCCGCCGAGCGTCTTGCGCGTGAGCACGCGCAGCCGCACGGCGATGAGCGGGCCCGCCTTCGGATCCGTCAGCGCATGGGGCCGCGCGACCCGCACGATCCGCTCGCCGACGAGCTCGCGCGCGCGGCGGATCGCCGCGCCCTGCTCGTCGCTCGCGTCCTTCACGGCGGCGTCGCGCTCCGCGATCGCGCGCGCGACTCTGTCCGCCTCGAGGAAGCCGCCCGAGAGATCGCGCATCCGGCGCAGGAGCGCGGGCAGGTCCGGCTCGACGATGAAGTCGACGCCCTTCTCCATGAGCGCGCGCACCGGCGCGGGCGCACCCCGCAG
Organism: Candidatus Limnocylindria bacterium; assembly: GCA_035708565.1. Lineage (GTDB taxonomy): Bacteria > Chloroflexota > Limnocylindria > P2-11E > P2-11E > JACDAF01. The sequence continues at coordinate 15,070 of DASSSF010000101.1, forward strand.
CCTGGCGAGCACGAGACGCCAGCTCCTGCCGGTGAGGTCGGGGTTCTGCTCGGAGCCCGACAGCGCGAACTCGCGGCGCACGATCGGGTACGTCAGCACGAACCACGAGTGGTCGTAGCCGAGCGAGCCGAGGTGCGCGAGCGTGCCGAGCGTGTCGGCGCCCGGATACAGCGCCGCGGGCAGGCGGCGTCCCGTCGCGTCGACCCACAGCGACGACGGCCCCGGGAGGATGCGGATGCCGTGCGCGCGCCAGATCGGCGTCACGCTCGCCACGCCCTCGACGTAGTGCCACATCCGGTCGCGCCCGATGACGTGGGCTCCCGCACGCTCCGCGACCTTGATGCCGCGGCCGTCCACGTGCTCCGGCACGCCGGAGAGAAGCGCGGCGGGCGCCGGGCCGAGGCGCGTGGGCCAGTGCGCACGCACGAGGTCGTGATCGGCGCCGATCCCGCCGGACGTGACGATGACCGCGCCGGCGCGCACGGCGAACTCGCCGACCGCCGTGCGCGGCGAGGCACGGCCACGCTCGACGATGCACGCCTCGAGCACCTCGCCGCGCACGCCGTCGACCCTTCCGCCGCTCGTCGTGATCTCGCCGACGCGGTGGCGGTGCAGCACGCGCACGCCGCGCTCGCGCGCGCCACGCACGAAGGGCTCGAGCACGCCGGGACCCGTACCCCAGGTGAGGTGGAAGCGCGGGACGGAGTTCCAGCGGCGCTCGGCCCAGCCGACGACCGGGAACCAGCGCAGACCACGGTCACGGAGCCACGGCCGCATCTCCCCGGAGGCGAACGCGACGTACGCCTCGGCCCAGAGCCGCGGCATGTCGTCCTCGGCGCGGTCGAAGGCCGCCGCGCGCATCCAGTCGGCGAGCGCGAGGTCGTGCGAGTCGCGGATGCGGAGACGCCGCTGCTCGGGCGTGTCGACCATGAACAGGCCGCCGAGGGACCAGAACGCCTGGCCTCCGAGGCTCGCCTCGGGCTCCTGCTCGAGCACGACGACGCTCCTCCCCCCGTCCGCGGCCTCGCACGCCGCTACGAGGCCGGCGAGCCCGGCCCCGACGATCGCGACGTCGGCTTCGATCGGCATGCGGCGCGGATGCTAGGGGGAGGTCGATGCGGGCGAGCGGCTGCCGTCAGGCCCTAGGCGAGGAACTCCTTCGCGACGCGGTACCAGAGCTCCGTCGAGAGCCGCAGCGACTCCGGATCGACGCGCTCGTCGTTGCCGTGGAACATCGAGCGGAACTTCTCGAATGTGACCTGCGGGCTGAAGAGCGCGTAGCCGTAGGCCGTCGATCCCTTCCGCCTGAAGAACCGGTTGTCCGTCCCACCCACGGCGATCGCCGGCACGAGGGTCGCGCCGGGGATGAGCGAGGACGACACCTTCCCGAGGAGGTCGGAGAGCGGCGTCGGGAACCTCGAGGCGGTCGAGGTGTTCTCCCTGTCGGTGACCTCGACCTGATCCCACAGGTCGCCGATCGCGTCGCGGAGGAGCGCGCGTACGTCGGCCGGGCTCTGGCCGGGCAGCGTCCGGATGTCCACCTCGACGATCGCGTCGTCCGGGATGACGTTCGTCTTCGTGCCGCCGCGCAGCACGTTCGGCGCGAACGTCGTGCGCGTCGACGCGTGCGCCATCTTCGCGAGCCCCACCGGCAGCGTCGGGAGCGCGTCGTCGAGCCGCTCGCTCACGAGGGCGCGCTCCACCTCCTCCGGGAAGGCCATGCCGCGCACGAACCCGCGCCACACCTCGCCGATCCGCACGGGCGGGCGGTACGCGGCGATGCGCTGGACGACCGCCGCGGCCTTCACGACCGCGCTGTCCATCCCGTACGGCGCCGAGCCGTGGCCGGGCGTCCCCGTCACGCGGATGGTCGACCACTGCGTGCCCTTCTCGGCGACGGTGATCCCCACGCGGTGGCCCGCGCCCTCGCGCGTCATCCCGTAGCGGACGCCGCCGCTCTCGGACAGCACGAAGTCCGCGCCGATGGCGTCCCAGTGGTGGTCGGTGAGCCAGCCCGCGCCGTGCGAGCCGAGCGCCTCCTCGTCGGCGACCGCGAGGTAGATGAGCGTGCCGCGGCCGCGCCAGCGCTCCGTGAGGAGCCGCTTGAGCGCGACCGCCATCGAGGAGGTGATGTTCAGCATGTCGACCGCCCCGCGGCCCCAGATCTCGCCGTCGACGATCTCCCCGCCGAACGGGTCGTGGCGCCAGCCGGCGGGGTTCGCCGGCACGACGTCGGTGTGCCCCATGAGGAGGAGCGACGGCGCCTTCGCGTCGGTGCCCTCGATGCGGACGACGAGGTTGCCGCGGCCGGGCAGCTCGGCGAACGTCGCGACCTCCGCTCCAGCGGGCTCGAGGTACGCACGGAGCGTGGACACGCTGCGGTCCTCGTTGCCGGACGCCGGCGTGCCGTCGTTCACGCACGCGTTGCGGATGAGGTGCTGGAGGAGGTCGGTGACCTCCGCGGTGTCGCTCGTCATGCGGGGACGGCCGCGAGCTCCTTCCGCACGAGCTTCGCCGCCTCGACGACGACGCGGCACTTCGCGATCGACTCCTCGACCGGCCGCGTCTTGAGGCCGCAGTCGGGATGCGGCAGGAGCCGGTCCGCGCTCACGTACTTCAGCCCCCTGCGGATGCCTGCGGCGGCCTCATCGACGCTCTCGAGCTCGTGCTTGTGCACGTCGACGATGCCGATCGCCATCTCCTTCGTGAACGGGTGGCGGTCCATGAGGTCGAGCCAGCGGTAGCCGTAGTTCGCCAGCGCGAGGTCGAGCTGGTCCACGGGAAGCTCGAGCACCTGCGGGTAGATCGCGGCGAAGTCGCCGTAGCAGATGTGCGAGATCGTCTTCGCCTTGAGGTTCTGCGTGACGATCCCCATCGCCTCGATCGCGATGTCGATCTCCTCGGGGCGCGCGTGGATCGCCGGCTCGTCGATCTGGATGTACCGGGCCCCTGCCGCCTGCAGGTCCTCCGCCTCCTGGCGCACGACCTCGGCGAGCGCGAGCGCGGCGTCGCGCCGCGTCTTGTACGCCTCGTTGTACGACCAGTCGAGCAGCGTGTATGGGCCGGTGAGCATGCCCTTCACGGGACGGTCGGTGAGCGACTGCGCGTAGCGCCACCAGTCGACCGTCCAGGGCCTCGGGCGCGCGACCTTCCCCGCGATGATCGGCTTGTGGTAGTAGCGGTTCCCGTACGAGCGCACGAGGCCGCCGATCTTCCAGCCTTCCATGTTCTCGGCGAAGAACGCGATCATGTCGCCGCGGTACATCTCGCCGTCCACGAGGATGTCGAGGTCGAGCTGCTCCTGGACGCGGATCCACTCCTCGGTCGCCTTCTTCTCGAGCTCTTCGAGCTCCGCGCGGTCGAGCTTCCCCTTCGCGTGCTGGTTCCGCGCCTTCTGGAGGTAGTCGGGCTTGCCGAACGAGCCGACGGTGGTCGTGAGCAGCGTCTGGTCCGTCATGCGGGGACCCCTCCGGCCGAGCGCGCCGCCGACATGAGCGCGCGGAGCTTGGCGGTGGCGACGTCGTGCGGCAGGTACTCGAGGCCGGTCGTCGGCGCGACCCAGAGCCGCTCCGCCGGGACGAGCTTGAGGGCGTCCTCGATCGTCTGCGCGATCTCGCGCTCGGTCTCGATCCTCGTGTTGCGGGCGTCGACGACGCCCAGCACGACGGTGCGGTCCTTGATCGCGTCGAGCCGGCGCAGGACCGTGGTGTCGCGGCTGCGGACGTCGAGGCCGACCTGCGCGACCGGGAACGACGCGAGCGACTCGAGCACGCGGTCGGCCGGGAAGAAGTACGCCTGCACGGCGATCGGCACGCCCGCCGCGGCGATCCGCCGGTACGCCTCGCGCGCGAGCTCGACGTGCTGCGGGAGCGCGACGAGCGCGGGGTCCTCGACGTCCACCAGCGTCGCGCCGGCCTTCCCGAGGGCGGCTACCTCCGTCGCGAGGGCGTCAGCGGTGGCCAGGACGAGGTCCTCGAGCGAGCGGTAATGCGTGTTCACGGCGAGCGTCGCGAACGTGAGCGGTCCGCACACCGCGGCCTTCAGCTCGTGCCGCGCCACCGAGCGCGCGAGACCCCAGTCGCGCGCGAGCGTCCGGCCGTCGGACGAGATCGTGCCCGAGACCTCGGGCTGGCGGAAGTAGGTGTTGTTGTCGTAGTAGCGCTCGAGCGGGCCGCGCCGGACGCCGCTCCAGGCGCGCGCGAACGGCGCGAAGAGGTCGTCCCAGCGGATCTGCCCGTCGTTCACGACGTCGACCCCCGCCTCCTCGAGCTCCGCGATGGCGGCGCGGGTCGTCGCGTCGTAGGCGGCGTCGAGGCCGGCATCGTCGATCTCGCCGCGGTCGTGCTTGTGGAGCGCCGTGCGCAGCTGCTGTCCGCCGGGCTCGTCGGAGATCTTGGGGAAGGCGCCGATGACCGTGGTCTTCATGCGCGGACGTGGTGCCTCTCTCTCATCTTTCCCTCGTGGGGCCGGATGTGGCACCGAGCGGGACTCCGCCGGTCGCCCAGGGGTCGTCGGGCCGTGTCCCTCACCCTGTCGTGATGAAAGCGCGTGCGAGGTGCGCCGATGCTACTACGGAGCCGAAGGCGAAGGAGCAGGACGGTCGCCGAGCCGCGCAGCGGCGCGGGTGGCCCACGTAGTACGGATCCGAAGGCGGCTACGCTCGCCCTGCCGTGGCCGAACGCCTTGCCGACCTGACCCTCCGCGCTTTCGCGGACGACCTCGCCTCGGAGCGGCCCGTCCCGGGCGGCGGCAGCGCGGCCGCCTACGCGGGCGCGCTCGGCGCGGCGCTCGGCGCGATGGTCGGCCGGATCGCGTCGAAGAAGGCGCCAGCCGAGCACGCCGACGCGGTCGCCGCGTTCGACGCGCTCCGCGGGGACCTCCTCCGCCTCGTCGACGAGGACAGCGCCGCGTTCGCCCAGGTCGCCGTGGCGATGAAGCTGCCGAGAGCGACGGACGACGAGAAGCGGGCGCGCACCGAGCGCATGCAGGCGGCGCTCCTCGTGGCGGCGCGCGTGCCGCTCGAGATCGCGCGCGCGAGCCGGCGGCTCCTCGACGCGTGCGAGCGCGCCGTCGACACGGCGCCGGCGACCGCGGTGAGCGACATCGGCGTCGGCGCGCTCATGGCCGAGGCGGCGCTCCGCGGAGCGGCGCTCAACGTGATGATCAACCTCGCGTCCCTCAAGGACGCCGACCAGGTGAAGGCGCTCTCCCTCGACCTCGACCGCACGCTCGACGGCGCGGACGCCGTGCGTGCGCGCGTCCTCCAGCTCGTCGAGTCGCGGATCGCCCGCTAGCGGTGGCGCGGATCCTCCACGGCCGCCCCGTGGCCGAGCGGATCGCGGCGGCGACGGAGGAGGCGGCGCGGGCGCTCGCGCGCCGCGGCGTACGGCCGACGCTCGCCGTCGTCGAGGTCGGGAACGACCCGGCGGCGCGCACGTACGCGTCGCGGCTCGAGCGCGCCGGAAAGAACGCAGGCGTCGCGGTGCGGCTCGAGACGCTTCCGAAGGGCACGGCCGAGGCGGACCTCGGCGCGAAGCTCGACGCGCTCGGCGCCGACCGCGCGGTCCACGGCGTCATCCTGCTCACGCCGCTGCCCCCGCCGCTCGGCGACGTCTCGATGGACGAGCGGATCCCCGTGACGAAGGACGTGGACGGCCAGCATCCGCTCTCCGCCGGGCGCCTCATGGACGGGCGCCCGCGCTTCGTGCCGTCCACGGCGGAGGCCGCGGTCGAGCTCCTCCGCTACTACGAGGTGCCGCTCGCGGGGGCGCGCGTGACGATCGTCGGCCGCAGCATGGTGGTGGGCCGGCCGCTCGCGAACCTGCTGCTCCTCGCCGACTCGACCGTCACGCTCGCGCACAGCCGCACGCGCGAGCTCGCTCGCCACACGCGCGACGCGGACGTCGTCGTGGTCGCGGTCGGGAAGCCCGGCTTCCTCACGCCGGAGATGGTCTCGCCCGGGTCCGTCGTGATCGACGCGGGGATCAACGTCACGCCGAGCGGGATCGTCGGGGACGCGGACGAGGGGATCGCGTCCGTGGTCGAGGCGTACAGCCCCGTGCCGGGCGGCCTCGGGACGGTGACCACCGCGCTGCTCGTCCGGAACGTCGTGCGCGCGGCGGAGGGGGCGGCGGCGTAGCCGTGCGCGCTGCCGGGGCGGTCCTCGGCCTCCTCGCCGTCGCGTCGTGCGCCGGCGGCTACGGCGGGCCCGTCCACGTCCTCGACTGCGGCCGCGAGCTGTACGGGCACGGCGAGGGCTACGACGAGCGCGCGCGGACGTGCCTCGCGGACGAGCACGGGCGCGGCTCGCGAGCCCGCTTCACGACGACGCTCCTGACGATCGAGGGCGACCCGATCACGTACGCGGTCACGACCGCTCCGGATGGGCTCGTCGTCGAGGTCGACTCGAGGGACAAGTTCGGCTACCAGGGGACCGCGACGGTGCGCTGCACGGAGCTCCGGCGCGTGCAGGGCGACCGCGTCCGCTTCGTGCTGTCGCCCTGCGCGCACGACCGCTTCCGCGAGATCTCCTTCTAGGAGAGGCGCACCACCGGCGGGTCGTTCGGGTCCTCGAAGTGGGTGGAGTCGATGAAGCGCATCTTCCCCATCGTGTGGTCGAGGACGATCGATTGCGTCCGGATGCCGCGGTTGAAGAACCGCACGCCGCGAAGCATCTCGCCGTCGGTCACGCCGGTCGCCACGAAGCGCAGGTCCTGGCCGCTCGCGAGGTCCTCGGCCCGGTAGACCTTGTTCTCGTCGGTGATGCCCATCTTCTTGGCGCGCCGACGCTCCTCGTCGTTGCGGAACTTGAGCCGCCCGAGCATCTCCGCGCCGACGCACCGCACCGCCGCCGCGGTGATCACGCCCTCGGGCGCGGCGCCGATACCCATGAGCGCGTGGACGTTGGTGCCGCCGACGATGGCCGTGATGCCGGCGATGACGTCGCCATCGTCGATGAGCTTGATGCGCGCGCCCGCCGCGCGGATGTCCGCGATGAGCGTCTCGTGGCGCGGCCGGTCGAGGACGATCACGGTGAGGTCGTCGATCTCGCGGTTGAGCGACTCCGCGATGATCTTGAGGTTCTCTTTCACCGGCCGGTCGAGGTCGACCTTCCCGCGCGCGGGCCGGCCGCAGACGAGCTTGTCCATGTACGTGTCGGGCGCGTGGAGGAGCCCGCCCGGCTCCGACACCGCCATGACGCAGATCGCGTTCGAGTGACCCTTCGCGACGAGATTCGTGCCCTCGAGCGGGTCGACCGCGATGTCCACCTCGCCGCCGTCCCCGCGCCCGACCTTCTCGCCGATGAACAGCATCGGCGCCTCGTCGCGCTCGCCCTCGCCGATGACGATCTTCCCGTTGAACGAGACCTGGTCCATGGCCTTGCGCATCGCCTCGACCGCGGCGCCGTCGGCGTGCTTGTTGTCGCCGTGGCCCATCCAGTGCGCGGCGGCGATGGCGCCGGCCTCGGTGATGCGCACGAGCTCGAGCGTCGGCGTGCGTGCGGTGGCGCGCTCGATCATCCGCGCCGCACGCTAGTCGTTTCCGCGCCGACCTGCACGGCGCGAGCGAGGCGCTCCGCGGCGCGTGCGACGAGCGCGTCCGCGTCGCGCATCGCGTCCTCGAGCGTCATCGGCCGATCGGTGACCACTTCGATCGCGCGGAGCCCGCTCGCGAACAGCGCCTCGTGGCCGGGCGCGAGCCCGCCGACGACCGCGACGACCGGCACGCCCGCGGCGGCGGCCGCCTTCGTCACCGCCTGCGTGAGCTTGCCGAACGCGCTCTGCGCGTCCATGCGGCCCTCGCCCGTCACGACCAGATCGGCGCGCCGGACGCGCTCCGCGAACTTCCCCGTCTCGAGGACGAGCTCCGCGCCGGACCGCAGGCGCGCGTCGAGGAACGCGATGAGCCCGGCGCCGAGGCCGCCCGCGGCTCCGGCTCCCGGGACATCGCGCACGTTCCGGCCGACGAACCGCTCGACCGCGTCGGCGAAGCGTTCGAGCGCAGCGTCGAGCTCGCGCACCATCTCCGGCGTCGCGCCCTTCTGGGGGCCGTACACCGCGCTCGCGCCCGCGGGCCCGAGGAGCGGGTTGGTGACGTCGGAGGCGACCTCGATCGCCGGACGCACGAGCCGCGGGTCGGTCTGGCCCTCGACGCGCGCGAGCCGCGCGAGCGCCGCGCCGCCCTCGGGGAGCTCCTTGCCGTCGCGGTCGAGGAGCCGGTAGCCGAACGCGCGCGCCATGCCGGCGCCGCCGTCGTTCGTCGCGCTCCCGCCGATCCCCACCACGATCCGCTCGGCGCCCGATGCCGCGGCGGCGAGGATGAGCTCGCCGGTGCCACGCGTGCTCGTCACGCGCGGATCGCGCTCCTCCGGGCGCAGGAGCGGGAGGCCGCTCGCGGCCGCCATCTCGACCACGGCCGTACGGCGGTCGCCGAGGAGGCCCCACTCGGCGTCGATCTCGCGTCCGAGCGGATCGTGCACCCGCGTCCGGCGCAGCTCGCCGCCGGTCGCGCGCACGAGCGCGCGCACCGTGCCCTCGCCCCCGTCCGCGAGCGGCAGCTCGTCGCACTCCGCGTCGCGCCACACCGCGCGGATCCCGCGCGCGATCGCCGCGGCGACGGCGACCGCGTCGAGGCTCCCCTTGAAGGACTGCGGGGCGATGAGGACGCGCACCGGCGCATTCTGTCGCGCGCGCGACATTCGCGATGCGCCAATAGACTCGGGCCTAGATGCCGCTCGCGGGGGCCGAGATCGCCTGTGCCGAGCACGATCCCGACGCCATCCGCGACGTCTGGGCCGCGCTCGCGGCGCGGCGCGCGCGGCCGACGATCTTCCTGACGCCCGAGTGGCTCGGCCTCGCGCGCGCGCACCACGGGCGGCCGGTCACGCTCGCCGTGGGCGACCCGCCGTACGGGATCGTCCCGCTCGCGCGCGACGACGACGGCACGCTCCGCTTCGCGGGCGGGCCCGAGAGCGACCTCCAGGACGTCCTCGCGCCGGCCGGCACGGAGCGCGAGGTCGCCGGCGCGTTCGCCGAGTGGCTCGTCCGCGCCGCGCCGCCGCGCGTCTCTCTCGAGCTCGTGCCGGAGGACGCGCCCACGCTCGAGCTGGTCGCGGAGCGCCTCTCCCGGGCCGGCTGGTCGGTGACGCGCTCGCGCCAGGACACCTCGCCGTACATCGGGCTGCCGGAGACGTTCGAGGCGTACGTCGCGTCGCTGCCGCGCGTCGAGCGTCACGAGCTGCGCCGGAAGCTGCGCCGTCTCGACAACGCCGGCCACGTCGAGGCGCGCCCTGCACGCGCGGACGAGGCGGGTGCCGTCCTCGAGCGGTTCTTCGCGCTCCACCGCCTCGCGCCGGGCCGGAAGGGCGCGTTCATGACCGCCGCGATGGAGTCGTACTTCCGGCGGGTCGCGGCGGCGCTCGCGCCCCTCGGGCGCCTCCACCTCGGCACCGTGCGGGTCGACGGCGAGATCGCGGCGGTCACGTTCGGCTTCGTCTACGGCGGCACGCTGGCCTCGTACAACTCCGCGTACGACCCGCGCTTCCGGGACCTCGCGGTCGGGCTCGCGGCGCACGCCTACGACATCCGCTCCGCCATCCTGGCCGGCCTCGGCACGTACGACGTGCTGCGCGGCGACGAGCGCTACAAGTACGACCTCGGCGGGAAGGACCGCGTCCTCGAGCGCCTCGAGGCGACGCCGTGAAGGTCGCGATGCTGTCGGTCCACGCCTGCCCGCTCGCGCGGCTCGGCGGCCGCGACTCCGGAGGCATGAACGTGTACGTGCGCGAGCTCGCGCGCGACCTCGGGACGCGGGGGGTCGACGTCGACATCTTCACGCGCTGGCGCGAGCCGCACGATCCGCGGATCCAGCAGCTCGCGCCGACGGCTCGCGTCATCCACATCGAGTCGGGCCCGATCGGCTACCTCCCGAAGATGGACGTCTACGGGCGGCTCGAGGAGTTCACCGCGAGCGTGCTCGCGCACGCGCGCGCCGAAGGCACGCGGTACGACCTCATCCACTCGCACTACTGGCTGTCCGCGGACGTCGCGCGCCGGATCGCACCCGTCTGGGGCGTGCCTGTCGTGCAGATGTTCCACACCCTCGGCCTCGTGAAGCGCGAGGTGCTCGACGAGGACGTCGACGCCGAGAGCGACATCCGGATCGAGATCGAGCGCCGGGCGGTCGCCTCGTCCGCGGCGGTCGTGGCGGCGAGCGAGATCGAGGCGGCGGAGCTCCGCGACCTCTATGACGCGGACGACCGGCGCATCTGGATCGTGCCGTGCGGCGTCGACCCGCAGGTCTTCCGCCCGATCCGGCAGGCGGACGCGCGCGAGGCCATCGGACGCGACCAGTGCGAGCGCCTGGTCCTCTTCGTCGGCCGCATCGAGCAGATCAAGGGGATCGACGTGCTCCTCCGCGCGCTCGGCCAGCTGTTCCGCGACCGGCCCGACCTCCGCGGCGACGTCTGCCTCGTGGTCGTGGGCGGCGCCCTCGACGCCGGGGCCGGCGAGGCGGAGACGGAGAAGGTCGATGAGCTGCGCCGGCTCGTGCACGAGCACCGCCTCGAGGCGAACGTCGACTTCGTCGGATCGCGCGAGCAGGAGCGGCTCGCGCTCTACTACGCCGCGGCGGACGTGTGCGCGGTCCCGTCCCTCACCGAGTCGTTCGGGCTCGTCGCGCTCGAGTCGATGGCGTGCGGCACGCCCGTCGTCGCCACGCGGGTCGGCGGGCTCCAGACCGTGATCGAGGACGGCGAGTCGGGGCTGCTCGTCCCCGCGGGCGACCACAGGGCGCTCGCGACCGCGATCGCCCGCGTGCTCACCGACCACCGCCTGCGCATGCACCTCGCGCACGGCGCGCGCAGCCGGGCGGAGCGGTTCACGTGGTCGGGCGTGGGATCGCGCATCCTCGAGCTGTACGACGCGGTGCTCGAGCAGCGCCGCACGCTCGTGGAGGCCTGATGCCCGAGCGTTTCGTCCTCCCGAGGCGCGCCATGGCCGTGTTCGCGCATCCGGACGACGTCGACTTCGGCTGCTCGGGGACGCTGTCGCAGTGGGCGGACGCCGGCGTGCACATCACCTACTGCCTCCTCACGAGCGGGCAGAAGGGCACGCACGACCCGGACATGGACCCCGAGGCGCTGGCGCGCACGCGCGAGCGCGAGCAGCGCGCCGCCGGCAAGGTCGTGGGCGCGAAGGAGCTCGTGTTCCTGCGGCACCAGGACGGCGAGCTCGTGCGCTCGCAGTCGCTCGTGGGCGAGGTGACGCGCGTCATCCGGGAGCACAAGCCGAACCTCCTGATCACGCAGGATCCCTGGCGCGCGTACCAGATGCATCCCGACCACCGCGTCGCCGGCTGGACCGGGCTCGACGCGCTCATCGCGGCGCGCGACCACCTGTTCTTCAGGGACCAGCTCACGAACGGGCTGACGCACCACCGCATCTCGCGCCTCATGCTGTTCGGGACGAGCGAGCCGAACGTCTGGTCTGACATCACGCCCACGATCGACCGCAAGATCCGCGCGATCACCTCGCACCGGAGCCAGGTGCGCGACCGGAAGGCCCTCTCGGAGCGGATGCGGGGCTTCGCCGCCGCGACCGGCCGGGCCTGGGGCATCGCGTACGCCGAGGCGTTCCGCTACTTCGAACTCTGAGCCAGCGCTCGCTCGCCGCAAGATCCCCCCTCGCGCTGACCGTCCGAAAGGCGCACACTAGGTGTTCGCGCACTACAGGAGGACGACGAAGTGGCAACGGGCACGATCAAGAAGCTGGTCAGCGACCGCGGTTTCGGGTTCATCTCGCAGGCGGACGGCACGGAGATCTTCTTCCACCGCTCGCAGGTCCAGGGGGGCGGATTCGAGAGCCTTCGCGAGGGTCAGTCGGTGACCTACGAGAAGGGCATGGACCCCCGCCGTAACAAGGAGCACGCAGAGAAGGTCACCGCGGCATGAGGTCCGGCGGGTTCCCCTGCCGGTTCACCCCGTGCCGTGAGGTCTTCAGCTCGACGGACGGCTCCCTCGTAGCCCTCCAGGCGGCGAGCGCTCGCCGGACGGAGCACGAGGTCGCCGCGCACGAGTACCACCACCGCCGGCTCGACGAGCCCGAGCGCCGGAGCGCGGGCTGGAACACGATCGCGAAGAGGCCGAAGGGGGCCTAACAGGCCCCCACGCGCCTCGCTAGTGCTTGAAGTGGCGGCGCCCCGTGAACAGCATCGCCATGCGGTGGCGGTCGGCCGTATCGATCATCATCTGATCGCGTAGCGAGCCGCCCGGCTGGATGATCGCGGTCACGCCGGCGCGTGCCGCGACCTCGATGCCGTCGGGGAACGGGAAGTACGCGTCCGAGGCCATCACCGCGAGCCGCGCGTTCTCCCCCGCCTTCCGCACCGCGGTGTCGACGGCGACGACCCGCGAGACCTGGCCCGGGCCGACGCCGACGGTCGCGAGGCCCTTCGCGAGGACGATCGCGTTGCTCGTGACGTGCCGCACGCACCGCCACGCGAAGATCAGGTCGGTGAGCTCCTCGAGCGTCGGGTGACGCTCGGTGACGACCTTGAAGTTGGATTCGTCCGGCGCGGACTCGTCGGGCGTCTGCACGAGGAGACCGCCCGAGACGCGCCGCAGGTCGAGCGCGCCGCGATCGGGGCGGCGCTTGGGGTCGGAGCCGGGGACGACGAGGATCTCGAGGTTCTTCCGCTCGCGCAGGAGCGGCAGCGCGTCGTCGGCGTACCCGGGGGCGATGATCGCCTCGTAGAACGTATCGCGCATCGCACGCGCGAGGTCCGCGTTCACGACGCGGTTCGCGCCGACGATGCCGCCGAACGCCGAGACGGTGTCCGCGAGGAACGCGCGGCCGTACGCCTTGTCGATGGTCGTGTCGGACGCGACGCCGCACGGGTTCCCGTGCTTCACGATCGCGACGGTCGGCTGCGGGAAGTCGCCGACGATCCGCCAGGCGGCGTTGACGTCGAGCATGTTGTTGAAGCTCGTCGCCTTCCCGTGGAGCTGCTCGGCGCTCGTCATCGCGCCCGTCTCTCCGCGGAGGGCGTAGAACGCGGCCTGCTGGTGGGGGTTCTCGCCGTAGCGCAGGTCGCGCACCTTCCGGAGCGAGAGCACGAGCTCGTCCGGGAACGTGACGCCCGCATTCGCGCCGAGCCGCCCGGCGACGGCCGCGTCGTACGCCGCCGTGTGCGCGTACGCCTCGGCCGCGAGGATCCGCCGCGTCTCCGTCGACAGCGAGCCGCGCGCGCGGAGCTCCTCGAGGATCGCGTCGTACCGCTCGGGCGACGAGACGACGATCACGTCGAGGTGGTTCTTGGCCGCGGCGCGCAGGAGCGCGACGCCGCCGATGTCGATGAGCTCGAGGAGCTGGTCGCCCACGACGCCCTTCGCCGCGGCCTCCATGAACGGGTAGAGGTTCACGGCGACGAGGTCGATCGGCTCGATCTTCTCGCGCTCGAGGTCGGCGCGGTGGTCCGCGTCGGCGCGTTTCGCGAGGATCCCGGCATGGATCCTCGGATGGAGCGTCTTCACGCGGCCGCCGAGAAGCGAGCGCGAGCCCGTCAGGTCCTCGACGCTCGCGGCCTCGACGCCTTCGGCGGCGAGCGCGGCGCGCGTGCCGTCGGTGGCGACGAGCTGCCATCCCAGGTCGCAGAGCCCGCGCGCGAACGCGGGCAGCCCGGTCGGATCGGATACGGACAGGAGAGCTCGCACGGCGACTCCTTGGAGGGGGTTCGGCGCGCAGTATAGGTCGCGTCGAACGCGGTCCGCCCGGAACACCTAACATCGAACTCCCGCGATGATCGACCTCGAGCACATCCTGAGAAGGCTCTCAGACCCCTTCGACCCGGCCTCCCGCTACTACTGGCCGCTCGCCGTCGCGGCCTTCGCCGCGATCGCCGCGAACGTCGCCTGGTACTACTGGAGGCAGCGCGGCACCGTCGCGCCCGACGAGCGCCTCCTCCGTCCGTGGGCGATGTGGACGAACGTGCTCTTCCTCATCTGGATCCTCGTGCTGCTCATCGCGAAGACGCCGTTCTGGCTGATCCCGCTGTCCCTCGCCGTCAACGTCGCGATCCTCGTGTACATGTACGGCCTCTGGCTGCCCCCGCGCGAGGCCGCGTGGGCGCGCGAGCAGCGTCGCCTCCGGTACATCCCGAGGGCGGAGCGCCGCCGGCGCCGCTGACGTGCGAACGCTTCCGGTCCTCACGCCGGCGCACCGCCTCATCTACCGCCTCGAGATCGCGAACCGTCCCGGGATGTTCGCGCGCGTGGCGGTCGCCGTCGGAGAGCTCGGCTGCAGCCTCGGCGCGATCGACCTCGTCGAAGCCACGCCGGACGTGCACGTGCGCGACGTCACGGTCGACGCGCCCGACGAGGAGACCGGACGCCGGCTGACCACGGCGCTGCAGGCGCTCGACGGCATCAACGTCCGTGCCGTCTCCGACCGCGTCTTCCTGCTCCACCTCGGCGGCAAGGTCGAGGTGAAGGGCCGCGTGCAGGTCCGGACGCGCGACGACCTGTCGCTCGTGTACACGCCGGGCGTGGGCCGCGTCTCGAGCGCGATCGCCGACGACAACGAGCGCTCGTGGGCGCTCACGATGCGGCGGAACTCCGTCGCCGTGGTCTCGAACGGCACGGCCGTCCTCGGCCTCGGCGACATCGGGCCGCTCGCGGCGCTGCCCGTGATGGAGGGCAAGGCGCTCATCTTCTCCGAGTTCGCGAAGATCAACGCCATCCCGCTCGTGATCGACGCGCGAACGCCGCGGCAGGTCATCGACACGGTCGTCGCGATCGCCCCCGGCTTCGGCGGGATCAACCTCGAGGACATCGCCGCGCCGTCCTGCTTCGAGATCGAGCGCGAGCTCCGGAAGCGCCTCGAGATCCCGGTCTTCCACGACGACCAGCACGGCACTGCGATCGTCGTGCTGGCGGGCCTGCGGAACGCGGCGGCCGTCGTCGGGAGGGACCTCGCGGACCTGCGCGTCGTCATCAACGGCGCCGGCGCGGCGGGCATCGCGACGGCCCACCTGCTGCACGTCGCGGGCGTCCACGATGTCGTGCTGTGCGACCGCCAGGGCGTCCTCACACCGGACCGCGCCGACCTCAATCCGGAGAAGCGCGCGATGCTCGAGGAGCTCGGCGCCCCGACGTGCCGCGGCAAGCTCACGGACGCGATGCGCGGGGCGAACGTGCTCATCGGGCTCTCCGGCCCGAAGACGGTGACCGTGGACATGGTCCGGCTCATGGCGCGGCCCCGGATCGTGTTCGCGCTCGCGAACCCGGTCCCGGAGATCGACCCGCTCGAGGCGGAGGGCGAGGTCGACGTCATGGCCACGGGCCGCAGCGACTTCCCGAACCAGGTGAACAACTCGCTCGCGTTCCCCGGCGTCTTCCGCGGGCTGCTGGACGCGCGCGCGAGGGGCGTGAGCAAGCGCATCGAGATCGCGGCCGCCGACGCGCTCGCCGCGGTGGTGCCCGCGAACGTGCGCTCGACCGAGTACATCCTCCCTTCGATGTTCGACGCCGCGGTGGTGCCGGCCGTCGCGAAGGCCGTGACCGAAGCGACCATCGCCGAGGGCCTCGGGCGCGCGCGCTCCGCGTCGGACGACGACGCGGCGAGACCGCACTAGCCGGAGACGCGCTCCACCGACTCGACCTCCGCGAGCGAGGGACCGCGGTGCAAGAAGCGCTCGAGCTGCTCGAGGCGGCTCTCGTCGCCCTCGGCGACGCACTCGACGCCGCCGTCGTCGCGGTTCCAGACCTGGCACTCGAGCCCGAGCGTCCGGGCGCGGTCGCGCGTCGCCGCGCGGAAGTTCACGCCCTGCACGCGCCCGCGCACGACCCAGTGGCGCGTCGTCAACGGTGCCGCTTCCGCCGGAGGCTCAGGAGCGCATCGAGCCCCATCGTGTTCTCCACGCTCCCCGGCCCGCACCAGCCGCGCCGCGCCACGCCCACGCCGTTCGACATGTAGTCGAGCTCCTCGATCGCGTGCGCGTCGGAGCTCACGACGAGGCGCACGCCGCGCTCGACCGCCTTCCGCACCCACACGTCCGGGAGGTCGAGCCGCTCGGGGCCGCCGTTGACCTCGAGACGGG
>DASSSF010000102.1:0-30875 GCA_035708565.1 Candidatus Limnocylindria bacterium
ATTCTCCGACGCGGCCATCAAGGCGCTGTGGGACATTCTCGTCCCCTTCTCCGACTACGCGTTCAACAAGGCTCACACCGCCGGCTACGGCCTGGTGTCCTACTGGACCGCCTACCTCAAGGCGAACTACCCGGCCGAGTACATGACCGCCGACCTCTCCGCGGACATGGGCAACGCCGAGAAGGTCGCCATCGCGATCGCCGAGTGCCGGCGCATGGGCATCACGGTGCGGCCGCCGGACATCAACGCGTCGCGCTGGGGCTTCGTCGTGTCGGGCCAGGAGCTCCGCTTCGGCCTCGGGGCGATCAAGAACGTGGGCCAGGGCGCCGTCGAGGACATCGTCGCGGCACGCACCGCGGGCGGCCCCTTCCGCTCGCTCGACGACCTCTGCGCCCGCATCGACCTCCAGCGCAGCAACAAGCGCGTCCTCGAGTCGCTCATCAAGTGCGGCGCGTGCGACGCGTTCGGCCCGCGCGCGGTGCAGCTCGAGCGGCTCGACGGCACGCTCGCGACGGCGCAGCGCGAGCAGAAGGACCGCGCCTCGGGGCAGGTGAGCCTGTTCGATCTCGGCGGGACGTCGTTCGCCGTCGAGGCGCGCATGGAGGGCGAGGAGGCGCCGAAGAAGGAGCTCCTCGCGTGGGAGAAGGAGCTCCTCGGGATCTACGTCTCCGACCACCCGCTCCAGGCCGTGTCCGCGCAGATCGGCGCGGTGGAAGGCCTCGTGTACCTCGCGGAGCTCAAGGAGGCCGGGGACGACGTGGTCATCGTCGCCGGGGTCGTGACGAGCGCGCGCAAGCACATCACCCAGAAGAAGGCGCTCATGCTTTTCGCGCAGCTCGAGGACCTGACGGCCTCGACGGAGGTCACCGTCTTCCCCCGGACGTACGAGGCGACCCACCAGGTCTGGAACGCCGATGAGATCGTGCTCGTCGTCGCTCGCGTGGAGCAGCGCGACGACCAGCCGAAGCTCCTCGCCGAGTGGGCCGTACCCTTCAGCGAGGTGGGCGTGCGTGAGATCCAGAAGAAGGCCGAGGAGCTGCGCGGGATCGTCGCGAAGCGGAAGCGGTACGTTCCGGAGCGCCCGGCGATGCCCGTCGCCGAGGCGACGAACGGGAACGGCGGCGAGATCGTGATCCGCTTCCGCGAGTCGTTCGACTACGGTCGCGCGAGCGAGATCTTCCGCCGCATCAGCGCGGCGCTCTCGCTCCACGCGGGACCGGCGTCGGTCTACCTCGAGCTCCCGCGCGCCGGGAGCGGCATGCGGCGTCTCGCGACGCAGTACCACGTGCGGCCGTCCGCCGAGCTCGCCGACGAGATCTCTCGCGTCGTCGGCCCGGGCGTGGTCGACGTCGTCCTGCCGAAGCCCTAGCCGCGTGGCGACGCGAGACCGGCTCGACGAGCTCGCGCCCTCGGCGGTCATCGACGCGCTCGACGCCGGCGTGCTCGTCGCGCGCGCGGACGGCTCGATCGTCCGCGCGAACCCGGCGCTCCTCTCGATCTACGGCATCAGCGAGATCCCCCCGACCATGGCGGCGCTGCGCGACGTGCTGTCGCTCACGCGCCTGGACGGCACGCCGGCCGGGCCGGAGTGGCTCGGCGAGGTCGCGCGGAGCGGCGAGGGCGGCGCCGCGCGCTTCCGCTTCCGTCGTCCGAGCGACGGGCGCGACGGCGTGATCGAGTCCCGCGCCGCGCCGCTCCGCGGGCCGGACGGCCGGGTCGCGGGCCTCGTCGTCGCGGTGCAGGACGTGACGGGTGAGGTCGAGGCCGCGCGCGAGCGCGAGGAATTCCTCTCGCTCGTGTCGCATGAGCTCAAGACCCCGCTCACGCCGCTCAAGGCTCTCGCGCAGCTCATCCGCTCGCGCACGCGGCGCTCGCGCGAGGGCGGCGCGCTCGACATCGGCTCCCTCGAGCGCAACCTCGCGACGATCGAACGCCAGGTGGACCGGATGAACGCGCTCGTCAACGACCTCCTCGAGGTGTCGCGCGCCGGCCGCGGGACCTTCCAGCTCCACCTGGCCGAGATCGACCTCGCGCGGATCGTGCGGGACGTCTCGCAGCGGTACGTGGATGCGGCGGCCGAAGAGGGACGCCATCGCTTCGAGGTCGCCGTGCCCGAACGGCTCGCGGCGACCGGCGATCAGACGCGGCTCGAGCAGGTGGTGTGGGACCTCATCGGGAACGCCGTGAAGTTCTCGCCGCGAGGCGGCGCGGTCCGCGTGCGGCTGCGGGCCGACGACCGCGCGGCCGTGCTCACGATCGAGGACGAGGGCGTGGGGATCGTGCGGTCGCTGCTGCCGACCGTGGGGCGGCGGCCGTTCGTGCGGCCCGGCGGCGGGTTCGCCGGGATGGGCATCGGGATCTACTTCTCGCGCGTGGTGGCGGAGGGGCACGGCGGGACGCTCGAGCTCGAGAGCGAGGGAGAGGGCAAGGGAACGACCGTCACGCTGAGGCTGCCGGCGCGCTAGCGGGTGCCGGAGGAGGGACTCGAACCCTCACGGGCTTGCGCCCACCGGATCTTGAATCCGGATCGGCTTCCAGTTACGACACTCCGGCGTGATCACATTGTAGGTCGCGATCCCGCGCTGTAGCCGACCCACACGCGCCACTTGCGCTCGAGCCGGATCCCCTCGGAGTCCGCGTACATCCAGGGCAGCAGCTCGAGCGCGCCGTGTTTCGAGAACTTCAGCTCGTAGAGCGGCCCGGTCGCGCGCTCGCGCGCGCCCAGCAGGGCGTCGTACGGACCGCGGGCGCGAGCCGCGCCGCCATCCACTCGAGGAACGGCCGGCTCCCGGAGAAGAGGCGGACGGCGAGGCGGCGGTACGTGTGGTCCGGGTAGCGGCTCCGGTTGGGCACCGCGATGTACGTGCTGATGTGCCCGTCGCCGTCGATCGCTCCGCGCACGAAGTGGCTCAGCACCGCGTCAGGGACCCGCAGGGCTCCGAGCGTGAGGCTCTTCCGGGGCTGGAGCCCGATCCCCAGGAGCCATCGGTAGAACGCGACATGGATGATCTGCGCCCTCCACGCCTCCCGGTTCCGTCCGATCGGCGCCTCGGTGCCGAGACAGCGCCTGAAGATCTCGAGCAGCTCCCTGTCCTTCGACGTCTGGGCGACCGTCTTGCGATCCGAGCTCAGGCACCCGTCGGTGGCGATGAGCCCGACCGCGTACGCCAGCGCCGGCGTCCACTCCTCGTCGGCGCCAGGCGTACGGATGCGCGGGTATCTCGGCGCATGCACGGCTCCACATGCGCAGGTCGTGCGCGCCGTGTCAATGGGACCGCCGGCCCGCCCCCCTCACCAGAGGCATCGCGCCGAGCGCGTCCGTCACGAGCGCGGGGTTCCCGACGATCACCTCGCGCTCGTCCCACGCCGCGTCCTTCCCGGTCCGGAGCGACACGACGGCCGCGCCGGCCTCCCGAGCCACGATCCCCGCCGCCGCGATGTCCCAGGGCGAGAGGAACTCGTGCACGAAGAGGTCGAAGCGCCCGGCGGCCACGTAGGCGATCTCGAGGGCCGCGGATCCGACGACGCGGAGGCGCGCGCACGTCGCGTTCAGCATCGCGAAGCGGGAGCCCGGCTTGGAGACGGACGCGAACGCGAGGCTCGTGACCGCGAAGGCCTCCTTCGCGCGCGCGACGTCGGAGACCCGGATCGGCACGCGGCCGAGCGTCGCGCCGCCGCCCTCGCTCGCGCAGAACGTCTCGCGCGTCCGCGGAGCGTGGATCGCGCCGGCCCGCACCTTCCCGTCCTCGACGTAGCCGATCGCGACGCAGTAGAAGGGGAAGGACCGGCTGAAGTTGAGCGTGCCGTCAATCGGGTCGACGACCCAGAAGCGCTCCGCGTCGCGCGTCAGCTTCTTCCCGTACGCGGTCTCCTCGGCGAGCACCGTCGCGCCCGGGTCGTGACGCCCGATCGCGGAGACGATCGCCTCCTCCGCGGCGTGGTCGGCCGCCGTCGCGAAGTTCGCGCGTCCCTTCTTCCGCGTGACGACGCCCACGTTCTCGACGACGATCGCGTCGCCGATCGCGGCCGCCGTCTCCGCCGCGAACCGCGCGTGCTCCGCCCAGCGCGCGCGGTCAGGCCGCGCGGCCATCCGGCGGGCACACCTCCCGTACCTTCGCGAGGAGGTCGTTCAGGTCGAACGGCTTCGAGATCACGTCCGAGATGCCGCGGCGGGCGATCTCGCCCTGGAACTGGCCCGTCGCCGCGCTCACGAACAGAACGGGCATATCGCGCACGAGCGGGTCGTCCCGCACGCGGTCGAACACCTCGAACCCGTTGAGGCCGGGCATCATGATGTCGAGGATGAGAAGGTCCGCGTGCACCTGTCGCACCGTCTCGAGCAACAGGGCGCCGTCCGGGACCACGACGGCCTGGTACCCGGGCTCGTCGTTGATCGCGTCACGCAGCAATACCGCGATCGGCTGGTCGTCCTCGCCGATGACGACCACTCTGCGCCGATCCTCACCCACGATCGCACTGTAAGCGAGGCGAGCGGTCGAGCGCATGAGACCAGACGACCGAACAAGCGATCTCATCGGCCGCGCGCGCGCGGGTGACGCCCGCGCGATGGAGGAGCTCCTCGTCGCGCACGCGGACCGTCTCTACGCGCACGTGTCGCGCGTCCTCGGACACGGTCCCGACGCGGAGGACGTCGTCCAGGACGCGTCCGTCTCCGCGTGGCGGTCGATCCGCTCCTTCGAGGGCACGTCGTTCCGGGCGTGGCTCTTCCGGATCGCGACGAACCGCGCGATCGACGTCGTGCGCGCGCGGCGGAGGCGGGGCGAGCTGCCCTTCGATCCGCCCGACGACGACGGCGAGCCGCAGTGGACCGAGCCCGCGTCGCCCGGCCCCGATCTCGCCGACCTCGCGGCGGACCGCGAGGCGGTCGGCGTCGTCGACGAGGCGCTGCGCGCGATCGCGCCCGAGCAGCGCGCCGCGCTCCTGCTGCGCGACGTCGAGGGATTCGACTACGCGGAGATCGCGCGCATCACCGCGACCGAGATCGGGACGGTGAAGTCCCGCATCCACCGGGGCCGTGTCGCGGTTCGGAACGCGCTCGTGGCGCGGGGCTGGCGGTCGAGCGGGGGATGACGGAACCGGAGGCGGCGCCGTGACGTTCGAGAAGGAGATGGACCACGTCCTGCGCGACCTGTCGGCCTTCCTCGACGGCGAGCTCGCTCCCGAGCGCCGCGTCGAGGTCGAGCGCCACCTCGCGGCGTGCCGCGAGTGCGCGGCGCGATCGGGCGAGCTCCGGGCGACCGCTCGCCTCATCGCCTCGCTCCCGGCGCCCCGGCCGGCCGCGCGGCTCGTCCCGCCGCTCGCGACGCGCTGGTCATGGCTGCGCCCGCTCCGCTCGCTCAGCGCGTTCGCGAGCGGCGCGTTCGTCCTCCTGTTCATCGCGTCGGCGACGCTGTCGTCGGGCTACCGCTTCGGCATGGAGTTCGCGACGCGCACGACGGGCACCGCGGGCTCCGCGCCGGCCGCCGCTCCCGCGCCGACCGCCGCGCCCGCGGCCCTCGAGGACGCGTCGAAGCAGGCCGCGCGCGGGACGGTCGGGCCCGAGGCCGCGGACCGGACGCGCTCCGTCGCTCCGGCGGCAGGCGCGCCGGCCAGCGCCACACCGCCGCCCGCGCTGGCGGCGGCTCCGACGCCGCGCGCCGACACGGCGCGAGACCTCGCCGCGCCGCCGGCGGAGGGCGATGCGCGGGCGATCGCGCTGGCGGAGCCGCCGAGCCTCGGCTCGCCGTGGATCTGGCTCGCTCTCGCCGTGGCGACCGCGGTCCTCGCGGTGTACGCGCACCGGAGGCTTCGCTCGGCCTGACGTGCCATGCTCGGAGGGTGGCGGAGCGCCTCCTCCTGGTCGATTCGAACAGCCTCATCTACCGCGGCTTCTTCGCGATCCCGCCCCTCACGACGACCAAGGGCGAGCTCGTGAACGCGACGTTCGGGTTCGCGTCGATCCTCCTCAAGACCTTCGCCGAGCTCCCGCCGCGGCACATCGCGGCGGCGTTCGATCTCCCCGTGCCGACCTTCAGGCACGAGCGGGACAAGACGTACAAGGCGACGCGAAAGCCGATGCCCGACGAGCTCCGGCCCCAGTTCGAGCGGTGCAAGGAGCTCCTCGACCGCTTCGGGATCCCGATGTACTCGCTGCCCGGCTACGAGGCGGACGACATCATCGGCACGCTCTCGGCGCTCGCCGACGAGCGCGGGCTCGAGACCGTGATCCTCTCAGGCGACCTCGACACGCTCCAGCTCGTGTCCCCGCGCACGCGGCTCATGACGACGCGGCGGGGCTGGGACGAGACGATCGTGTACGACGAGGCGCGCATCCTCGAGCGCTACGGGCTCCGGCCGTCGCAGATGATCGACTACAAGGCGCTCAAGGGCGATCCGACGGACAACATCCCCGGCGTCCCGGGCGTGGGCGAGAAGACGGCCGCGAAGCTCGTCGCGGAGCACGGCGACCTCGAAGGCGTGTACGCGGACCTCTCGCGCTACACGCCGAAGCTCCGCGAGGGCCTCGCCGCGCACAGGGATCAGGTGTTCCGGAACCGCGAGCAGTCGCGCATCGTCCGGGACCTGCCGGTGCCGCTCGAGCTCGAGCGGACGCGGCGCACCGCGTACGACCGGCAGAGCGTCATCGAGCTGTTCCGCGATCTCGAGTTCCGGAGCCTCATCGCGCGCCTTCCGCCGGCGGACATGAACCTCGCGGTGCCGCAGCCGCCGCGCGGCGGCCAGATGACGCTCGGCCTCGACGCCCCGGCCGCGGTGCCCGAGGCCGCGGTCGAGACGCGGCTCGCCGCGGAAGGCGACGCGCTCGCGCTCGCGGCGTCCTTCGGCTCGCGCGGGGAGGTCGCGCTCTTCGTCGACGTGGAGGCCGAGCGGCACCCGCGGCTCGTGGGGCTGGCGCTCGCCGCGGGCGACGACATCGCGTACCTGCCGATCGCGGGGAACGTGCCGAGCGAGATCGCGGAGATCCTCCGCGACCCGAACGTGCCGAAATCGGTGCACGACGCGAAGACGGCGCGGCGCGCGCTCCGGCGCGCGGGCGCCGACCTCGCGGGCGTGACGATGGACACGATGCTCGCGTCGTACCTCGTGAACGCGAGCCGCCGCTACCACGCGCTCGACGACCTCGCCGCGGAGCGCCTGCGGACGCACATCCCGCAGCTGCCGCCGCCCGACCGCAAGGACCCGACGCGCGTGCCCACGATCGACGAGCGGATGGCGCGCGCCGGCGCGTCGGCCACGGCGACCGCGCGGCTCGGCGCCGCGTTCGGCGAGGACCTCGAGCGTCTCGGCCTCGCGACCCTGTACCGCGACATCGAGCTGCCGCTCGTCGACGTCCTCGTGGAGATGGAGGAGGCCGGCGTCGCCGTGGACGTGCCGTATCTCGCGACCCTCGCGCGCGAGTTCGCGCTCGAGTCGGCGAGGATCGCCAAGGAGGCGTACGACGCGGTCGGCCACGAGTTCGCGATCGCGTCGCCGAAGCAGCTCGAGTCGCTCCTCTTCAACGAGCTGCGCCTGCCGCGCGGACGGCGCACGAAGACCGGCTACTCGACGGACGCGGCCGTGCTCGAGGAGCTCCGCGAGGCGCACCCGGTCATCGGGAAGATCCTCGAGCACCGCGAGGTGGAGAAGCTCCGGTCGACGTACGCCGAGGGGCTCGGCGCGCTCGTGGATCCCGAGACCGGCCGCGTGCACACGACGTTCGAGCAGACCGTGGCGGCGACGGGCCGGCTCTCGAGCCGCGCGCCGAACCTCCAGAACATCCCGATCCGCACGCCGCTCGGGCGGCGCATCCGCCGCGCGTTCATCGCCGGCCGGCCCGACCACATCCTCCTCGCGGCCGACTACTCGCAGATCGAGCTGCGCATCCTCGCGCACGTCTCGCAGGACCCCGAGCTGCTCGCGTCGTTCCGGCAGCACGCCGACGTGCACACGCGCACGGCCGCGGCGGGGTTCGGCGTCCCGGAGAGCGAGGTCACGCGCGAGCAGCGCAGCGTCGCGAAGATGCTCAACTTCGGGATCATCTACGGCATGAGCGATTTCGGGCTCGCGTGGCGCATGGGCATGGGGCGCCAGGAGGCCGCGCGCTTCATCGACGAGTACTTCAAGCGCTACCCGCAGGTGCGCCGCTACGTCATCGAGACGAAGGCGTTCTGCCTCGAGCAGGGCTACGTCGAGACGCTCCTCGGCCGCCGCCGCTACATCGCGGACATCACGAGCCCGAACAGCGCCGTGCGGAGCGCGGCCGAGCGGATGGCCATCAACATGCCGATCCAGGGGACGGCGGCGGACATCATGAAGATCGCGATGGTCCGCGTGCGCGAGCGCCTGCGCGAGAGCGGCCTGACGTGCACGGTCGTCCTCCAGGTGCACGACGAGCTCGTGCTCGAGGTCCCGCGGGCGCAGGTCGCCGGCACGGGGCGGCTCGTCCGAGAGGAGATGGGTGGCGCGTACCCGCTCGACGTCCCCCTCGTCGTGGACGTGCGCACCGGTGAGAACTGGGACGAGATGGCGCCGCTCGCCGCGGAGAAGGCGCGTGCCGGAGCTCCCTGAGGTCGAGACGATCGCGCGCCAGCTGCGCGGGATGGTCGTCGGGCGCGAGGTCCTCGGGTTCACGAGCGCGTGGGAGAAGCTCACCGAGCCGGAGCCGCCCGACCTCTTCGCGAAGCGCCTCCGCGGCCGGCGCATCTGCGCGGTCCGGCGGCGCGGGAAGCTCGTGGTCTTCGAGCTCGACGGCGGCGACGCGCTCGTCGTCTCGCTGCGCATGACCGGGAAGCTCCTCTTCAGCGAGGACGGCGCGGCCCCGGACCGCTTCGTGCGCGGGACGGTCGCGTTCAGCGACGGGACGTCGCTCGCTTTCTCCGACATCCGGAAGTTCGGGCGGATGGCCATCGTCGACCTCGCCGACATAGCGCCGGACGCCGGCGCCGCGGCGCGCCGGGGTCCGATGCACGCGACGCTCGGCATGGAGCCGCTCTCGCGCGGCTTCACGACCGCGTGGCTGCGCGCGTTCCTGCGGCGACGCGCCCGCGCGGCGATCAAGCCGCTCCTCCTCGACGGCCGCGGGATCGCGGGCGTGGGCAACATCTACGCGATCGAGGCGCTGTGGCGCGCGCGCATCCATCCGCTCCGCAAGGCGGGCTCGCTGCGACCGGATGAGGTCGCGCGGCTGCGCGAGGCCCTCGTGTGGGTGCTCAGGAAGGGGATCAGGTTCGGCGGGGCTTCACGCCGGGACTACCGTGACGCGCGGGGGAACGAGGGCCGCATGCAGCGCGAGTTCGAGGCCTACGGACGGGCGGGGGAGCCGTGCTCGCGCTGCGGCGCGCTCGTGAGGCGCACCGTCGTCGGCGGGCGCGGGACGTTCCACTGCCCGCGCTGCCAGCGCGCCCCGAGGCCCTGATGGGGCCCTTCTACCGCTTCAACGACCGCGCCAAGCGCGTCCTCGCGCTGTCGCAGGACGAGGCGATCCGCTTCAACCACACGTACATCGGCCCCGAGCACCTGATCCTCGGGCTCGTGCGCGAGGGCGAGGGCGTCGCGGCCCGTGTGCTGGACGCGCTCGGGATCGGGCTCGCCGACCTTCGCGGCCGCGTCGAGGAGAGGATCGGGCACGGCGCGGCCGGGCCGCCGCCGAGCGAGATCACGCTCGCTCCGCTCACGAAGAGGATCATCGAGGTGGCCACCGAGGAGTCGAAGAGGCTGGGCCACAGCCACATCGGCACGGAGCACCTGCTTCTCGGCATCGTGCACGCCGGCCCGAGCATCGCGAGCGAGATCCTCGAGCAGGCCGGCGCGAACGCCGAGAAGCTCCGTGCGCAGGTGATCGCGACGCTCGCGAGCCCGCCGCCCGAGCCGCGGGCACGCGCCCGGACCGAGCACGAGCAGGTCCACGGACGGCGCTCGCCGGACCAGTTCCACGACGCCGACGGGCGGAAGCGCGACTGGTACTGCGAGGACCTGCTCACCGGCAGGGTGAAGGCTGAGGTGCTCTGGGAGGACGAGCGCGCGATCGCGTACCGGCATCCCTTCCCGCAGAGCGCGCTGCACGCCCTCGTGATCCCGAAGAAGCACGTCGGCTCGCTCCTCGCTCCGGAGGCCGCGGACCCGGCGCTGCTCGCGTCGATGCAGCGCGGCGCCCAGAGCGCGGCGACCGCGCTCGGCCTCGACCGCGAGGGCTTTCAGGTCGTCGCGAACGTCGCGGGTCCCGATGTCACGCCGCACATGCACTGGCACGTGAAGGGGCCTGGGATCCCGTCAGGAGGGTGGCGATAGCGGTGGGGCCGTTCGACCGCTTCAACGACGCCGCGAAGCGCGTCCTCGCCCTCGCGCAGGACGAGGCGATCCGCTTCGACCACAACTACATCGGCACCGAGCACATCCTCCTCGGGCTCATCCGCGAGGGCGAAGGGCTCGCTGCGCGGGTCCTGGTCGGGCTCGGCGTCGAGCTCTCGAAGGCGCGGGCGGGTGTCGAGTTCGTCATCGGCCGCGGCGACGCGCCGACGTCGCCCAGCGACATCACCCTCTCGCCTCGCACGAAGAAGGTCATCGAGCTCGCGATCGACGAATCGCGGAAGCTCGGGCACCGACACGTCGGCACCGAGCACCTACTTCTGGGCCTGATCCGCGAAGGCCAGGGGATCGCCTCCGGGATCCTCGAGTCGCTCGGCGTCCGACTGGACGCGGCGCGGCAGGAGGTGCTGCGCAGGCTCGGCGGGCCCGTCGACGCGCCGGGACCGCCCGAGGGCTTCCTCCGCGACGCCGAGGGCAAGAAGCGCGACTGGTACTGCGTGGACGTGCTCACGGGGAAGATGGAGGTCGAGGTCGTCTGGGAGGACGAGCGGGTCCTCGCGTTCAGGCACCCGTTCCCCGAGAGCCCGGTGCACGCGGTCGTCATCCCGAAGGCGCACGTGGGCTCGCTGCTCGCGCCCGAGGCGCTCGATCCCGCGCTCCTCGCGTCGATGCTGCGCGCCGTGCAGAGCGCGGCGACGGCGCTCGGCCTCGACCGCGAAGGGTTCCAACTGCGGGCGAACGCCGCGGCGCCGGGCGTGACGCCGCACATGCACTGGCACGTCCGCGGTCCCGGCCTGCCGCCGCCGGAGGGGCCGCAGCCGGAAGGGCCGCGCGGGGCCTACGTCACAGCGGTCGGACCGGGCTGGACGCTGACGCCGTACGGCAAGGTGCACGGCAGCGCGTCCGTCTTCGACCGCTTCGACGAGAGCGGCCGTGGCGTCCTCAAGGCGGCGCTCGACGAGGCCATGCGCTTCCGGCACAACTACGTCGGCACCGAGCACCTGCTCCTTGGCGTCCTGCGCGACGACGGCATGGCGCCGCTCCTCGCCGGGCTGCCGGTCGATCTCGACAAGGCGCGACGCTCCGTCGAGGCCGCGATCGGCCGCGGCGGGTCGCCGACGACCCCGGCCGAGGTCCACCTGACGCCGCGGACGACGAAGGTGCTCGAGCTCGCGCGCGCCGAGGCCGACCGTCTCGGGCGGCCGAGGGTCGGCGCGCGGGAGGTGCTCCTCGGGATCGTCCGCGAGGGCGGCGGCGTCGCGTCGCAGGTGCTTGCCGCGCTCGGCGTCGACGCGGCGGCGCTCAAGGAGCGCATCGAGAAGGAGCCTCCGCCCACGGCCTGAGCGCGCTGCATCCTATGCAGCGTGACCGTGCTCTCCGTCCAGGCGGTGACGAAGCGCTTCGCGGACCGCGTCGTCTTCAGCGACGTGTCGCTGCGGCTCGCGCGCGGCGAGCGCGCGGGGCTCGTGGGCCCGAACGGGACCGGGAAGACCACGCTCCTGCGGATCGCGGCGGGCCAGGACGAGCCCGACGCGGGCACCGTCGCGGTGGCGCGCGGCACGCGCATCGGGCTCCTCCGCCAGGAGCTCCTCGGAGACGTCGAGGGGACCGTCATCGAGCACGCGCGCGGGGCCGCGGCGCACCTGCGCGAGCTCGAGCGCGCGATGCGGGACCTCGAGCCGGCGCTCGCGTCGGGCGACGCCGACGTCCTCGAGCGCTACGCGGACCTCCAGCATCACTTCGACCACGCGGGCGGGTACGCGTTCGACGCGACGGTGGAGCGCGTCCTCGGCGGCCTCGGCCTCGCGCCGCTCGCCGACCGCGAGGCCCGCACGCTCTCCGGCGGCGAGCGCACGCGGCTCGGCCTCGCGCGGCTCCTCCTCGACGATCCGGACGTCCTCCTCCTCGACGAGCCCACGAACCACCTCGACATCGCCGGCCTCGAATGGCTCGAGAAGTTCCTCGTCGAGCGCGAGGCCACCATGCTCGTGTCCAGCCACGACCGCTGGTTCCTCGACCGCGTCACGGCGCGCACGTTCTCGTTCGAGCGCGGGACCGTCGTCGAGTACCGGGGCGCGTACTCGTCCTACGTGCGCCAGCGCGCCGACCGCGAGGCGGCGACGGCGAAGCTCGCGGAGCAGCAGGCGACCCGTATCGCGCGGGAGGAGGCGTTCATCGCGCGCTACAAGGCGGGTCAGCGGTCGAAGGAGGCGCGCGGCCGGCTCAAGAAGCTCTCGCGCCTCGAGCGGATCCAGGGTCCCGAGCGGAGCGCGCCACAGACGTGGCGGCTCGACGCCGCCCACCTCGCGGGCGACGTGGTCGTCTCGACGACCGCGCTCGCCGTCGGGCACGGGGTGCGGACGGTCCTGCGCACGCCCGCGCTGCGCGTCGAGCGCGGATGGCGCATCGCCGTCGCCGGTCCGAACGGCTCCGGGAAGACGACGCTCGTACGGACGCTCGTCGGCGACCTTCCGCCGCTCGACGGCTACGTGTCGTCGGCGCCGACGGCGCGCGTCGCGTTCCTCGCGCAGGCGCAGGCCGAGCTGACGGGCGATGAGAGCGTCGTCGACTCGCTCCGGTCCGCGACGGGGCTGGATGAGCAGGACGCGCGCGGCCTCCTGGCCCGCTTCCTCTTCCGCGGCGAGGACGTGCTGCGGAGCGTCGGCGTCCTCTCGGGCGGCGAGCGCACGCGGCTCGCGCTCGCGCGGCTCGCCGCGCGCGAGGCGAACCTGCTCGTGCTCGACGAGCCCACGAACCACCTCGACGTGTCCTCGCGCGAGCAGCTGGAGACGGTGCTCGACGACTACGAGGGCACGATCCTCTTCGTCTCCCACGACCGGTACTTCATCGACCGCCTCGCCACCCATGTGTGGGTGGTGCGAGATGGCGCACTGACGGCGTACGAAGGGGACTGGTCAGCGCTGCAGCGCGGCGAGGCGCACGAGATGCGGAGCGGCCCGCCGGCGATGTCGGAGGAGCCGGATCTCTCCGCGAGGCGGGACGTACGACAGGCAGGCGGAACACCGAAGCGCGGATCGTCGGTCCGCCGAGCGGAGAGACCGGCGACGGAGGCAACGTCGCCGGCGGGCCGCGTCTCAGCGTCGCCGGCTCGGCGCACCCAGCGGCGGGCGTCCGCCCCGCGCAAGGTGACCGGGCTTCGTGCGCTCGAGGTGCGCATCGAGGCCATGGAGCTGCAGCTCAAGCAGCTCGAGGAGCGTCTCGCGCAGGTCGCGCAGAGCGGGAACTACATGGAGACGCGGATCGCGGGCGAGGAGCACGCCGCGCTCGAGCGCTCGCTGCGCGCGCTGTACGACGAGTGGAGCGCCGCCGCCGAGGAGCAGGAGTGATCCCGCGGGTGGTGGGCCTCACCGGTCCCATCGGCGCCGGGAAGTCGACCGTCGCCGCGATCCTCCGCGAGCTCGGGGCGAAGGTGCTCGACGCGGACGCGATCGCGAAGGACGAGCAGCTGCGGGGGACGACCGGCTACAGCGCGATCGTCCAGCGGTTCGGGACCGGCGTCCTCGGCGAGGACAAGGAGATCGACCGGGCGAAGCTCGCGGCCGAGGTCTTCTCGGAGCCCCGCAAGCTCGAGGCGCTCGAGCGGATCCTCCACCCGCGCGTGATCTCGCGGATCCTCGAAGCGCGCTCGATGCTGAAGACGCCCGGCGACGTCCTCGTCGTCGAGGCGATCAAGCTCCTCGAGTCGACGCTGCGGCGCGCGTGCGACGAGGTGTGGGTCGTGCTCGCGCCGCGCGGCACGCTGCTCGAGCGGCTCGGCACGCGCGGCATGCGGGCGGAGGACGCCCTCGCGAGGCTCGGCCATCAGGCCTCCGAGGAGGAGCTCCGCGCCGCAGCCGACGTGGTGATCGTGAACGACGCCGACCGCGCGGCTCTGCGCCGCGCGGTCGAGGCCGCGTGGAAGGACCTGTCGGCGCGCGCTAGGGCGTGATGCGCTGCGGGATCGGGAACCGGAACGTCCGGTACACGGGGCCGAACGTCGCGCCCTCGCTGTTCACCACGCGGTCGTCCTGCGGCGCGCGCAGGAGCAGCTGCGTCGTGGCGCCGGCCGCGCTCATGTAGGCGATGCGCTCGGCGGTCTGCGCGTCGGTGCGGATCGTGTACACGGAGAGGTTCCGCGCGATGATCGGCACGCGCTCGATCGCGATCTTCGCGGAGAAGTCGAGGATCGGCGCGCCCGCGGCGCTCTGCGGCGTCGTCTGCCCGGTCGTCGGGAAGTACTTCGAGGGATCGAAGTTGAACGTGTAAAGGATGTCCACGATGTCGCCGACCTGGACCGAGCCGCCGGCCGCGTTCGCGTCCGGGACGGTGATCGAGACGGCGCGGTACGCGGGCGTACCGGGCGGGATCGCCTGGCCGGCGGGGATGACGACGTTCGGGGGGAAGACGGTGAAGACCTTGTCCGCCGAGCCGCCGAACTTCGACAGCAGCAGGAGCTCGCCCGTCGCGATCGGCACGACGTTCACCTTGCCGATGAGGTCCTTCTGCGCCTCCGCGGTAAGCGCGGACGGCGGGACGACGTCGGTGTTCATCTTCACGACACGGAGGTCGGTGGCCGAGATGACCGTCTTCTGCGGGATCTCGCGCGCCGCGACGAGGACCTCGGTCGTCGGCGTAGCGGCTGGACCGCCGCTCGCGCCCGCGCCGCTTGACGCGTAGAAGAAGGTGCCCGCCGCGGCGGCGGCGGCGAACAGGACGCCCATGATCAGGATCAGGCGAGCACGGCGCTTCGAGCGGTCTTCCAAGCGGGACCCCTTCCGTTTCCTCGTGTAACTGGCGCGGCGGCGTTGGCGTGACGTTATACGCACCGATCGGCGTTGGAGTAGCCGATCGGTCACATCGAAGGTCCTGCCTGCCCTCTAGAATGAATCGGTCCGGCGCCGACCGAACAGGCGTTCTATGATGGGGAGCCGCCGCCAATGAGCCCACGAGCCGCCGTCGAGCTGCCTCTCGAGCGCCCGCGCGGCCGCGCGCCCTTCGAGCTCGTGCTGCCGTGGCCGCTCGCCGGCGACCAGGAGAGGGCCGCCGCGTCCCTCCTCGACGGCCTCTCCCGGAAGGCGCAGCACCAAGTGCTCCTCGGGGTCACGGGGTCCGGAAAGACCGTCACGATGGCCAAGGTCATCGCCGAGTCGGGCCGGCCCGCGCTCGTGCTCGCCCACAACAAGACGCTCGCGGCGCAGCTCTACGGCGAGTTCCGCGAGTTCTTCCCGTCGAACGCCGTCGAGTACTTCGTCTCCTACTACGACTACTACCAGCCCGAGGCGTACATGCCCCGGAGCGACACCTACATCGAGAAGGACTCCTCGCGGAACGAGGAGATCGACCGGATGCGCCACGCCGCGACGCGGGCGCTGTTCGAGCGCCGCGACGTGATCATCGTCGCGTCCGTCTCCTGCATCTACGGCCTCATGTCGCCGGCCGACTACGGCCAGGTGGCCGTGCGCATCCGCAAGGGCGAGCGGCAGCGCCGCGACGGCGTGCTGCGCCACCTCGTCGACATCCTCTACGAGCGCAACGACCAGAACCTCGTCCGCGGGAAGTTCCGCGTGCGCGGCGACACGCTCGAGGTCCACCCGTCCTATGAGGATCTCGCCGTTCGCATCGAGTTCTTCGGCGACGTCGTCGAGCGCATCACCGAGATCGACCCGCTCACCGGCGAGGTGCTCGCCGAGCGCGACCAGACCGATATCTACCCGGCGCGCCACTTCGTGACGAGCCGGGAGAAGCTCGTCGAGGCGATCCGCGACATCGAGGCGGAGCTCGACGAGCGGTACAAGGAGCTCGAGGGACAGGGCAGGCTGCTCGAAGCGCAGCGGCTCCGTCAGCGCACGAACTTCGACATCGAGATGCTCCGCGAGACCGGCACCTGCTACGGCGTCGAGAACTACTCGCGGCCGCTCGGCCGCCGTCCGCCCGGGAGCAGGCCGTGGACGCTCCTCGACTACTTCCCTCCCGACTTCCTCATGTTCATCGACGAGTCGCACATCACGATCCCGCAGGTGAACGGCATGTGGGGCGGCGACCGCGCGCGGAAGGAGGTCCTCGTCGAGTACGGGTTCCGCCTGCCGAGCGCCCTCGACAACCGGCCGCTGTCCTTCGAGGAATTCGAGGACACGCTCGACCAGGTCGTCTACGTGTCCGCGACGCCCGGGCCGTACGAGACGGACAAGGCCGGCGGACCGGAGCGCTTCGTCGAGCAGATCATCCGCCCGACGGGCCTCGTCGAGCCTGAGATCGACGTGCGGAAGACCGAGGGGCAGATCGACGACCTGCTCCACGAGATCGGCACGCGCGTCGAGAAGGGCCAGCGCGCGCTCGTGACCACGCTCACCAAGAAGATGGCGGAGGACCTCTCCGACTATCTCCGCGAGATGGGCGTGAAGGTCCAGTACCTCCACTCGGAGATCGAGACGATCGAGCGGATCGAGATCCTACGCGACCTGCGCCTCGGGGTGTACGACGTCGTCGTCGGCGTGAACCTCCTCCGCGAGGGGATCGACCTGCCCGAGGTCACGCTCGTCGCCATCCTCGACGCCGACAAGGAGGGCTACCTCCGGTCGAAGGGCTCGCTCATCCAGGTCATCGGCCGCGCGGCGCGCCACGTGGAGGGCCGCGTGATCATGTACGCCGACCGCATGACCGACTCGATGAAGGCCGCGATCGAGGAGACGGACCGGCGGCGCCGGATCCAGCTCGCCTGGAACGCCGAGCATGGGATCGAGCCGACGAGCATCGTCAAGGCGATCCGCGACATCGGCATGCGCCTGCGGCAGGTCGCCGAGGGCGAGGGCGTGAACGAGCGCGAGGGCCGGCCGATCGCGGCGGGCGACATGCCGCGCGACGAGCTCGTCCGCCTCGTGATGGACCTCGAGAAGCAGATGAAGCAGGCCGCACGGGAGCTCGAGTTCGAGAAGGCGGCGGCGCTCCGCGACGAGGTCGTCGAGCTGCGTGGCCTGCTCGTGCTGCGCGACGGGCCGGACGCCGCCGTGCCCGCCGCTCTCCTGGCCGACGCCGCGCCGCCCAAGCGTGTCATCCGCGCGGGCTCGCGGGGATACCGCGGGCGTGGGAGGGTCCCGAGATGATCTTCGGCGTGCTCATACCGCTCGGCGTGCTCGCGCTCGTCGTCGGCGTCATCGTCGCGCTCGTACGCTCGCGCGAGGCGCTCGACCTCTCGCCACGGGGCCTCGTGCGCGGCTACCTGTACCTCGCGTCGTTCGCCGGCGTCCTCACCATCGCCATCGGCGTCGGGTCGCTCGTCAACTGGGGCCTCGCGACGGCCGTCGGCCCCGGCCTGATCTACGGCGAGTCGCCGAAGCCGGCGGTCGTGCGAGCGTGCCCGCCGAGCGAGCCGAACTGCGGCCCGACGCCCGCGCAGCTCGAGCAGCAGCGCCGCTTCGAGCAGCAGAACCGCGAGCGCCAGCGGAGCGAGGACCTCCTCCGCGGGCTGACGTACACGGCCTTCGGCGCCGCGTTCTGGGCCGCGCACTGGGCCGCACGCCGGACCTTCGTGGACGAGGGCCGCTCGCCGCTCCGGCGGGGCTACCTGATGCTCGGCACGGTCGTCTTCGGGCTCGCGACGATCGTGCTCGTGCCGACCGGCCTCTACCAGCTGCTCTCGTACCTCGTCCTGCCGGTGAACGAGGGGCAGTACCGCGGAGGCGCCGACGCGGTCGGCGGCGCCGTCGCGGTGCTTCCCGTCTGGCTCCTGTACCTGCGCACCGTCGTCCGCGAGCTCCGCGCGGCGTGATCCCCTTCGAGGCGGCGTCCGTCGCCGTGGCGGTGCTCGGCACGCTCGCCGTCATCGCGGTGTTCGTCGTCCGCGGCCACGAGATCGGCTGGGAGCTCTCGGCCGGAGCGATGTTCACGCTGTACGTCCGCGCCGCGGGCCTGGCGGCGACGCTCGTGTTCGCCGCCGGCCTCGCCGAGATCCTCCGCGCGTTCCTCGTGACCGAGCTCCTGCCGCCGGGGTACGCGCCCATGCGGCCGTCGCCGCCGGCCGAGCAGATCGTGCGCGGCGCGACGCTCGCCGCCGCGGGCGCCGCTTTCTGGGGCGTCCACTACCTGCTCCCGCGTCCCTCCGTCCGGGGGGGAGCGCTCCTGTACACTGCGTTCGTCACGGTCGGGGCGGCCGCCTTTGGGGCCGCGACCGTCGCGACGCTGCCCGCCGCGATCGCG
Source organism: Candidatus Limnocylindria bacterium (assembly GCA_035708565.1). Classification (GTDB taxonomy): domain Bacteria; phylum Chloroflexota; class Limnocylindria; order P2-11E; family P2-11E; genus JACDAF01. The sequence goes on from DASSSF010000102.1 coordinate 18,496, forward strand.
CACGAGGCGCAGCGGCTCGTCGGGATGCAGCCGCCGCCGCGGCTCGAGGGCGCGCTCGGCGGCGGGATCGCGGCGTTCCTCCTGTGGCTCGGCCATCTCTGGCAGCTCCGCGCCCAGCTCGGCGGCGGTCCGGGCGGCCGCCTGGAGCACACCCTCGCGGTGGAGCCCTGATGCCGCTCGACCACATCTACGTCAAGGGCGCGCGCGAGCACAACCTCAAGAACATCGACGTGCGCATCCCGCGGGACAAGCTCGTCGTCATCACGGGCCTCTCGGGATCGGGCAAGTCGACGCTCGCCTTCGACACGATCTACGCCGAGGGGCAGCGGCGCTACGTCGAGTCGCTGTCGGCGTACGCGCGCCAGTTCCTCGGCCAGATGGAGAAGCCGGACGTCGAGCTCATCGACGGGCTCTCGCCGGCGGTATCGATCGACCAGAAGGGCGCCACGCGGAACCCGCGGTCGACCGTCGGCACCGTCACCGAGATCTATGACCACATGCGCCTCCTCTACGCGCGCGTGGGGATCCCGCACTGCCCGGTGCACGGCGTCCCGATCGTCGCGCAGACGGTCCAGGAGATCGTCGACCAGATCGCGGCGTATCCCGAGAGCGCGCGCCTCCTTGTCCTCGCGCCGCTCGTGCGCGACCGGAAGGGCGAGCACCAGCAGCTCTTCGCGACCGCCCGCCGCGGCGGCTACGCGCGCGTCCGCGTCGACGGGACCGTCCGCGACCTGTCCGAGGACATCGTGCTGGACAAGATGAAGAAGCACACGGTCGAGATCGTCGTCGACCGCTTCGTCGTGCGCTCCGGCGCCGAGGCGGAGGAGGAGCGCTCGCGTCTCACGGACTCCGTCGAGACGGCGCTCCGCCTCGGCGAGGGCATCGTCGTCATCGCGGACGCGGACGGGAAGATCCTGGAGCGGATGTTCTCGGAGCGGCTCGCGTGCCCGGAGGGCGACTTCTCGATCGGCGAGATCGAGCCGCGGACGTTCTCGTTCAACTCGCCCCACGGGGCCTGCCCGGCGTGCACCGGCCTCGGTACGCGCCTCGAGCCGGACCCGGACCTCATCCTCGCGAACCCCGACCTCTCCCTCGGCAAGGGCGCGATCCTCCCGTGGGCGAAGCAGGGCGGGACCGCGGCGTACCGGATGGCGGCGCTCCAGGCGCTCTCGCGCAAGCTCAAGTTCTCGCTCGAGACGCCGATCAAGGACCTGCCGAAGAAGGTCATCGACGTGGTCCTGCACGGGCTCGAGGACCCGGTGAAGGTGCAGTACGAGAACCGCAGCGGCCTCAGGCGGTCGTACGAGGTCGAGTGGGAGGGCGTGATCCCCTGGCTGGAGCGGTTCTACCGCGACACGACGAGCGAGACGATCCGTCTCGACATCGAGCGCTACATGAGCGAGCGGCCGTGCCCGACGTGCAAGGGCATGCGCCTGCGCCCTGAGACGCTCGCGGTGACGATCGCGGGGAAGAACGTCGTCGAGACGACGCGCCTCACCGTCTCCGAGATGCTCGAGTGGGCCACCGCGCTCGAGAAGGACCGCGGCCCGCTCTCGGCCCGCGACCGGAAGATCGCGCGCCAGATCCTGAAGGAGATCCGCCAGCGCCTGGGCTTCCTCGTCGACGTCGGCCTCGACTACCTGACCGTCGACCGCGCCGCGACGACGCTCTCGGGCGGCGAGGCGCAGCGCATCCGGCTCGCGACCCAGATCGGCTCGGGCCTCATGGGGGTGCTCTACATCCTCGACGAGCCGTCGATCGGCCTCCACCAGCGGGACAACGCGCGCCTCATCCGCACGCTCCTCGGCATGCGCGACCTCGGGAACACGGTCATCGTGGTCGAGCACGACGAGGAGACGATCCGCTCGGCCGACTGGATCATCGACATCGGCCCCGGCGCGGGAGAGCACGGCGGCCGCATCGTCGCCGAAGGCCCGCTGCCGCGGATCCTTGCCGAGCCGCGGTCGATCACCGGGCAGTACCTGTCCGGGAAGCGCCGCATCCCGCTCCCGCCGACCCGGCGCAAGCCGCGGCGCGAGGAGCTCGTCGTGCACGGCGCGCGCGAGCACAACCTCAAGGGCGTCGACGTGCGGATCCCGCTCGGCGTCTTCGTCGCGGTCACCGGGGTCTCCGGGTCGGGGAAGTCGTCGCTCGTGAACGACGTGCTCTACCGCCGGCTCGCGCAGGCGATCTACCACGCGAAGGAGCGGCCGGGCGCCCACGAGCGGATCGATGGCATCCAGCTGCTCGACAAGGTCATCGACATCGACCAGTCGCCGATCGGCCGGACGCCGCGCTCCAACCCCGCCACGTACACGGGCCTCTTTACGCCGATCCGGGAGCTCTTCGCGCAGGTCCCGGAGGCGCGCCTCCGCGGCTACACCCCGGGCCGCTTCTCCTTCAACGTGAAGGGCGGCCGCTGCGAGGCGTGCCAGGGCGACGGGACGATCAAGATCGAGATGCAGTTCCTGCCGGACGTGTACGTGAAGTGCGAGGTCTGCGCCGGCCGCCGCTACAACCGCGAGGCGCTCGAGATCCACTACAAGGGCAAGACGATCGCCGACGTCCTCGAGATGACCGTCGAGGAGGCGCTCGCGTTCTTCGAGAACGTGCCGCAGATCGCGTCGAAGCTGCGGACCATCAACGACGTCGGCCTCGGCTACATCCACCTCGGCCAGCCCGCGACGACGCTCTCGGGCGGCGAGGCGCAGCGCGTGAAGCTCGCGAGCGAGCTGTCGCGCCGCGCGACGGGCCGGACGCTCTACATCCTCGACGAGCCCACCACCGGCCTCCACTTCGCGGACGTCGAGAAGCTCCTCGAGGTCCTCCACAAGCTCGTCGACGCGGGGAACACCGTGGTGGTGATCGAGCACAACCTCGACGTCGTGAAGACCGCCGACTGGGTCATCGACCTCGGCCCTGAAGGCGGGAAGGCGGGCGGCGAGGTCATCGCCGAGGGCACGCCCGAGCAGGTCGCGAAGAGCAAGCGGTCGTACACCGGCCGCTACCTGCGGGAGCTCCTCAGCACCGGAGAGCTGCGCGGCATCGCCTCGTGAACCCGGTCGACCTCGCGATCGTCGCCGTCCTGTTCCTCGCCGCGGTCGCCGGCGTCCGGAGCGGCTTCGTGCGCACCGTCTACGGCCTGCTCTCGTGGATCGCCTCGCTCGTCGTCGCGCTCGTCCTCCAGGCGCCACTCGGCGACGGGCTCGCCGCCGCGGCCGGCTGGCCCGTCCCGGCCGCCCGCTCGGTCGCGCTCGCGATCCTCCTCGTGCTAGCGCAGCTCGCCTTCGCCGTGCTCGGCACGGCCCTCGTGACGCCCGCGGCGGCGGCCCTCGGGCGCCACCGGCTCCTCGGGCCCGCCGACCGCGCGCTCGGCGTCGTGCCGGGGATCGCCCGCGCCGTGCTGATCCTCGCGGTCATCCTCGCGGCGAGCCTGGCGCTGCCGCTTCCGCGCGACGCGCGCAGCGCGATCGACCGCTCGTCGATCGCGCGCGTGATGCTTGCGGAGGTCGCGGCGCTCCAGCCGCGCCTCGGCGACCTCATGGGTGCCGACGGGAGCCAGCCGCTGTTCGTCACGCGTCTCGGCGCGGACGACCGTCAGTCGCTGGACCTCCCCGAGGGGCTGGCGCTCGAGGTCGACCCCGAGGCGGAGCGCGAGCTCGTACGCCTCGTGAACGAGGAGCGCTCGGCGCGTGGCCTCGGCGCCCTCGCGCTCGACGAGCGGCTCGTGTCGGTCGCGCGCCTGCACTCCGAGGAGATGTTCCGGCTGCGGTACTTCGGGCACGTCTCGCCGGTGACAGGCTCGCCGTTCGACCGGCTCGCGAAGGCGGGGATCCCGTACGCGCGCGCCGGGGAGAACCTCGCGTATGCGCGGTCCGTCGCGACGGCGCATCGTGGCCTGATGGAGAGCCCCGGGCATCGCGAGAACATCCTGCGGCCCGAGTACGCGCGCATCGGCGTCGGCGCGGTCTCGGCCGGCCCGTACGGGCGCATGTTCACGCAGCTCTTCCTCGCGCCGTGATCGACACCAGCGACGCCACGCTCGCCGCCGCGCCGGAGGCGCGCCGGCTGCGCTTCGCGGCCCTCGAGGTCCCCCGCTTCCGCTGGTACTGGATCGTCTCGTGGATCTCGAACACCGGCGACGGGATGGAGACGGTCATCCGCAACCTCCTCGTGCTCCAGCTCACGGGCGCGTCGGCGCCGCTCTGGCTCGGCCTCATGGTGTTCGCGCACTGGGTCCCGTTCACGCTCTTCTCGCTGTACGGCGGCGTGCTCGCCGACCGGCACGATCCGCGGAAGGTGCAGCTCGTCGCCCAGGTGCTGCTCATGGCGGCGGCGCTCGGCGTCGCGGTCACGACGATCGCGGGATCCGTCACCGAGTGGTGGATCTTCGGCTTCCTCCTGCTGCACGGCTTCGCCGGGGCGATCGGCAACCCGGCGCAGCAGACGCTCGTCCACGCGATCGTCGGGCGGGACCGGCTCCTCTCGGCCGTCAGCCTCAGCTCGGCCGTGCGCCAGCTGTCGCAGATCGTCGGCCCGGCGATCGCCGGGCTCATCTACGTCGCGTTCGGCCCCGGGTGGGGATTCGCGATCAACGCCCTCACGTTCCTGCCCCTGCTCGTGTTCCTCATGGTCGCCCGCATCCCGCGCGCGCGGATCGAGGCGGTGCGGCTGCCCGCTGCCGAGGCCATCCGCGAGACGGTGGGCGCGCTCCGCGCCCGGCCGGCCCTCGTCGCGATCATCCTCGCGGAGACGCTCCCCGTCGTCCTCCTCGGACACGCCTTCCAGTCGCTCGTGCCCGTGTTCGCGCGTGACCAGCTGCGCGTCGACGCCCTCGGCTACGCGTACCTCGTGGTCGCGAGCGGCGTGGGAGCGCTCGCTGCGACGGCGTACCTCGCGTACGCGCGCCTTGGGCGGCGCCCGCTCACGCTCGTCATCGGCGCGGCGATGCTCGAGGTCGCGGGCATCCTCGCGTTCGCCCTCTCGGGCTCGTACGTCCTGTCGCTCGGCCTCATGGCCGTCATCGGCGCGTCGACCCTGCTGTCGCAGGCGATCGCGAACACGACGATCCAGCTCTCGGTGCCGGACCGGATCCGCGGCCGGATGATGGGCACGTACTCCTTCGGCACCCAGGGGATGCGCGTCGTGAACGGGCCCGTCCTCGGCGGGCTCGCGCAGGCCATGGGCCCGGCGACGGCCGTCGCCGGCAGCGCCGTCGTCGTGCTCGGCGCCCTCGTGGCGTTCGCCGTCCGCTTCGCCCGGCGGCCGCCCCAGCAGTGACGATCGTTCGTCACGCGAAGGCCGAGCGGCGGGGCGAGCTCGCGGCGCTCGGCGCCAGCCTGCGGTCCTACCTCGAGTTCCACACCCGGCCCGCGCGCGCTACCGCGGGGCGAGCGAGTCCCAGAGCACCTCGGCGAGGTGCCGCACGCGGATCGGCCGGTCGCGGCGGTCCATCGCGCCGCGGAGGTGCGTAAGGCAGCCGGGATTGTCGGTGATCACGAGGTCGACGCCCGTCGCCTCGATGTTCGCGAGCTTCCGGTCGAGCACGCGGGACGCGACGTCCGGGTGGTCGAAGGAGAACGAGCCGCCGAACCCGCAGCACACCGACGACTCGGCCATCTCGACGACGTCGACGCCGGCCACCTCCCGGAGGAGCCGGCGCGGCTCGTCGTGCAGGCCGAGGACGTTCGCCGACTGGCAGGCATCGTGGTACGTCGCGCGGATCCCGAGCGGCCTGCCCTTGACGCCGCGCGCGGCGGCGACGCTGTCGGCCCACCGCGTGAAGGACACGATCCGCCGGCCGAGAGCCTCCGCCCGCTCGCGCCACTCGGGCTCGCCTTCGAGCAGGCGCGCGTGGTCCTGCGCGATCGTGATCGCGCAGGACGACGACGGCGCGACGAGGAGCTGCCCGGGCGCCTTCTCGAGCGCGTCGATCGCCTCCTTGGCCATGACGATCGCGTCCGCCCGCGCTCCGCTGTTGAGGTGCGGCAGGCCGCAGCAGCGCCGGCCCTCGACGACGCGGACCTCGGCGCCGAGGGCCTGGATCACCCGTGCCGCCGCGAATCCGGCGCCGGGCAGGAAGCGGTCGACGATGCAGGAGGGGAACAGGCCGACGGAGATCCACGGCTCCTCCGGGTTGAGGGACGCGACCTCGCGCGCGCGGTAGTGGAGCGGGTGCTCGGCGAAGGCGGGCAGGCTCTTCTCTTCGGCGAGCTTCCCGAACGGGAGGCGCACGAACGGGCCCTCGCGGAGCGGCGCCTGCACGCGGGACGCGAGGGCCGCGAGGCGGTCGATGGACCCCGGCGTCCGCCACTGCGCGAGCCCGACACGCTTCGCGAAGGGCATGCCCTTGTGCGCGACCGCCTGCACGCGGACGTCGGTGATGAGCGCCGCGAGCGGGATCGTGACGGGGCAGACCGTGTCGCAGGCGTTGCACCCCATGCACATCTCCTGCTCGTACGCGACCGACGCGATGCCGTGGTGCTCCGGCGACACGACGAGCCCGATGGGGCCCGTGTAGATGTGGCCGAACACGTGGCCGCCGACGACCTGGTACGAGGGGCACACGTTGCTGCAGGCGCCGCAGCGGATGCAGCGGAGCGCCTCGGCCTTGTGCGGATCCTCGCGCATGCGGGACCGTCCGTTGTCGAGGAGGACGATGTGCAGCTCCTTTGGCCCGTGGACGCCGATCTGGAGGGTGAGCTCGATGTCCGCCGAGCGCGACGGCCCGGTGATGAGCTGCGTGTACGTGCTGATCTTCTGGCCCGTGGCGCTCCGCGCGAGGAGCTTGATGACCGCGACGGCGTCGTCGAGCGTGGGCACGACCTTCTCGATCCCGACCACGGCGATGTGGACGGGCGGCAGCGTCGTCGCGAGGTCCGCGTTGCCCTCGTTCGTCACGAGCAGGAGCGTCCCCGTCTCGGCGATGAGCGCGTTCCCGCCGGTGATGCCGATGTCGGCGTCGATGAATTTCTGCCTGAGCTCCTTGCGAGCGACGGCGACGAGCGCGGCCGGGTCGCTGTCGACGGGGCGGCCGACGACGCGCGAGAAGAGCTCGGCCACGTCCTCGCGCGTCTTGTGGATCGCGGGCGCGATGAGGTGGGAGGGCTTCTCGTGCGCGAGCTGGATGATCCACTCGCCGAGATCGGTCTCGACCGCGGTCACCCCGCTCCGCTCGAGGTGCTCGGTGAGGCCGATCTCCTCGGTGGCCATCGACTTCGACTTCACGACGAGCTTCGCCTTCTTCGCCCGGCAGAGGCCGAGCACGATACGGCGCGCCTCTTCGGCGTCCTTCGCCCGGTAGACCTTCGCGCCGACGGCCTCGGCCTCCTCGGTGAAGCGGTCGATGAGCGCCGGGAGGTCCGCGATCGCCGCGGCCTTGCGCTTCGTGAGGTCCTCGCGGAGCGCCTCCCACTCGATCTCCCGGATCCGCGCCTCCCGCTTCTCGCGGAAGGCGGGAAGGGCGCGCGCCATCGCGGTCGCGAGGCGCGTGGAGCCGAGCGCCCGGTCCACCTTCCGCTGGAAGTCCTGCCGCGACGCCGTCATGTGAGCACGAGGTACCGCACCCAGACGTAGACCGTCGCTACGACCATCGTCAGCAGGGTGGCGGGAACGCCGTACCGGAGGTACAGCATGAAGGGGATGGGGTGGCCGCGAGCCTCGCTCATGCTCGACACGACGACGTTGGCCGACGCCCCGATCACGGTCGCATTGCCGCCGAGGTTCGCCCCGAGCGACAGCGCCCAGACGAGGGGCTCGAGCCGCACGCCGGCGCGCGACATCTCCTCGACGAGCGGGATCATGGTGATGGTGTACGGGATGTTGTCCACGATGGCGGAGAGCACGGCGCTCATCCAGAGGAGGAGCATCGTGGAGGCGTCGGTGCTGCCCCCGGTGAGCGCGAGCGCGGCCTGGGCGATCGCGGCGATCACGCCCGTCTCCACGAGCCCGCCTACGACGATGAAGAGCCCGATGAAGAAGAAGAGCGTGGACCACTCGATGCCGGCGAGGACCTCATGCACGTCCTGCCGCGCGATGATCATCAAGACGACGGCCCCGGTGAGCGCGATCGTGGCCCCTTCCAGGCCCAGCGGCCGCGCGACGAGGAAGCCCGCGATCGTGAACGCGATCACGACGAGTGACTTGCGCATGAGCGGCACGTCCGCGATCCTGCGCTCGTCCCGGACGAGGCGCTCGATGTCCTCCGGCTCGAGCGCGCTGACCGCCTCGCGCAGCTCCTGCCGGAAGAGCCAGCGGGCGAACACGAGGTAGAGCGCGAGGGCGACGGCGCACGGCGGCAGCGCGTTCACGAGGAAGTCGTTGAAGTCCTTGCCGAGGCGGCTGCCGATGATGATGTTCGGCGGGTCGCCGATGAGCGTCGCGGCGCCGCCGATGTTCGACGCGAGCACCTGTGAGATCAGGAAGGCGACCGGACTCGTCCCGAGCCTCTGCGCGACGAAGAAGGTGATCGGCGTCGTGAGCACGACCGTGGTCACGTTGTCGAGGAACATGCTGGCCACCGCCGTGACGAGCGACGTCATGACGAGGAGCGCGTAGGGGCGGCCCTGCGCGCGGCGCACGGCCTCGACGGCGATCCACTGGAAGATGCCGGTCTTTGCGAGGATGTTCGCGATGACCATCATCCCGGCGAGCAGGAAGATCACGTTGAAGTCGACGTGCTCCGTCAGCGCGGCGTGCTGCGGGACGATCGCCACGAGCATGATCACGCTCGCGCCGAGCAGCGCCGCGAGCGTCCGATGGATCTTCTCGGTGACGATCAGGCCGTAGACGACGAGGAAGACGGCCGCGGCGACAGCCGCCTGCGGTGTCACCGGGTCGCGTAGGCGCGGTCGAGCAGGTCGATCAGGTGCATGACTCTCGCACGGGAGCCCGCCTGGCGCAGGCCGGCGTCGATCTGCATGAGGCAGCCGGGGTTCGCGGTCACGACGATCTCGGCCCCCGTCCGCTCGATATGGCCGACCTTCCGGCGCAGGAGGTCGGCCGAGAGCGCGGGCTGGGTGACGTTGTAGACGCCCGCGCTGCCGCAGCACCAGTCCGCTTCGGACAGCGGAACGACCGTGAGCCCGGGGATCGCCTGGAGCAGCGCGCGTGGCTGCTCCTTCACCTTCTGGCCGTGGAGGAGGTGGCACGGGTCGTCCCAGGTCACCGTGGCCGTGAGCGGTCCGGGCCGAGCGGCCAGGCCGATGTCGCCGAGGAGCTCCACCGCGTCCTTGACCCTCGCGGCGAAGCGCTCCGCGCGCTCGCGCCACCGCGGATCGCCGCGCAGGAGCCAGCCGTACTCCTTGAGGTTCGCGCCGCAGCCGGCGGCGTTCACGACGATCGCGTCCACGTCGAGGTCCTCGAGCGCCGCGATGTTGCGGCGCGCGAGGTCGCGGCCGCCGTCCGGCTCTCCCGCGTGCACGTGCAGCGCGCCGCAGCAGGTCTGCCGCTCCGGCACGAGCACCTCGACGCCGTTCCGCGCGAGGACACGCGCGGTCGCGGCGTTCGTGTCCGCGAAGGCGCCGCGCATGACGCAGCCCTGGAAGAGCGCGACGCGCATCCGGCGCGCCCCGGCCGCTTCGTAGCGGGCCTCGAGCGGCGCCGCGCTCGGCGGCCGGTCGGGCAGCAGCGCGAGGAGCGAGCCGAGCCTCCCGCCGAGCGGCACGGCGCGCAGCACGCGCTCGGCGCCGAGCCGCTTCGCGACGTAGCCCGCGCGCGCGAGGAGGGCGATGAGGCGCGGCCGCGGCAGGACGGCACGGAAGGCGATCCAGCGCAGGATCCGCTGCCCGAGCGGCCGCGGACGCGCGCCCTCGAGCTGCGAACGCGTCGCCTCGACGAGCTTGCCGAACTCCACGCCGGACGGGCACGCGGTCTCACAGGCGCGGCAGTCGAGACAGCGGTAGATGTGGCTGTCGAGCGCGTCGGCACGCGCGTCGAGGCGGCCGTCCCACACGCCCTTCATGAGGCGGATCCGGCCGCGCGGCGAGTCCTGTTCGAGCCCGAGCACGGCGTACGTCGGGCACGTCGGCAGGCAGAAGCCGCAGTGGACGCACCGCGCGATCAGGTCCTGGGGCGGCGCGTCGGCGTCGACCCAGCCCGCGAGCCCGCGGGCGTCGATGGGGACGGGCGCGGTCATACGGGCGTGCGGCCCGGCTCGAGGATCCCCGCCGGGTCGAACGCCGCCTTGATCCGGCGCATGAGGAAGTGCCCGGGGGGCAGCGTGTCGCCCCACGCGGGCACGCGCTCGGCGAGCGACGCGGGCCGGCGCTCGGTCCGCGCGCTCCCGCCGACGACGTGCGCCGCCGCCATGAGGGCGGACGCGGACGCCGAGACCGTCGCGTCGTCGCCGCGCAGGTGGACGCGGACGATGCCGCTGCCGGCGTCCGCGACGACGCGCGCCGCCCCGTCGCTGTGCGCGGCCGACTCCGCGAACGCCCGCTGCGCGCCGAGCGGCAGCGCCGCTCGGATGAGGACGCCGTCGCGAACGCTCGACGGCAGCTCGCGGAGCGCGTCGACCACGTCGTCGCCGCCGGGCTCGCCGCCCGCGTCGCGCAGCGTGCGCTCGACGAGTGCCGGCTCGCCGGCCGCGGCGACGACGAGCCGCCAGCCGTGGTCGACGCGGTCGACGACGAGGGCCGCCGGCCGGAGCGAGGCGTGGACGAGCGCATCCGCCCGCGCGAAGGCCTCGGCCGCGGTCGCCGCGCGCGACACGCACGCGCCCCGCCGCGTGGGCAGCGGCAGCACCTTGAACGTCGCCTCGGCGATGACGCCGAGCGTTCCGAACGAGCCGACGAACAGCTTGTTGAGGTCGTAGCCGGCCACGTTCTTCACGACGCGACCTCCCGCGCGCACGAGTGACCCGTCGGCGAGCGCGACGAGCGATCCGATGAGCAGGTGGCGCACGCCGCCGTAGCGCAGGCGGCCGAAGCCGTTGCTGTTCGACGCGATCACGCCGCCTACGGTCGCCGTCGCGCCGTGCGGGACGTCGAGCGGGACGAACTGCCCGCGCTCCGCGAGCGCGCGCTGGAGGTCGGCGAGCCGCGTGCCCGCGCGCACGGTCACGGTGAGGTCCGCCGGCACGTGCTCGACGATGCCCGTGAGCGCGGCGCTGGACAGGCCGAGCGCCGTCGGACGGAGGTCGCCGATGCCGTCCTTCGTGCCGGAGCCGCGCACGCGGACGGTCGTGCCCGCGGCGGACGCGTCGCGCAGGGCCGCGGCGAGCGCGCGGGCGTCGGCCGGCGCGGTCACGGCGCCGCCAGGGTCGAGCGCAGCTTGAACTCCTGGCAGCGGCCCGGAGTGGGGAAGACCTTTCCGGGGTTCGCGAGCCCGAGGGGGTCGAAGGCGTCCTTGAGCCGCCGCATCGCCGCGAGGTCCTCGGCGCGGAACTGGAGCGGCATGTAGCAGTTCTTCTCCATCCCGATGCCATGCTCGCCGGTGAGCGATCCGCCCGCATCGAGGCACGCGGTGAGGATGTCGAGCCCGGCCTGCTTCACCTCCTCCAGCACACCCGTCCCGAGCGACCCGTCGAACAGGATCAGCGGGTGCAGGTTCCCGTCGCCGGCGTGGAACACGTTCGCGACGCGCAGGCCGGTCCGCTCGCTCACCTCGGCGACGCGGCGGAGCACGTCCGGCAGGCGCGTCCGCGGGATCACGCCGTCCTGGACGTAGTAGTCGGGGGCGAGGCGGCCCATCGCGGCGAACGCGCCCTTGCGCCCGGCCCACAGGCGGTCGCGCTCGAGCGCGGTCGCCGCGACGCGGACCTCGGTCGCGCCGTGCTCGCGGCAGATCGCCTCGATGCGCTGCCGCAGCTCGTCGAGCCCGTCGCGGGGACCGTCGACCTCGGCGAGGAGGATGCCGCCGGCGTCGAGCGGGTAGCCGGCGCCGACCGCGGCCTCGACGGCCTCCGTCGCGAGCGCGTCCATGAGCTCCATCGCGCTCGGCACGATGCCGGCGGCGATCACGGCCGAGACGGTCTCGGACGCGTCGTCCATCGTCGGGAACGCCGCCATGACGGTGCGCTTGTCCTCGGGAAGCGGCTCGAGCCGCGCCGTGATCTCGGTGACGAGCCCGAGCGTCCCCTCGGAGCCGACGAAAGCGCCGACGAGGTCGTAGCCCTCGCCCTCGACCGCGCGGCCGCCGAGGTGGACGACGGTGCCGTCGGAGAGGACGACCTCGAGGCCGGTCACGTGGTCGGTCGTCACGCCGTACGCGAGCGTGTGCGGGCCGCCCGAGTTCTCGGCGACGTTCCCTCCGAGCGTGCACGCCTGCTGGCTCGACGGGTCCGGCACGAAGTACAGGCCGTGCGGCGCCGCGGCGGTCGAGAGGTGGAGGTGGATGAGGCCCGGCTGCACGACCGCGCGGAGGTTCGCGACGTCGATCTC
>DASSSF010000103.1:0-17209 GCA_035708565.1 Candidatus Limnocylindria bacterium
GTCTGAGCTCGCTCGAGGTTGTCCTGGAACCCATTCAGGAAGGCGTCCTCGTCGAGGCCCGCGTAGGCCGGACCGAGGTCCGCCCGCGGGAGCGCCAACGACTGCACGCGCTCGGCACCGATCTCGGTACCGGGCTTTCCCGTGTAGCCGCGGAGCGCCCCGCTCACGGAGCGCTGCAGCCGGTCGTCGAGCTTCTGCGCGAGCGCGGTGAGCTCGGATCTCAGGTCCGTAGGGCCACGCGCATTGATGCCGACCTGCCCGAGCAGACGGCCGCGGCGCACGTACGCCCTGGCGCCGGCTCCTCTCGCTTCCTCGCCGAGACCCGCGAGCGCGAACTCCGCCGCACCGGTCGCGGTCGAGCTCGCAATGGCGTTGGCGAGGTAGCCGGACGCACCGGCGCCGTCCCGGAAGAGCGCCACGAGGGTCCAGATCCGCTCGACAGCCGCGGAGCGGTCCGTCGCGGTGAACATGCTCTGGTACGCGACGAGCCGCCCGTACCGCTCCAGCGCACGGCGCTCCTCGTCCTTGCGGTCCGCCTTGTCGCGCACGCGCTCGTAGTTGCTCTCGAAGCCGCCGAAGCCCGGATCGAACACGTACGCCGCGTACGTGGTCCCGAGCTCCGACCGCGGGAGCGCGGCCGCACGGAGATCCTCGGCGTCGAACTCGTGCGGCGCATTCGTCGCGATGCGCTGCTCGGTCGTGCATCCGGCCGCGGCCGCGGGTGCTGGCGACGGGGTCGGTACCGGTGTCGCGCCCGTGCATGCGCTGCTGACCAGCTGGATCGCGAGCAGAACGCCTACGCGACCGCCACTCAGCATGGCGCCGTAGACCCTACGGTCTGGTTGCTCGCTCGCTCGACCTGCGGGCCCATCCCTCGCACGAGACCACAGCGTGACGCGTACCGCGACGTGCCGCGTCGTCGCCGTCGATGCTCGTAGCGCGCCGCCGATCGGTCGGCGCCGGTCCCAGCGGGACGCGTCGGCCGTACGCGCGGCTCCGCGTGCTCGCGCGCGGGATCCGACCAGAGAGCCCTTGGGTGAAGCGAGGGCTCTGACCGTGCGATCCCATGTTGATCCGCAGATGGGAAATTGGAGTGGACTCGCACACTGACCGTTGAGCCTGTGGTCCGTCCTGGATTCGAACCAGGGACCCCTCGGATGTGAACCGAGTGCTCTAACCGCTGAGCCAACGGACCGTTCTGTCCCCCGGATCGCTGCGCCGGCCTTCGGCCGGCTCCGCGCCGGGGGGGGCCGTTCTGTCCCCCGGATCGCTGCGCCGGCCTTCGCCGGCTCCGCGCCGGTGGGCCCTTGGGCTCGGACGGCGGAGCCGTCCTCGCCTCACCAGTCTACTGCGCTCATCACCCGAGGACGGCGGTCACGACGAGGCCGCTCGCGATGAGGAGCGCGATCATGACGGCGATCGTGACGACGAGCCGCCGGAAGTCCTTCGCGACGAAGCCGCGCTCCCACGACTCCGCGCGCGCGAGCGCCTGGGACGGCTCGCCGACGGCGCGCGTCGGCTCGATCGGCCTGCCGGCACGCTGGCGCTGGGTGGGCCGCTCGAGCTCGTCGCGCCCGTAGGCGGGCGCTTCCTGGCGCCGCGCGCGCGCGCGCGCACGGGTCCGCTTCGGCATCGGTGCGATGAGCATACCGGTCCCCTGATATGTTCCGCGCGGTGTCGCTCGACGAACGCTCGCTCTCCACGCTCGTCGTCGTCCTCGCGGTCGCGGTGGCGGTGCTCGCGGCGTGGGCCGCGCTCATCTTCCGCGACCAGCGCGTGCTGCGCTCGCGGCTCCGGCGCGTGTTCGCGGACGACGCGCGCGGCGGCCTCGACGAGGTCCTCGACCGCGAGATGGGCCGCATCGACAAGCTGACCGAGCGGCTCGACGCCCTCAACACGCTCCAGCGCGAGCTCGAGGCGGCCGCGCAGCGGGCGGTGTCGCGCGTCGGCGTCGTGCGCTTCAACCCGTTCCCCGACATGGGCGGCGACCAGTCCTTCGCGATCGCGCTCCTCGACGTGCTCGGGAACGGCGTCGTGGTCTCGAGCATCCACGGCCGCGGCGAGACGCGCGTGTTCGCGAAGTCCGTCGCCGGCGGACGCTCGACGCACCAGCTCTCGGACGAAGAGCAGGACGCGATCCGCCGCGCCCTCGCCGGCGGGAGCTGATGCCGGTCGCGGGACGCTGGCTCGCGATCGTGAATCCGGTCGCGGGCAACGGCAACGGCGCGCGCGTCGCGGGCTCGGCCGCGCGGATCTTCGCCGAGGCCGGCATCAAGATCGACGTCGCGCGCACGCCGGGACCGGGCGAGGCGGCGCGCCTCGCGAGCGCGGCGGTCGAGGACGGCTACACGGTGATCGTCGCCGTCGGCGGCGACGGCACCACGAACGAGGTCGCGAACGGCCTCCTCGGTACGCCCGCGCACCTCGCGATGTACCCGGTCGGCACCGGCAACGACGTGCCTCGGAATCTCGGCTACCCGCGGAAGCGCAGGCTCGTGCCGGCGTTCCTCGCGCGCGCGGTCCCGAGGGTCATCGACGTCGGCCTCGCGAACGGCCGCGCGTTCGTCAACCACGTCGGCATCGGGATCGACGGCGTCGTCGCCGAGCGCGCGCGGTCGTACGGCCGCTACCTCGGGCCGGTGCTCGGCTACACGGCGAGCTCCCTCGCCGCGATCGCGACGTACACACCCACCGAGATGCGGATCGAGATCGACGGCGACCCCGCCTCGGGCCGGTACCTCGTGATCGTCGCGAGCAACGGCGTAGCGTTCGGGGGAGGCATGAAGGCTGCGCCCCTCGCGGAGCTGGACGACGGCTGGCTCGATCTCTCGATCGCGGGCGACCTCGGCCGCGTGGCGGCCGTCGGCGCGTTGTTCCGCCTTTACCGCGGCACGCACGTGAACGGCACGACGATCGTCGGCAGGCGCGCGCGCTCGCTGCGCGTCGAGCTCGAGCGCGAGGTGCCCTTCGAGCTCGACGGCGAGTCGGCGCGGACGAGGAGCCTGCAGGTGCGGATCCGCGGCCGCGCGCTGAGCGTGCTCGGGTGAGCGTGGACCGCCGCCGCGCGCTCCCCTCCGTGGACGCCGTCGTGCGTGCCGCGGGCGAGGTCGACGCGGCGACCCGCCCCCGTCTCGTCGCCGCCGCGCGCGAGGCGATCGAGGCGGCGCGCGCGAGCGGCGACGCGCCGGACGCGGGCGCGCTCGCGCTCGCCGCGCGCTCCCGGCTCGCGGAGCGCGACCGCCCGACGCTGCGGCGGGTCATCAACGCGACGGGGGTCGTGCTCCACACCAACCTCGGCCGCGCGCCGCTCTCGCGCGCCGCGCTCGACGCGATCGCGACGGTCGCCGCGGCGGCGACCGTCGAGTACGACCTCGCCACCGGCAAGCGTGGCGAGCGCCACGGCCACGCCGCACGGCTCCTCGCGGACGTCACCGGCGCGGAGGACGGCGTCGTCGCGAACAACGGGGCGGCCGCGGTGCTCCTCGCGCTCGCGGCGCTCGCGGCCCGCCGGGACGTGATCGTGTCCCGCGGCGAGCTCATCGAGATCGGCGGCTCGTTCCGCATCCCGGACGTGCTCGCGCGCTCGGGCGCGCGCCTCGTCGAGGTCGGGACGACGAACCGGACCTACCTCCGCGACTACGCCGCGGCGGTGACCGAGCGGACCGGCGCGATCCTCCGCGTCCACACGAGCAACTTCCGCGTCGTGGGGTTCACCGCGCGGCCGGACGCGGCGGCGCTCGCCTCGCTCGCGCGCGAGCGCGGGATCGCGCTCGTGCACGACCTCGGGAGCGGCACGCTGCTCGACACCGCGCGCTACGGCCTCGGCCGCGAGGAGACGGTGCAGGAGGCCGTCTCTGCCGGAGCCGACGTCGTCACGTTCTCCGGCGACAAGCTCCTCGGCGGGCCGCAGGCGGGCCTCGCGGTCGGGCGCGCGGAGACGATCGCGAAGCTCCGCTCGCATCCCCTGATGCGCGCCGTGCGCCCGGACAAGCTCACCATCGCCGCGCTCGTCGCGACCCTCGCCGCGTACCGCGACGGCACCGCGGAGCGCGACCTGCCGGTGTGGCGGCTGATCGCCGCGGACCCGGCGTCGCTCGAGCGGCGCGCGCGCGTGCTCGCGGAGCGCGTCGGCGGCGAGGCGGTGGCGACGCGCTCGACCGTCGGTGGCGGGTCGCTGCCGGAGGAGACCCAGCCGTCGTGGGCGGTCGCGCTCGCGGGACGGCCGCAGGAGCTCGCTGCGCGCCTGCGGCGCGCCGATCCGCCGGTGATCGGCCGCGTCGTGGACGAGCGCTTCGCGCTCGACGTGCGGAGCGTGCTGCCGGAGGATGATGGGGCGCTGGGCGAGGCGGTCGCGGCGGCGCTCACGGATCGGGAGGCATGACGGTGGACGTACGAGCGGTCAACAACAGCGCCGGGCCGAAGCCGGTGGGGCCGTACAGCCACGCGACCGTCGCGGGAGACCTCGTCTTCTGCTCGGGCATGGTCCCGCTCGACCCGGCCGCCGGGAAGCTCGTCACCGGTGACATGGGGGAGCAGACGACCCGCGCCCTGGACAACCTCGCGCTCTCCCTCGACGCGGCCGGCAGCGACCTCGCGCACGTCGTGAAGACGACGGTCTTCCTCGTCGACCTCGGCGACTTCGCCGCGATGAACGACGCGTACGCCGCGCGGTTCGCCGGTCACAAGCCTGCGCGCTCGACCATCCAGGTGACCGCGCTCCCGCTCGGCGCCCGGGTGGAGATCGAGGCGATCGCGGTGCGCCGCTGACCCGCCGGGACGACCGCGAGGCCGTGCGCGAGGACGACGGCCCGGCGCTCCCGGTCAAGGCCACGGCGATCGTGCTCAGCACCTGGGTCTTCGTGCTCGTCTTGATCGCGTTCGGCCTCGTGCCGCTCCTCTTCGCGCAGTGCGCGCCAGAGACGCCGGCCCCCTAGGGCAGCTCCGCGTCGTCGGCACCGCCGGTCACGTCGACCACGGCAAGTCGACGCTCATCCGCGCCCTGACCGGGATCGACCCGGACCGCCTGCGCGAGGAGCGCGAGCGCGGGATGACGATCGACCTCGGCTTCGCCTGGCTCACCCTCGGCGACGTCGACGTGGGCATCGTCGACGTGCCCGGCCACCAGGACTTCATCCGGAACATGCTCGCGGGCGTCGGCGGCATCGACGCGGTGATCATGGTCGTCGCCGCGGACGAGAGCGTGATGCCGCAGACGCGGGAGCACCTCGCGATCCTCTCCCTCCTCGGGATCGAGCGCGGCGTGATCGCGCTCACCAAGCGGGACCTCGTCGACGCGGACTGGGCGGCGCTCGTCAGCGACGAGGTGCGCCGCGCGGTCGCGGGCACGCCGCTCGCGGATGCCGAGCTCGTCGAGGTCTCGGCCGGGACGGGCGAGGGCCTCGATGCGCTCCGCCGCGCGCTCGCCGCGGTGCTCGCGGGGGCGCCCGCGCGCCGCGACCTCGGCACGCCGCGCCTGCCCGTCGACCGCGCCTTCACCATGACGGGGTTCGGGACCGTCGTGACCGGCACTCTGCGCGACGGCTCGCTCGCCGTCGGCGACGAGGTCGAGGTCGTGCCCGGCGGACCGCGCGCGCGCGTGCGCGGGCTCCAGACGCACCGCCGCGCGATCGAGGTCGCGCGGCCGGGGAGCCGCGTGGCCGCGAACCTCACGGGCGTCGAGAAGGACGAGCTCCCGCGCGGAGTGGCGGTCGTCCACCCCGGCACGCTCGCGCCGACGTCGGTCCTCGGCGCGCGCCTCGAGCTCCTTCCGGGCACGAGCGGCCCGCTCGAGCACGACGAGCTCGTGAAGGTCCACCTGGGCACGGCGGAGGTGATGGCGCGCGCGTCGGTCCTCGAGGGCGACGCGCTCGCGCCCGGCGGGAGCGGCTGGGTGCAGCTCCGGCTCGCGCAGCCGGTCGCGGCCGCGGTCGGCGACCGCCTCATCGTGCGCCGGCCCTCGCCGCCCGAGACCCTCGGTGGCGGCTCGGTGGCGGACACGAGCGCCGCGCGCGTGCGGCGCCGCGGCGATGCCGTCGCCGCGCTCGAGCGCCGCGCGGCGCCATCCGCGGAGGGGAGGATCCTCGCCGTGCTCGACGAGCCGCGCGTGCCGGCCGACATCGGGACGCGCGGGGGCGTGGGGGAGGAGGAGCGCGACGCGGCGCTCGCCGCTCTCGAGGCCGCGGGCCGCGCGGTCAGGCTCGCGGACGCGTACGTCTCAGCCGACGCGTTCGAGGCGCTCGCCGTGCGCCTCGAGCGCACCCTCGCGCTGGCGCACCGCCGCGCGCCGCTGCGCGCCGGCGCGTCGCGCGAAGAGCTGCGCGCGACGATCGGGCTGCCGCAGAAGCGCTGGAACGAGCTCGTCGCGCGGCTCGTGCGAGCGGGCCGTGTGGTCGAGCGCGGCAGCGCGGTCGCGCTCCCCGGGCATCGGCCGTCGCTTGACCCCGATCAGGAGGCGCGCTGGGCGCGCGCACGGGAGGCCCTCGCGCGCGACCCGCTGCAGCCGCCGGCCGCGGCGAGCCTCGCTACCGACTACGGGATCGACCGCGAGATGCTGGCGGCGCTCGCGGGGCGCGGCGACGTCGTACGGGCGGGTGCCGACGCGGCGTTCCTTCCCGGCGCCGTCGCGCGCTTCGGCGAGGCGGTCATCGCGGAGCTCGAGCGGACGGGGACGATCACGGTCGCGCGCGCGCGAGACCTGACGGGCTCGTCGCGGAAGCACGTGCTGCCGCTCCTCGCCTTCCGCGACGAGGCGCAGATCACGCGCCGTCAGGGCGACGACCGTATCCTCGTCACGGATCCACACGAGGCACGCGCACGGCTCGCGCGCGCCATCCACCGGGAGGGGAACGCATGAAGTTCCGTGCGACGAAGCCGCAGGAGTTCGCCGAGGTCGACGCGGTCGTGGTGCCGCTCTTCGACGACAAGGAGCTGCCGAAGAAGGGGCTCACGCGCGCGACGCGCTCCGTGGTGGAGCGGATGGTGGCGGACCACGGCGGCAGCAAGCTCTACACGGTCACCACGCACTTCGGCGAGAAGACCGGCCGGATCATCACGGTCGGCGCCGGCAGGCGCGCGGAGTACGTGCCCGAGCGGGCGCGGTCCGTCGCGAGCGCCGCGATCAAGTCGCTGTGGCGCTCGAACGCGCGGCGGGTCGCCTTCTTCGTCGAGCCCGGCAGGTTCGGCGCGGATCGCGCGGCCCAGGCCACGGTCGAGGGCGTCGTGTATGCGATGTGGCGTCCGGAGGCGCACCGCACGCGCGCGGAGGATCGGCGCCTGCCGCGGCTCGACGCGGTCACGCTCCTCGTGGACGGCGACGTGCGCGACGCGATCCGTCGCGGCGAGGCCGTCGGCGAGGCGGTGAATCTCTCGCGGCGGCTCGCGAACGAGCCGGCGAACCTCATGACGCCGTCGCACCTCGCCGGGGAGGCGAAGGCGCTCGCGAAGGCGGCGGGGCTCGAGGTCCAGGTCCTCGACCGGAAGAAGTGCGAGTCGCTCGGCATGCACTCGTACCTCTCCGTCGCGCAAGGCAGCGACCAGCCTCCGGCGTTCATCGTGCTGCGCCACAAGGGGCGCGGCGGCTCCGGCTTCGACGTCGCCTTCGTCGGCAAGGGCATCACCTTCGACTCCGGCGGGATCTCGATCAAGCCCGCGGAGAACATGCACCGCATGAAGGACGACATGACCGGCGCCGCCGCCGTCATCGCGGCGATGGGTGCGATCGCGCGGCTCGGCGTGAAGGCGAACGTCATCGGCGTCGCGCCGTGCACCGAGAATCTCCCGGGAGGCCACGCGACGAAGCCGGGCGACGTGTTCACGAGCCTGTCGGGACGGACGGTGGAGGTCGTGAACACCGACGCCGAGGGCCGCCTCGTGCTCATCGACGGGGTCACGTACGCCCAGCGCGAGGGCGCGCGCCGGATCGTCGACGTGGCGACGCTCACGGGCGCGATCGGCGTGGCGCTCGGGCCGCACTTCACCGGGCTCTTCGGCAGGCCCGAGACGTTCGTCGACGAGGTCCGGCGGGTCGGGAACGACGCGGGGGACCGCCTGTGGCCGATGCCGCTCACCGACGAATACCGGGACGAGATCAAGAGCGAGATCGCGGACATCACGAACAGCGCCGGCCGCGAGGGCGGCGCGAGCAAAGGCGCCGCGTTCATCGAGGCAGGCGTCGAGAAGGGCGTCGAGTGGGTGCACCTCGACATCGCGTCGCAGGCCTGGAGCGACAAGGACCGTCCGCACTCGCCGAAGGGACCGCAGGGGCCGGGCGTGCGGACCCTCGTCGCGCTCGCCGAGCACTACGCCGCGTGACCCTGCGCCTCGCCACGGCTCTTCGGCCCGACTGACCCCGGACCACCGGTAGCCTCATCCGTATGGACGTCCTCGTCGTCGGGGCCGGGCTCGCCGGCTCCGAGGCGGCGTGGCAGCTCGCGCGGCGCGGGCACCGGGTGGTGCTCGCCGAGATGCGCCCGCTCGTCATGACGCCCGCGCACCACACCGAGCGGCCGGCGGAGCTCGTGTGCACGAACTCGTTCAAGTCGGACGACCCGGCCGTCGCGTCGGGCCTGCTCAAGGAGGAGCTTCGGGCGCTCGGGTCGCTCGTCATGCGCGCCGCCGACACCTCGCGCGTGCCGAGCGGGCAGGACCTCTCGGTCGACCGCGAGGCATTCGCCGCTGGCGTCGAGGCCGGGCTCGCCGAGGCGGGGGTCCAGCGCGTCGCGCGCGAAGTGCGCGAGATCGACCCCGCGGTGCCGACGATCGTCGCGAGCGGGCCGCTCACGTCGCCGGCCCTCTCCGCGTCGCTCCACGGGATCACGGGCCGCGAGCACCTGCACTTCTTCGACGCCGCCGCGCCGACGGTGTTCGCGGACTCGCTCGACCACGAGCGGCTCTTCCGCGCCTCGCGCTACGGCAAGGGCGCCGGCAACTACCTCAACGCCGCGATGGACCGCGAGGGCTACGAGCGCTTCGTCGCGGACCTCGTGGCGGGGGAGCAGGTACCGCTCAAGGACTTCGAGCGGACGATGTGGTTCGAAGCGTGCCTGCCGGTGGAGGAGCTCGCCCGCCGCGGCCCGGAGACGCTGCGGTACGGGCCGCTCAAGCCGCTCGGCCTCACCGACCCCCGGACGGGCCGCTGGCCGTACGCGGCCGTGCAGCTGCGGCAGGACGACGCGGCCGCGGAGCTCTACTCGCTCGTCGGATTCCAGACGAACCTTCGCTGGCCCGAGCAGCGCCGGATCTTCCGGACCATCCCCGGCCTCGAGAAGGCGGAGTTCGCGCGCCTCGGCGTGATGCACCGCAACACCTACGTCGAGTCGCCGCTGCTCCTCGAGCCGTCACACCGCCTGCGGGGGTCGAAGGCGACGTACCTCGCGGGCCAGCTCATCGGCGTCGAGGGCTACCTCGAGTCGGCGATGTCCGGGCTCGTCGCGGCGCTCAACGTCGACGCCCACCTCATGGGCGGAGCGGATGTCGTGTTCCCGGCCGACACCGCGATCGGATCGCTCGTGCGCTACGTGACGACCCCGCAGGGCACCTTCGCGCCGATGAACGCGACGTGGGGCCTCTTCCCGGCGCTCGACGGGCCCGTGCCGAGGGGGCGCCGGGACCGCGCGCGCGCTCACCTGTCGCGGGCTCGCGCGAGCCTCGCGGCGTTCCTCGCCGCGCGCCCTGCGCTCGCGGCAGCAGACGCGCCAGCGGCCGCGCCGCCCGTCCCCGCGTCGCCCGCCCTGCTCGCGCGGTGAGCGAGCAGCTCTCCTTCCCGCTCGGCGAGCCCGCGCCGGACATCCTCCAGACCCTGACGCCGGAGCAGCTGCAGGTCGTGGAGCACGGCGACGGCCCGCTCCTCGTCGTCGCCGGCGCCGGAACTGGTAAGACGCACACCTTGACCGCCCGCGTCGTCAGTCTCATCAAGGAGGCGCGCGCGAAGCCGCACGAGATCCTCGCCGTGACCTTCACCGAGAAGGCCGCGGCGCGGATGCAGGAGCAGATCGACCTCGCGCTCCCTCTCGGCCAGAGCGACGTCGCCATCCGCACCTTCCACGGCTTCGGCGACGAGGCGTTCCGCGCCTTCGCGCTCGAGCTCGGGCGCTCCGGCGAGCTGCGCGTGCTGTCCCCCGCGGAGCAGGCGATCTTCCTCCGGGACCGCCTGTTCCAGCTCCCGCTGCGGCGGTACCGGCCGGTCGGCGATCCGACGGCCTACGTCCACGCGCTCCTCGACCTCTTCAGCCGCGCGCGCGACGAGGACATCTCGCCCGACGCGTACGTCGCCTACGCCGAGCGGCTCGCGGCCGAGGTGGGGGACGGCCTCGACGCCGACGTCCGGCGCGACGAGGCGGAGGCCCAGGCCGAGCTCGCGGCGGCGTACGCGGCGTACTCCCGGCTCAAGGAGGACGCCGGCGTCATCGACTTCGCCGACCAGATCAGCCTGACGCTGCGCGTCCTGCGCGACCATCCCGCCGCGGCGCGTCGCCTACGCTCGCGCTACCGCTACGTCCTCGTCGACGAGTTCCAGGACACGAACGCCTCGCAGTTCGACCTCCTGCGCCGGCTCGTCGAGCCGCACCGGAACCTCATGGCGGTCGGCGACGACGACCAGTCGATCTTCGCCTGGCGGGGAGCGACGCTCGGGAACTTCGACGCGTTCCTCGCCGCGTACCCGGACGCGGCGGTCCTCGCGCTCGTGGAGAACCGCCGCTCGCGGCAGGGGATCCTCGACGCCGCGTACCGGCTCATTTCCCACAACCCGGAGCGGCTCGAGGAGCGCCTCCGGATCGACAAGCGCCTCCGCGGCCGGCCGTCGACGGACGAGGTCGAGGTCGACCACCTCGCGTTCGTGAGCCTCACCGACGAGGCCGAGGGCGTCGCGGACCGGATCGCCCAGGAGGCGCTCCGGGGACGCCCGCTCGGCGAGTTCGCGGTCCTCGTGCGGAACAACTCGGACGCGCTGCCGTTCCTCGCCGCGCTCGCCCGGCGGCAGATCCCCGCCCACTTCTCCGGTGGCCAGCGGCTCTACGAGCGGGAGGAGATCAAGCTCCTCATCTCCTTCCTCACGGCGGTCGCGAGCCCGAGCGATTCGCTCCACGTCTACAACCTCGCGGTGTCGTCGCTGTACGCCTTCCCGCCCTCGGAGCTCGCGCGCGCCACCGAGGCGGGGCAGCGCCGGCACCGGGCGCTCCGCGAGGTGTTCGAGGAGATCGCGCGCGGGGAGGGCGCCGGCTGGAGCGAGCCCGCCGTCGCGTCGGCCAGGAAGCTCGTCCAGGACCTCGCCCACTACCAGGCGCGCGCGACCGAGCTCTCGACGGCGGAGCTCCTCTACGAGTTCCTCGACCGCTCGCGGCTCCTCGCCCAGTACCTTGAGCCGAGCTCGGCGCTCGTGGAGGAGCAGGGCCAGAACGTCGCGAAGTTCTTCCGCGTCGTGCGGAGCGCCGGCCGCGCCCTGCGGACCGACCGGGTCGGCGAGTTCGTCCCGCATCTCCAGCTCCTGCGTGAGGCGGGGGACGACCCCGTCTCCGCCGAGTTCGAGGCGGCGACGGAGCAGGTGAACGTGCTCACCGTCCACAAGGCGAAGGGCCTCGAGTTCGGCGTCGTGTACCTCGTCCACGCCACGGCGGAGCGGCTCCCGGGGTCCATGCGGACCGACCCGCTCCCGCTGCCCGAAGACCTGGCCAACGTGCCGCCCCTGACGCGGGAGCGCCACGTCGCCGAGGAGCGCCGCCTCGCCTACGTCGCGATGACGCGCGCGAAGGACGTCTTCGCCTTCACGAGCGCGACCGACTACGGCGGGATCCGCCCGCAGCGGCCGAGCCCGTTCATCGGCGAAGCGCTCGGCCGCGAGGTGAAGGCGCGGCCGGCGCGCCTCGGCGCCTTCGAGGAGCTGCAGCGGTTCGCCGTCGCGCCCGAGCCGGCCGACGCGGTGATCCCACGGCTCGGCCCGGACGACATCCTCACGATCTCGTACAGCGAGGTGCGCGCGTACCGCGACTGCCCCCTCCTCTACCGGTTCAGGCACGTGCTCCAGCTCGACGTCCTGCCGACGCCGCCGATGGTCTACGGCCTCGCCCTGCACGAGGCGATCGCCGAGTACCTCCGCCGGAAGCGGGACGGGGAGCAGCCCTCCCTCGACGATCTCCAGGCGACGTTCCGTGCGGCCTGGCTCGCCGAGGGCTTCGTGTCGCCGGAGCACGAGGCCGAGCGGTTCGCGGCCGGTCTCGCCGCGCTCGAGCGCTTCCACCACCACGAGCGGCAGCAGCCCCCGCCCGACCTCGTCGAGCACCGCTTCTCCTTCATGCTCGGCCGGGACCGGGTCGTGGGCCGGTGGGACCGCACCGACCAGACGCCCGCAGGTCCGGTGGTCATCGACTACAAGTCGACCGCTATCGAGGAGGGGAGCGGCCATCCGCAGCAGGCCGCGAACCAGGACCTGCAGCTCCGCCTCTACGCGCTCGGATACGAGAAGGCGTTCGGCGTCCGCCCGGCGAAGGTGCAGCTCCACTTCCTCGAGACCGGGGAGACCGGAGAGATCGCGCCGAAGGAGGAGGACATGAGCCTCGTCGCCGCGTGGGTCCAGGCGACGGCGGCCAAGATCCGCGCCCGTGACTTCGCCGCGAACCCTGCCAAGGGTGTTCAGACCTGTCGCCAGTGCGCCTACCAGCAGATCTGCCCGGCGTCGCTCGTTGGGGGCCGGTCGACCCTCTAGACGCGATCTCTGTCCTTCCGCAAAGACGCGACCACAACTGGTTGCGGTCCGGGCGCTCCGGCCATGTCGCGATCCGCGACATCGCCATGTCGGTCGCCGTGACACGCATGTCGCTCCAAGGCGCATCGCGGAGGTGGCACACTGCGGCGCCGTGGCCGTGCCGACCAGGCCGCTCAGCGCCCCCCAGTCCGTCGCCTACGGGTTCGGGAACCTCGGCGCGCAGGCGGTCTACGCGTTCCTGAATCAGGCGGTCGGCCTGTACCTCAACCGCTACCCCGAGGTCCCCACCTGGGCGGTCGGGGTGCTGTCCCAGGAGCGCTCTCTCGCGGGCGCCGTCGTCCAGCCCGTGGTCGGCGCGATGTCCGACCGCACGAGGTCGCCACTCGGACGCCGGCGGCCGTACTTCATGGCGGGCGCGGTGCTGACGGCCGCGGCGCTGCTCTATCTCGCGAGCTACCCGCCGATCGTGCCGATGCTGCTCGTCCTCGCGGTGAACGCGTTCTTCCTCAACGTCGCCGTCGACCCGTACACGGCGCTCATGGCGGACATCGTCCCGCCGTCGCAGCGGGGGAGGATCGGCACCGTCCTCGCGATCTTCAACATGGTCGGGCAGATCGTCGCGACGCTCCTCGGCGTCTTCCTCTGGGACCGCTCGCCCGAGCTCGTCTTCGGGATCGTGGCGGGGCTCGTCGTCGGCGGGTTCGCGGTCACGACGCTCACCGTCCGCGAGCCCCCGGCTCCTCCCGCGCCGAAGGAGCCCTTCCGCCTCGACGTCGCGGGCTACCTTCGCGGCTTCGCGGCGCACCGCGAGCTCCTCAAGTACGTCGCCGCGGCGTTCGTGTTCTGGCTCGGGACGGGCGGCGTGCTCCCGTACCTCACCCGGTTCGGCGTGGAGGTCCTCGGCACCTCGGAAGGGGAGGCCTTCCAGCTCTTCCTCCCGGCGCTCGCGGGCACGATCGTCGGCGCGATCCCCGCCGGCATCCTCGCGGACCGCCGCGGGAAGAAGCCGGTGCTCGCCGCGGGCGTCCTCGCATTCGGCCTCGTCGCGCTCGTCGCGTCGCAGGTGCAGAACGTCCCGCAGGCGCTCGTGGCGATGGCGTTCGTGGGCCTCGCGAACGGGTTCTGGACCGCCCTGAACATGCCGCTCCTCGTCGACCTCGTGCCCCCGGACCGCGCGGGCGAGGTCACGGGTCTCGGGTCGGGCGTGTGGTCATTCGCGCAGCCGATCGGCGCCCTCATCGCCGGGCTCCTCATCGACGCGAGCGGCACCTACCGCGCGGCGTTCGTCGGAGCCGCGATCCTCGTGATCGTCTCGTTCCTCCTGCTCCTCACCGTGCGGACGCCCCGCCACGCCGCGAGGGGTCTCGACACGGACCCGACGGCCTGATAGAACAGGCGTTCTGAGGCCGCGCCGGGCGCACAATGGCTGCGCGCGGGGCGGCGCAGCAGTGGACACGGAGGGAACGTGGACGCCGCGATCGCCGTGCTCGCGCTCGGCCTGGCCCTAGCGACCGTTATCGGTATCGGCGCGCTCCTGCGCCGCACGCCCCCGCCGCCGTCGGTCGCGCCCGCGGACCTGCTCCAGCTCAGGGAGGCCATCGCCGAGCTGCGCGCTTCGCACGCGCAGGCGGTGGGCGAGCTCCGCGGCGAGGTGCAGCGGTCGCTCGGCGCCACGGAGCAGCAGGTCCTCACGCACGCCGGCAGCACGCAGCGTGCGATCGGCGACCTCGCGCGCCAGCTCGCCGTGGTGGGCGAGCAGAGCCAGCGCGTCGCCGAGCTCGCGCGCGACATCGGCTCGCTCAGCGACCTCCTGCGCGCGCCGAAGCCGCGCGGCGGGTTCGGCGAGC
The DNA here is from genome assembly GCA_035708565.1 of Candidatus Limnocylindria bacterium. Lineage (GTDB taxonomy): Bacteria > Chloroflexota > Limnocylindria > P2-11E > P2-11E > JACDAF01. Next base: position 14,545 of record DASSSF010000103.1, read on the forward strand.
TCCTCATGGAGCGCCTCCTCGCGGACCACCTGCCGGTGTCGGCCTACCAGCTCCAGTACACGTACCGCGACGGCTCGCGCGTCGACGCCGTCGTGCACTACGGCGGCCGGCTCGTGCCGATCGACGCGAAGTTCCCCATCGAGCCGTACAAGGCGCTCGCGTCGGCGGCCGACGACGCCGAGCGCCGCGCGAGGCGCCGCGCCTTCGTCCAGCAGGTGAAGCGGCACATCGACGCGGTCGCGCGGTACGTCTCGCCCGCGGACGGCACGATCGACTTCTCGTTCATGTACGTCCCGAGCGAATCCGTCTTCTACGAGGCGTTCGTCGTGGACGACGAGAGCGATCTCCAGGAGATCTGTGCCCAGAAGAAGGTGATCCCGGCGAGCCCCAACACGCTCGTCGCGTACCTGCAGCTCGTCTCCCTCGGCCTGCGCGGCCTCGCGATGCAGGAGCGCACGCGCGAGCTGCACACCGGGCTGCGGCACGCGGCGCTCGAGCTCGAGAAGTTCCGCGCGCTGCACGACCAGCTCGGCCGGCACCTCGAGAACGCGGGGAAGAAGTACCAGGAGTCCGCGCGGGGGCTCGACCGCGCGACGGACGCGCTCGCCGCGCTCGGCCGCGCGCCCGCGGCGGAGCAAGCGACGCTCCCGATCTCGCCCGGCGTCGAGCGGCTCTTCGAGGACGAGCTCGCCGCGGAGGAGCGGTGAGGCTCGCGCTCACGGGCGCGTCGGCCGCCGCCACCCTGGTCGCGGCCCTCACGGTCCTCCTCCGTGACCCCGGCGATGCGTACGCACTGCCGACGTTCGTGGCCGCGATCGCCGTCGCGGCGGGCGCGGCGGCGGCGCGGCTGCTCCTGCCCGCCCGTCGGGGCCGGCGCGGGGCGAGCGCGCCGGCCACGCGCGCGATCCGCCGGGGCCTCGCCGTCGGCGCGGCGGTCGGCCTGCTCGCCGCGCTGCGCGTCGTCGACGGGCTGACGCCGCTCACTGCCGCGTTCGTGATCGCGGGCTTCGCGCTCGCCGAGGTGGCGCTCACCGCCCGCGCGTCCTGACGGCGCTTCTGCCCCGCGGCGGACCCAAGGGCGCTAGCCTGACGGGGCCGATGGATGTGACCGCGCGGAAGGCGCTCGCCCAGAGCGGCGTCGACCGCCGTGCCGCCGTGCTCGACGACCTCTCGCTCCGCATCCACGGGCAGCCGGAGCTCGCGTTCGAGGAGCGGTTCGCGTCGTCCGCGCTCGCGGACCTCGTGGAGCGCGAGGGCGTGCGCGTGCGGCGCGGCGTGGCGGGGCTCGACACGGCCTTCGTCGCCGAGGCGGGATCGGGCAGGCCCGTCGTCGCCGTCCTCGCGGAGTACGACGCGCTCCCCGGGGTGGGGCATGCCTGCGGCCACAACCTCATGGGCACCGCCGCCGCGGGCGCGTTCCTCGCCGCGCGCGACGCGCTCGATGGGCTCGGCGGCACCGTGCGGCTCGTCGGCTGTCCCGCGGAAGAGCGCGGCAACGGGAAGGTCCGCCTCATCGAGGGCGGCGTGTTCCGCGACGTCGACGCCGCGGTGATGTTCCACCCCGGCGACCGCGACGAGATCGACCCGCTGATGCTCGCGCTCGTGCAGCTCGAGGTCGAGTTCACGGGACGCGCGGCGCACGCGGCGGGCGAGCCGTACCTCGGCGTGAACGCGCTCGACGCGTTGATGCTCGCGTGGAGCGCCCTCTCGTCGCTCCGCCAGCTCGTGCGCACGGACTCGCGCATCCACGGGATCGTCACCGATGGCGGGCAGGCCGCGAACATCATCCCGGAGCGCGCGGCGGCGCGGCTCCTCGTGCGTTCTCCCGACAGCGCGTACCTCGAGGACCTCCGGGCGCGCGTCCTCGCGTGCTTCCAGGGCGCCGCGACGGCCACCGGCTGCGAGCTCCGGTACACCTGGAGCGACGGCATGGAGAGCGTCGTCACGAACCGCGCGCTCGCCGACGCGTTCCAGGCGAACGCGCGCGCCCTCGGCCGCGAGGTGCCGCGCCGGACGAGCGCGGAGACGCAGGGGTCGACCGATCTCGGGAACGTGTCCACGCGCGTGCCGGCGATCCATCCGTTCCTCGCCGTCTGCGACGCCCCAGTGCCCGGCCACTCGCACGCGTTCGCGAAAGCGGCCGCGACGCCGCGGGCGCTCGAGACGATGCGGCTCGCCGCGAAGGCTCTCGCGATGACCGCGCTCGACGTGCTCGCCGACCCGGGCCTCGCCCAGCGGGCCAAGGAGGAGCACCACGCTCGGCGCTGACTGGTTCGGAGGGCAGGGCACGGCCGAGGAGGCCGCGCGCCTCGCCGCGCTCTACGACCTCGACGACATGCGCGGCGAGGCCTCGCCCGACGTGGACTGGTTCCGCGCGCTCGCGCGCGGGACCGGCGGCCCCATCCTCGAGCTCGGCTGCGGCACCGGGCGCATCGCGGTGCCGCTCGCGCGCGACGGCCACGACGTCGTGGGGCTCGACCGCTCCGCCGCGATGCTCGAGCGCGCCGCGCGACGCTCGCGCACGGCGGGCGTCGACGTGCGCTGGGTCGAGGGCGACATGACGAACTTCACGTTCGACGACCCGTTCGCGCTCGTCGTCATCGGCTTCAACACCTTCCTCATGCTCACGCCCGAGGAGCGGTGGGCGTGCCTGGCGCGCGTGCGC
>DASSSF010000104.1:0-14341 GCA_035708565.1 Candidatus Limnocylindria bacterium
CGCTGGATCGTCGCGCGAGCCGCGCTTCGCGGCGTGGACCTCGCGCCGGGGGCGGTGGCGGAGCTCGCGGCCGCCGTCGCCAGCGACACGGAGCGTGTCGACCACGAGCTCGCGAAGCTCGCGGCGTACGCGGGCGGCGAGCGCGTCGAGGCTGACGCGGTGCGCGCGCTCGTCCCGGGCGCGATCGAGGCCGACGTGTTCCGCCTCACGGAGGCGGTGGTGCGGCGGGACCATCGCGCCGCGATCGCCACGCTCGAGCGCCTCCTCGCGGATGGCCAGGCCGCCCAGCAGATCCTCGCGCTTCTCGTGTGGCAGTTCCGCGTGCTCCTGTTCGCGTCGGCGATGAAGGGGCGCGAGGACGCCGAGCGCATGGCCAAGGCGATCCGCGCGTCGAGCCCGAACGCGCTCCTCCGCTGGCAGGCGCAGGCGCGGCGCGTGGACCGGAAGCAGGTGACGCGAGCGTACGAGGCGCTCTACGCGACCGACCTCGCGATCAAGCAGGGCCGCGTGAGCGGCACGACGCGCGAGGAGTCCGACGCGCTCGCGCTCACGCTCTGCGTGCTCGACCTCTGCGGCGTCGCGGGCGCGGACCCGCGCGAGCTCGTGGGGGGGGAGCCGCCGCGGCGCTAGGCGCGGGCCGGTGCCTTCTCCTGCTTCGCCGCGCCCCCGCCGTCCTGCTTCGCGCCGCCCTTCGACGCGAGCGCCGCCTGCGCCGCCTTGAAGTCCGCCGTGAACTGCGCGATGCCCTTCTCGGTGAGCGGGTGCTTGTACATCTGCTCGAGGACCTTGAACGGCATCGTCGCGATGTCGGCGCCCGCCATCGCGGCCTGCGTCACGTGGAGGGGCGTGCGGATGCTCGCCGCGAGGACCTTCGTGCGGATGCCGCCGGCGCGGTACGCGGTCACGATGTCGCGGACGACCTGCATGCCGTCCTCGTTGATGTCGTCGAGGCGGCCGAGGAACGGGCTCACGATGTGCGCGCCGATCGCGGCCGCGAGCAGCGCCTGGTTCACGGTGAAGCAGAGGGTGACGTTCACCCGGACGCCCTCGCTCGCGAGGATCTTTCCGACAGCGGTGCCGTCGGGCGTCATCGGCACCTTCACGATGACGTTCGGGTGCCACTTCGCGATCGCGCGGCCCTGCGCGAGCATCTCGTCCTTCGCCTCGGCGGTGACCTCGGCCGAGACGTTGCCGACGATCCCGCAGATCCGTTTCACGGTCTCCTCGTGATCCCGTCCGGCGCGCATGACGAGGGTCGGGTTCGTCGTCGTGCCCGTGACGACGCCCCAGTCGACGCCGATCTTCACCTCGTCGAACTCCGCCGTGTCGAGGAACAGCTCCATCGTTACGCCCTCCCGAATGCCGAACGATCCCGCAATGTCGCGCGCGGGCGCGGAACGGGAACGGTCACACGCGCGCGATCCGAGCGAGCGAGGTCACGCCTCCTGCAGCGTCGCGATCGGCTCCGTCTTCGCGCGACCCTGCGCCCGAGCGTACTCCAGCGCCGCGGTGATGAACGCGCTGAAGAGCGGGTGCGGCCGGTTGGGCCGCGAGCGGAACTCGGGGTGGTACTGCGTGCCGAGGTAGAAGGGGTGGTCCGGCAGCTCGGCGATCTCGACGAGCCGCCCGTCCGGCGAGAGCCCGGAGAAGCGCATGCCGTGCTGTGCGAGGAGCTCGCGGTACGCGTTGTTGAACTCGAAGCGGTGGCGGTGCCGCTCGAGGACGATCGGCTGACCGTACGCACGGTGCGCGATCGAGCCCTCCTCGAGAACGCAGGGGTACGAGCCGAGGCGCATCGTGCCGCCCTTGTCGGCCACGTCGCGCTGCTCCGGCAGGAGGTCGATCACCGGATGCGGCGTGAACGCGTCGAACTCCGTTGAGTTCGCGTCCTCGGTGCCAAGGGCGGTCCGAGCGAGCTCGATCACCATGCACTGCATCCCCATGCACAGCCCCAGCGACGGCACGCGATGTTCGCGGCCGTAGCGGACGGCCTGCACCTTCCCCTCGATGCCGCGGTAGCCGAAGCCGCCCGGCACGACGAGCCCGTCGAGACCGACGAGCGGCTCGGTGTCGCGGTCGCGCTCGAGCTTCTCGCTGTCGATCCAGCGCAGGCGGACCTTCGCGCCCTGGGCCCACGCGGCGTGGCGCACCGACTCCGTCACGGAGAGGTAGGCGTCGGGCAGCTCGATGTACTTGCCGACGATCCCGATCTCGAGCGGGATCCTCGCGCCGCGGATCCGCGCCTCGAGCGCTCGCCATTCGGAGAGGTCGGGTGCCGGCGCGTCGATGCCGAGCTCCTCGGTGACGATCCGTCCGAGACCCGCATCCTCGAGCATCGTCGGCACGCCGTAGATGCTCCAGGCGTCGGGCTCGCTGATGACGTTGTCGACCTTCACGTCGCAAAAGAGGGCGATCTTGTCGCGCAGCTCGTCGCTCACGGGCTCGTCCGCGCGAGCGACCACGACGTCGGGCTGGATGCCGATCGAGCGGAGCTCCTTCACCGAGTGCTGCGTGGGCTTCGTCTTGAGCTCGCCGCCGACGGTGCGCGGCAGGAGCGTGAGGTGGACGTAGAGGACGTTCTGCCGGCCGACGTCGTTTCGGAACTGGCGGATCGCCTCGAGGTATGGGAGGGACTCGATGTCGCCGACGGTGCCGCCCACCTCGACGACGACGACGTCTGCCTGCGCCTCGCGTGCGACGCGGTGGATGCGCGCCTTGATCTCGTTCGTGATGTGCGGGATCACCTGCACCGTGGCGCCGAGGTAGTCGCCCCGGCGCTCCTTGCCGATGACCGCGTTGTAGATCTGGCCCGTGGTCAGGTTCGAGGCGCGCGTGACGTTGCGGTCGATGAACCGCTCGTAGTGGCCGAGGTCGAGGTCCGCCTCCGCGCCGTCCTCCGTGACGAAGACCTCGCCGTGCTGGTACGGGGACATCGTCCCGGGATCGACGTTGAGGTAGGGGTCCATCTTGAGGGAGGCGACCGAGAGGCCGCGTGCGGCGAGGATGCTCCCGAGCGATGCGGCGGTGATGCCCTTGCCGAGCGAGGAGGTCACGCCGCCGGTCACGAACACGAACTTCGGCACGCTCGGTCCTCCGGGGTTTTTCCCATTCTAGGCAGGCGGCGCCGCGATACCAGGGATCGTGTCGGCCTACGGACCGCCGGTGCTTCGGCGCATGAAGGGATCGCGCGCGTTCCGAGGCCGGGAGCGGATCGTCCCGAAGCGTCCCGCGGGCTCGAGCGACGCTCGGTCGGAGCGGCGCGGCGTCGGTCGGAGCGGCGCGGCGTCGGTCGGAGCGACGCGCCCCGCGCCGTCAGTCGAGCGGGAGCGACTGCATGAGCACGAGGCGGGGCCTCTCGACGCGACCCGACGGCGGGCCGGACGGGACCGCGACGGGCTCCTCCGGTCGGCAATCGTCGGGGCGCGCGTCGAACCGGATCTGGCGGAAGCGTGCGTCTCCGAGCATGCGCACGTCGCTGCCGCCGTGCTCGACGATCGCGACGAGCTTGGGCCGCAGCCATCGCAGCCCCGGCCGGAGCGGGATCGGCGAGGTGAAGGCGGAGCCGGGCGCGGTCAGGTCGCGCGTCGCGTCGTCGAGCCAGTGCGCGAGGAACGGTGGCACGAGGGCCTCGCCCGCGTAGGCGAGCCTCCCGGCCTCGGCCGTGTACCCGACGAGCGCGCTCGTAGCGCCGCGGCGGTCGTCGCCGATGAGCGCCCCGAGGACGACGTCCGCGCGCGGTGTCACGTGGTACTTGAGCCAGTCGAGCGTGTGCGCCCCCGGCACGTATCGGCCGTCGCGCCGCTTCGCGACGATGCCCTCGAGCCCGTACTCGGCGACGACCTCGAAGAACGGCTCGCCGTCCCTCTCGAGGTGCTCCGGCACGAACACGCGGCGGCCGCCGTACGGGCCCGCCAGGAGCCGCGCGCGCCGCTCGTGGAGCGGCATCGCGAGGAGCGCCCGGCCGCCGGCGTAGAGCAGGTCGAAGGCGACGAAGTACGGACCGCGCCCGCGCCGCAGCGCCTTCGGTCCGGCGCGAGCGGCGAGGAGCTCGTACGACGGCCGCCCGCGGCCGTCGACGACGACGACCTCGCCGTCGAGCATCGTCCCAGCGGGCAGCCGGACCTCGCGGAGCTCCGGCACGAGCGGGAGAAGGTCGCCCCCGTAGCGGTCGACGACCCGGACGCCGTCCTCGCGCCCGATCGCGAGGGCGCGGATCCCGTCCCACTTGAGCTCGAAGAGCCAGTCCGGCGAGTTGAAGGCGTCGAGCGCGAGGCGCGGGCGCATCGGCGCGAGCGCGACCGGCATCGCCGCGCCGGGCGCGATCTCGATCAGGCGCGGATGGCCCTCGTCGCGGCGTGGCTCGGGCACGTGCCGAGCATGCGCCGCGCGAGAGCGCCGCGTCGAGGGCGCGATGGTCCGGCGGTCCTAGGACGCGGGCCGGACGGGACCCGCCTAGGACGCCTTGCGCTTCGCGGTCTTCGCCTTCGCGGACGAGCGCCCGCGGGCGCGCGAGCCCACGGACTCGTGGCCGCCGCGAGCCGCCCTGGCGGACGGCTTCTCGCCGGCCTTGGCCTTCTCGACCGATGCCTTGAGGGCCGCCATGAGGTCGACGACCGTCGTCTCGGCCTCGGGCTCCGCGGCCTCCACGACCTCGCGTCCTTCGACCTTCGCGCGGACGATCTTCATGACCGCCTGCTTGTACTCGTCCTTGAATTCCTCGGGCTCGAAGTCCATCGCCATGGCCTCGACGAGGTTCTCCGCCATCGAGATCTCGCGCTCGGTCACCTTCACGTCGTCGGGGAGGTCGAGGTCCCCGGCGTCGCGGATCTCGTCGGGCCAGTGGAGCGTGTTGAGCACGATCGCGCCGTCGTGGGCGCGCAGCGACACGAGCCGCTCGCGCTCGCGGAGCGCGAACTTGGCGATCGCGACGCGGCCGGTCTTCTCGAGCGTCTTGTTGAGCAGCGCGTACGGCTTGGCGGCGGCCTTCTCGGGCTCGAGGTAGTAGGCGCTCTGGTAGTAGAGCGGCGCGTCGAGCTCCTCGTCCTTCACGAAGCCGGCGATGTCGATGCTCTTGGACGACTTGAGCGGGAGCTTCTCGAGGTCGTCGTCCTCCATGACGACGTACTGGTCCTTCTCGTACTCGTAGCCCTTCACGGTGTCGTTCCACGCGATCTCGTGATCGCCCTCGACGCACCACCGCTTGTTGCGGACGCGGCTCTTGTGCTCCGCGCACAGGAGGTTGAAGGACACCGTGGCCCCGCTCTCCGTCGCGAGATACATGCGCACCGGAATGGCGACCATCCCGAACGACAGCACGCCCTTCCAGATCGAGCGGGGCATTCACATCACCTCATCCTTGGTATCGATCCACGCGCGGCCGGCCGCGCGCAGCCTAACGAGGCTGTCAAGGGTGCACGCGACGAGCCAACGCGCTTGGGGCCATACGCGCTCGCGCATCGGCGCCACGCGCGTGTGCTAGCCGCCGGCGAGCCGGAGGAGCCTCGCGAGCATCTCCGGCGAGCCGCGCCAGTGGCGGCCGACCGTCTCGCGGTCCGTGGACCTGAGCACGACGCGCAGCGCGAGGGCGGCGACGATCGCGTCGTCGAGCGGACCGGCGATCGGGATGAACTCCGGGACGAGGTCGATCGGCGACGCGATCCAGACGATCGCGACGGCGAGCACGGCCTTCGCGCCGAGGGGCACCGCCGGGTCGCGCACGAGACCGCCGAACAGCGCGACGAGGTTCGGCACGAGCGTGGCGAGCTCCCGTGCGAGCGGCCCGCGGCCCGCGGCGACGAGCGCGGCGAGGAGGACGAGGTACGCCGCGCCCACGACGACGAGGACGCGCGCGGCGTCCTCCATCTAGGCCGTCGCCGGCTCCGGCGCCGCGATCGCGCGCTCGGCGAGCGAGGTCGGCATGGCGCCGCTCGTCGTGATCGAGTCGTGGAACTCGCGGAGCGCGGCCGTGTCGCTCCGTCCCCGCCGCGCGAGCCAGCGCGTGCGGATGTCGAGGATCTCGAGCATGCCGGTGAGGTAGGCCGACGCCTGCGTCGGCCACGAGCAGTAGCGGCCGACCTCGGCCTTCGCGTTCGGCTCGCTCAGGTTGCCCTTCGCCATCATGAACTTCACCGCCTCGTCGAAGGTCATCTCGCCCATGTGCAGGCTCGTGTCGACGACGACGCGCGCGGCGCGGAAGATCGTCGCCTCGTACTGGTAGAGCAGCTGCTTCGGGTCGGTGAAGAACCCCTGCTCGCGCATCATCCGCTCGGCGTAGAGCGCCCAGCCCTCGGAGAAGTAGGACGTGCTGAACGTGGAACGGATCCTCGACGGGTTGGACTTCGCCATGACGAGGTGCCAGTGGTGCCCCGGGTAGGCCTCGTGGACGCTCGTCGTCGGGATCCCGTCGGTCGAGTTCCCCTCGAGGCGCTTCGCCACCTCGTCGGGCGCCGTGCCGTCGGGCGGGAACGGCACGAAGAAGTGGCCCGTGAGCGAACGGCTGAACGCGGGCGGCCGGTTGTACGACGCGACCGCGAGGATCGGGCGCTGGAACGGCGGCGAGGGCTCGACGACGCAGCGCTCGCCCTCGGGCAACGTGCCGAGGCCGCGGTCCCGGAAGAACGCGCGCGCCCGCTCGGTCCACTCCTCGTACTCGCGGCGCATCCCCTCGGGATCGGGCGCATGCACCTTGTTCAGCCGCTCGAGGAGGCCGACCCAGTCCTCGCTCCCCGAGATCTCCTTCGCGAGCCGCGCCGCGTCCGCCGCGAGCAGGTCCCACTGCTCGCGGCCGCGCTCGCGCAGCGCGCGCGCGTCGTAGGGGAGCAGCTCCTTCTCCTTGAGGAGCCGCGAGTAGACCTCCTCGCCGACCGCGTACGTGCCCTTCGCCGCCTCCCGTCCGGCCTCGAGGTGCGCCTTGAACCGCCCGACCGCCTTCGCCGCGACGTCCCCGGCGGCCGCGACCCGCTCGCGCGCCGCCGGATCCCGCACCTCGGCCGGCACGAGCTCCCGCAGGTACCTCGCCGTGGCGCCCGCCTGTCCGATCGCGCGCTCGAGGTACACGCGCGGCGTCGCCGCGAGGTCGAGGTTCGCGATGCCCGCCTCGATCACGGCGGGCACGCGCTCGAGGCGCGCGCGGGCCGCGCCCGCGAGCTCGCCCTCCGGCCGGAGCCGGTGCAGGAACAGGAGGAAGACGCCCTGGGACGCGGGGTTGAGGTACACGGCCGGCTGGCGCCGCCACATACGAAGCGGCCGCGCGATCTCGCGTCCGCGGAGGATCGACACGACGAAGTCGCGGTCGATCGCCTCGGCCGGCGCGAGTCCGTCGTCGGGCACCCCGCTGAAGCGACGGAGCCACTCGGAGTCGGCCGCTTCCTTCCGCTCGATCGCCGTCGCCGATAGATCGTCGAGGCGCTCGTCGTGCTCGGTGAGGCCGAGGCTCGAGGCGAGGACGGGCGACGTGTCGTACTCCTCCTTGAGGAAGGCGTCGGCGAGCGAGGCGAACGACGTCATGAGTACCCTCCAGAGGTGGCGGCAGTGACAGGGTGAGCCTCCGCGAATATCGGCGCAAACGGGACTTCGCGCGCACGCCCGAGCCCGCCGGGACGGAGCCCGCCCCGAAGGAGCGCCGCCGGTACGTCGTGCACCGCCACCACGCGACACGGCTCCACTGGGACGTGCGCCTCGAGATGCGCGGGGTCCTCGTCTCGTTCGCGGTGCCGCAGGGCCCGCCGCTCGAGGCGGGAAAGCGCAGGCTCGCGGTCCACACCGAGGACCACCCGATCGAGTACCTCACGTTCCACGGCGTCATCCCCGATGGCTACGGCGCGGGGACCATGACCATCTGGGACACGGGCACGTACGACCTCGTCGAGGAGAAGACGAAGCGCGGCGCCGCGGCGCCCACCGAGTACAAGGTCCGGTTCCGCGGCGGGCGCCTCACCGGCGAGTACGTGATCGTGCAGACCGGCCAGAACGAGGGGCGCGACTGGCTGATGATCCTGCACGGGACGCCGCCCTCGGACCATCCGCTCGACCAGCGCATCGAGCCGATGCTCGCGACGGCCGCGGACGAGCCGTTCGACTCGCCCGCGTTCTCGTACGAGCCCAAGTGGGACGGCGTCCGCACGATCGCGTTCGTCGACGGCGGCGTGGTGCGCCTCCAGACGCGCAACCTCCTCGACTGCACGGCGCAGTACCCGGAGGCGCACGGCGTGGCGGAGGCGCTGACCGGCGCGTACCAGGCGATCCTCGACGGGGAGATCGTCGCGCTCGACGAGCGCGGCGTCCCGTCGTTCCAGCGGCTCCAGCCGCGCATGCACGTGCAGGACCCCTCCGCGGTCGCGAAGCTCCGGCGCACCATCCCCGTCCGCTATTCGCTGTTCGACGTCCTCTGGGTCGACGGCGAGGACCAGACGAAGAAGCCGCTCCGCGATCGGCAGCGACGGCTCGAGGAGATCCTCGAGCCGATGGGAGCGATCTCGCGCGTCGAGCCGTTCGTGGGCACGGGCCTCGCGCTCTTCGAAGCGGTGCGCGAGCGGGGGATCGAGGGCATCGTCGCGAAGCGCCTCGACTCGGCGTACACGCCGGGTCGGAGCGCCGCGTGGGTGAAGATCAAGGCGCAGCGCACGATGGACTGCGTCGTCGGCGGCTGGACGCTCGAGCTCGGCGAGCGCGAGTCGGGCATCGGCTCGCTCCTGCTCGGCGTCTACAAGGACGGCGACCTCGTCCCCGTCGGCCACGTCGGCTCGGGCTTCGACCAGCGCACGATCCGCGACCTCCTCGGCAAGCTCCGCGAGCGTGAGGCGCCGACGAGCCCGTTCTCGCGCACGCCGCGGGTGAACGCGCCGGCCCGCTGGTGCCTGCCCGAGCTCGTATGCGAGGTGCAGTACACCGAGCTGACCAAGGACGGCGTGCTGCGGCAGCCGACCTACCGCGGCCTCCGGCCCGACAAGGATCCGAAGGAGTGCACCGGGGAGGAGCGCATGGCGACGGCGAAGCGCGCGCAGGAGGCGGCCGCGAAGGCGGCGGTCGAGCTCCCGAAGGCCGGCCCCGCGAAGAAGGGGTCGACCGCGTCGAAGGTGCCCGCGCTCCTCAAGGTCGAAGGCCACGAGATCAAGCTCACGAACCTCGACAAGGTCCTCTTCCCGGAGGACGGCTACACGAAGACCGACCTCATCCGCTACTACACCGAGGTCTCGCCGTACCTCCTCCCCTGGCTCCGGGACCGGCCGCTCACGCTCAAGATCTTCCCGGACGGCACCGCCGGCCACTTCATCTACCGCAAGAACAAGCCGTCGCACACGCCGTCATGGGTGGCGTCGTGGAAGGACCTGGAGGAGGAGGGGAACGACTACATCCTCGCGAACAACGTCGCGACGCTCGTGTGGCTCGCGAACTTCGCGGCGATCGAGATCCACCCGCGCCTCGCGCGCGTCGACCGTCCGGACCATCCGGACAACGTGATGATCGACCTCGACCCGGCGACGGGCGACTGGGGCGACACGAAGGAGGTCGCGCGCGCGGTGAAGGCGATCCTCGACGACATGGGTCTCGAGAGCTTCCCGAAGACCACCGGATCCCGCGGCATCCACGTGCTCGTGCCGATCGCGCGCCGCTACCCGTTCGAGCGCACGCGCGAGTTCGCGCGCCGCGTCGGCGAGATCGCGCGCGAGCGGCTGCCGAAGCTCGTGACGCTCGAGTTCACGAAGGCGAAGCGGCGCGGGATCTACGTCGACTACCTCCAGAACATGCGGTTCAAGTCGACGGCCGGCCCCTACAGCGTCCGTCCGAAGCGGCGCGCGCCCGTGTCCGCGCCGTTCAAGTGGGAGGAGCTCGGCGCGCTCGGCCGTCCGGACGCGTTCACGATCGCGAACATGCACGAGCGGCTCGCGAAGGTCGGCGACCTGCTCGCGCCGAGCCTGGGGCTCCAGCAGCGGCTCCCGGCGGAGAAGCGCTAGCGCGTGCGCGCGGCGGTCCTCGCGCCCGGATACGGCGGCACGCCCGCGCAGCCGATCATCCGCTCGCTCGCGAGGGCGCTCGACGACGTCGGGATCGTGACCGGCGCCGTCACGTTCAGCACGCGCGGTCGCCGGCCGAGCGCCGCCTACGCGGCCGAGCTCGGCGATCTCCGCGCCGCGCGCGACGCGCTGCGCGAGCGCGGCGCAGAGCGGATCGCGCTCGTCGGCCGGTCGTTCGGAGGGCGCATGTGCGCCTTCCTCGCGGTGCTCGAGCCGCCCGACGCGCTCGCGATCGTCGGGCATCCGATCTCCCCGCCGGGCCGCCCGCGACCGAAGGATGAGGAGGCGCTCGCGCGGCTCGCGTGCCCGACGCTGATCGTGCAGGGCTCTCGCGACGAGCTCGGTCCGCTCCCGGTGCTCGAGCGGATCGCGGCGGCCGACCCACGCATCGACCTCGTCGTGATCGAAGGTGCGAGGCACGATCTCCGAGCGAGCGAGCGGGAGGCCGTCTCCGCGGTCGCTCGCTGGCTCGACGCGATCCTTCGCTGACGGGGACGCGATCCTTCGCTGACGGGGACCGATCCACCCATCCGCGCGCATCGGACGCGGTACCGCCGCGTTACGTTCGCTGACCATGCTGAACACGCTGCTCGCGGCCCTGCTGGCGCTCGGCGGTCTCACCGGCGTGCCGCCGGCGGGCGCACCCGCGGTCGCTACCGCGGGCGGCCAGTTCCGCGCGTACTGGGTCGACGCGTTCGGCGAGGGGATGCGCACGGCGGCGGAGGTCGACGAGGTCGTCGCCGCGACGAAGGCCGCGAACCTCAACGCGATCGTCGCGCAGGTCGTGCGTCGCGGCGACTGCTTCTGCGGCCGCGCGTCGGCGCCGCGGACCGAGGCGGCAGGCGTGACCCCGGCCCCGTTCGACCCGCTCGACACGCTCATCGCGAAGGCGCACGCCCAGGGCATCGAGGTCCACGCCTGGATCATCGCGACGGGCATGTGGAACAGCGCGACAGGCCCGGCCGCGCCGGAGCACATCTTCAACCGCCACGGCCCGTCGACGGCCGGCCGCGACAACTGGGTCACGCTCCGCTCCGACGGCCTCGACAGGGTCGGTACCGAGTACCACCTCGACCCCGGCCACCCGGACGCGGCCGCGTGGGTCGTGAGCGTCGCGACGAGCATCGTCCGGAGCTACGCGGTCGACGGCCTCAACCTCGACCGCATCCGCTACCCCGACGGCAACCTCGCGTCGGGCGTCCCGTCGTGGGGCTACAACGCGACCGCGCTCGCGCGCTTCCAGGCCGCGACCGGCCGCGCCGACCGGCCCGCGCCGCAGGACGCGCAGTGGGCGCAGTGGCGCCGCGATCAGGTCACCGCGATCGTGCGGCGCGTGTACCTCGAGAGCTTCGCGATCCGCCCGAGCGTGCGGGTCAGCATCGACGGCATCGCGTACGGCGGCGGCCCCGCCGCCCAGGGCGGCTGGGAGCGCACGCGCACGTACGCCGAGCAGCTCCAGGACTGGCGCGGCTGGCTGCGCGAGGGGATCGTCGACCTCGCCATCCCGATGAACTACAAGCGCGACGCGACGCCGGCCCAGAAGCAGATGTACGACGAGTGGAGCGAGTGGTCGAAGGACAACTCGTTCGGACGCCACGTCGCGATCGGCTCCGCCCTCTACCTGAACGAGATCGGGGCGAGCGTCCGTCAGGTCCGCGGCGCGGTCTCGGCGAGCGCCGCCGGGAACACGGCCGCGGGATGGGTCGGCTACTCGTACCGCACTCCCGACCTCCAGACCGACGCGGGGACGCGCACCGGCACAGCGAGCCGCGGGATCCTCGCGTTCGCACTGACCCAGCCGAGCACGTACGACGCGATCACGCCGCCGGTGTTCGCGTCGGCCGCCGCGGTGCCCGCGATGACGTGGAAGACGCAGCCGACGACCGGACATGTCCACGGCACGCTGCGCGACGGCGCGGGCGCCGCCCTCGCCGACCAGCAGGTCGTGCTCACGAGCGAGGCCACCGGCGCGTCGAGGAGCGCGACGACCGACGGGACCGGATGGTTCGGCTTCGCCGATGTCGCGCCGGGCCGCTACCGCGTCACCTCGGGCCCCCGGTCCGCCACGGTCTCCGTGCTCGCGGGCCGGATCGCGACGGCGACGCCGCAGGTCGCGGCGCCGACGTGCGTCTCGAGCACCGGCCCGGGCATCCCGCCCCCCGCCACGGTCCCCGTGGGGATCCCCGGCCTCCACGCCGCGTGGTACGGCCAGAGCGGCTACCCGACGCTTTGCGCGGGCGACCGCGCGACCGCCGTCGTCGCGTTCTACAACTCCGGCTCGGTCGGCTGGGTGGCCGGCCGCATGGGGGAGATGGCGTTCCTCGGGACATGGGAGCCCGAGCCCGGGCAGGACCGCGCGAGCATCCTCGGGGGCGACGGGAGCGCGGGATCCCCCGCGACCGGGTGGCCCCGCTACAACCGCGTCGCCGCGCAGCCGTCGGACTACGTCGGACCCGGACAGGTCGCCTGGTTCCAGTTCACCGTGCAGGCGCCGACCACGCCGGGCACGTACCGCCTCGCGATCAGGCCGCTCGTCGAGGGCGCGCGGTGGCTCGAGGACTACGGCGTCTTCTGGTACGTGACCGTCAAGTAGACCGCGCGGGCTAGGGCGCGATCCCGGTCTTCTCGACCGTGTCCATCTGCGCCCGCTGGAGCTTCCCGCTGAAGTCCACGTAGATCGACTTCCACTCCGAGTACACGTCGAGGGCGGCCCGTCCCGCCTCGCGGTGGCCGTTGCCGGTCGCCTTCATGCCGCCGAACGGCAGCTGGATCTCGGCGCCGATGGTCCCCGCGTTCACGTACACGATCCCGGTCTCCGCGTCGCGCATGAACCTGAAGGCCTTGTTCACGTCGCGCGTGTAGATGGAGCACGAGAGCCCGTACTTCGTCCCGTTCACGATCCGGATCGCCTCGTCGACGTCGGTCGCCTCGATGACGGCGGTGACCGGGCCGAAGATCTCCTCCTGGGCGACGCGCATGTTCGGCTTCACGTCCGTGATCACCGTCGGCTCGTGGAAGTAGCCCTTCGCGAGCGCGCCGGCCTTCGCGATGTGCCCGCCCGCGGCGATCGTGGCGCCCTCCTTCTCCGCGACCGGCATGTACGAGTTGATGCGCTCGAGCGCGCTGTCCGAGATGACCGGCCCGACGTCGGTCGAGGCATCGAGCCCGCTCCCGAGCCGCATCTTCTTCGCGCGCGAGACGAGCTTGTCGACGAGCTGCGCCGACACGTTGCGGTGCGCGATGACGCGCGACGCGGCGGTGCAGCGCTGGCCCGACGTGCCGAACGCGCTCCACACGATCCCCTCGAGCGCGAGGTCGACGTCGGCGTCGTCCATGACGACGATCGCGTTCTTCCCGCCGAGCTCGCACGAGACGCGCTTGAGCAGCCGGCCGCCGATCTCGCCGATGCGCGAGCCGATCTCGGACGAGCCGGTGAACGACACGAGGTCGACCCCCGGGTGCTGCACGAGCGCGTCCCCGACCTCTCCGCCCGAGCCGAGGACCAGGTTGATCACGCCCTTCGGGAGCCCCGCCTCCTGGAGGATCTCGACGAGGCGCACCGCGAGGATCGGCGTGTACGACGCGGGCTTGAAGACGACGGTGTTGCCGAGCACGAGCGCGGGCATGATCTTCCACGTCGGGATCGCGAACGGGAAATTCCAGGGCGTGATGGCCGCCACGACGCCGAGCGGATGCCGCATCGACATCGCCCACTTGTTCGGGAGCTCGGCCGGCACGACGTCCCCGAACTGCCGGCGTCCCTCGCCCGCGACGTAGTAGGTCATGTCGATGCCTTCCTGAACGTCGCCGCGCGCTTCCGGGAGGACCTTGCCCATCTCGCGCGTCATCTCACGTGCGAGCTCCTCCTTGCGGGCGACCATGATCTCGCCCGCCCGGTAGAGGATCTCGCCGCGCCTCGGGGCCGGCGTCAGGCGCCACTTCTCGAACGCGGCGCGCGCGGCCTGCACGGCCCGGTCGACGTCGGCCTTGGTCGAGGACGCCGCCGTCGCGATCGTCTCCCCGTTCGAGGGGTCGAGGACGGCGAAGGCCTTCCCGCTCTCCGAGGCGACCCACTCGCCGCCGACGAGGTTCCGGATCTCGAGCGTCACCGGACGGCGCCTCCGTAGAACAGCCAGATCGTGAGCCCGCCAACGGCGACGATCCCGAGGAAGATGAGGGCGAAGGCGATGTTCGCCTGCCGGTCGGGGTTGTTGGGGGAGAACATGCTCACGCCAGCCTTAGGTTAGTGGACGGTGGAGCTGAGGGGATTCGAACCCCTGACCTCTTGAGTGCGATTCAAGCGCTCTCCCAGCTGAGCTACAGCCCCG
>DASSSF010000105.1:0-2286 GCA_035708565.1 Candidatus Limnocylindria bacterium
TGCGGACCGCGATCGAGAAGACGCGGAACGACGTCTCGAGGATCCAGTTCGCCGCGGCGCGGGAGATCGACGAGGAGCACGCCCTCATCTTCGCGTCCCACCTGCTGCTCCTCAACGACCCGACGCTGCTCGAGCACGTCGACCAGAAGATCGGCCACGGGTCGAGCGCGCCGCTCGCGATCGACGCCGCCTTCGAGGAGTTCGAGGCCCGGCTGCGCCTCGTCCCGGACGCTTACATCCGCGAGCGGATCGACGACGTCGACGATCTGCGGAGCCGGCTGCTCGACCACGTGCTCGAGCGCGGCGGCCGCGCACGGTTCGGCGCGCGGGTCGTCCTGACGAGCCGCATCCCCCCGTCGCTCGTGGTCGAGCTGAAGACCGAAGGCGCGCAGGCGCTGGTCACCGAGACCGGCGGCGCGACCTCGCACGGCGTCCTCCTCGCGCGGGCGATGGGCATCCCCGTGGTCACCGGGATCGCCGACCTGATCCCGTCGGTGCGGCCTGGCGACCGGCTCGTCGTCGACGGCACGAACGGCGTCGTCGTCGTGCGCCCCGGCGCGGATACGCTGGCCCGGTACGAGGAGGCGCGCCGGGGCGCCGAGCGCGCGCGAACCGAGCACGCGAAGTTCCGCGACGTCCTCGCCCGCACCGCGGACGGAGCGCGCGTGATGCTGTGCGCGAACGTCGGCGTCGCGTCGGACCTCACCGTCGCACGCGAGAACGGCGCCGAGGGCGTCGGCCTGTATCGCACCGAGTTCCCGTTCATCGTCCGCGACGCGTTCCCGACCCGGGCGGAGCAGGTGAGGATCTACCGCAAGGCGTACGAGCTGTTTCCCGCCGGCCCCATCCACTTCCGCCTGCTCGACCTCGGCGGCGACAAGTTCGTGACCGGAGGGCAGGTCGCCGGGGCGCGCGGCGCATTCCACGGCTATCGCTCGATCCGCGTCCTCTTCGATCACCCGGACGTCCTGCGAGATCAGGTGCAGGCGCTCGCGCTCGCGGCCGCGGACCGCCCGCTTCGGATCCTCATCCCGATGGTGACCTCGATCGAGGACCTCCGCCGCGTGAGGACCCTCGTCGGCGAGGCGCTCGCGGAGCTCGACGAGCCACGCGCCCAGAGGGCGCCCGAGCTCGGGGTGATGATCGAGGTGCCGGCCGCCGTCGAGCTCGCGGCGGATCTCGCGAAGGAGGCGGACTTCCTCTCCATCGGCACGAACGACCTGATGCAGTACACGCTCGTCGTCGACCGGGAGGACTCGCGGATGGCGCCCCTGAGCGACCCGTACCACCCGGCGATCCTGCGCATGATCGCCCGCGTGGCGGCCGCAGCGGGGGCCGCACGGAAGCCCGTCGGCGTCTGCGGCGAGATCGCGATGCGTCCCGACGTCGCGCTGGCGCTGATGGCGCTCGGGGTGGATTCGCTCAGCGTCGTCCCCACCGCGATCCCCGAGCTGAAGCGGGCCCTCGCCGGCGCGCGCCTCGAGCCGATGCGCCACGCGATGGCCGGGATCCTCGCGCTCGCGGACGCCGCGTCCGTCGCGGCCGCGCTTCGCGCGGCGCAGCTCGCCTGACGGAGCCAGATCTCACCCGCCATCACGGGAACCGGGCCGTGATGAACGCCCCGATGCCCCTGCTGGCGAGGATGACGGCGAGCGCCAGGGCGCAGTGCTTGCCCAGCTCGACCGCGAAGCTGACCTTCCGCTCTCGGGCGAGGGCCCAGGTGAGGGCGACGAGCAAGGAGAGTCCCCAGACCGCCGAGGCGACGGCGGCGCTGGCGATCGGAAACAGGACGACGAGCAACACGAACGTAAGCGCGAGCAGTAGCCTCGTGACGAAGTGGCTCCACGTCGCGACGAAGGCCTCGCGTTGCTCGAGTCGCCGCTCGGACTCCTGGTAGATGTGCATGCTGAGCGCATCGGTGAGGTTGTCGGCGAGCGCGACGATCAGCCGTCCGCCGACGATGGTGGACTTCGTCGCGGTCGCTGCGTCCAGGCCGAAGATCAGCGCCACGCTCGTCACGATCGCCGCCGTACCGCCGAAGCTGACGTTCCCGATCTTCTTCGCGCCGAGGAGCGTAGCGGGCCAGGACGGTTCGTCTGCCCTCCCGAGAAGGGCGGCCTGAGGGCGCGGCGCCGGACCTATCATCAGTGCGTTCGCGCGCTGCCCGCGCCGAACGCTCCGGAACCCAGCTCGTGCCATCCGACCCCGCCGGCGCGCCCGCGCCCGTCCCGATGCTCCGCCGCTCCCAGGTGAGCCTGGCCACCGTCTTCACGGTGTGCTTCGGCG
>DASSSF010000106.1:0-3564 GCA_035708565.1 Candidatus Limnocylindria bacterium
GGAGCGTGAGCCCTCCGCCCGCCGTCCACGACGAGACCACGTACGGCCCGGCGTGCATCGGCGCGCGCGCGTACGCGGCGACCGCTTCGGGGCCGGCGCCGCCGAGGACGTGGCGCGGCAGCACCCGGGCCGCGAGCACGAGGTCGTGCCACCGCTCCCCGGGCCTGCCGACGAGGTGCGCGATCTCGTCGCTCACGACGACGACGCGATCGATCCGCCGCGCGAGGGCGCTCGCCTCGGCGGTCGCCGCGAGCGCGCGGCCCTCCTCGTGCGCGAAGCGCACGTCCCCCGCGGTCACGGGGCGGCCGTCGTGCCAGCGCGCGTCGGACCTGATGCGGACCGTCGCGACGAGGTGGCCGGCCTCGTCGCCCTCGTACACGAGGCGCAGCCCGCCGTTCTCGAGCGTCGGGATCTCGACGACGAGCCGCGGGGCCAGCTCGTCGCGCGCGTCGCGCACGACGAGCCCCTCGGTCACCGCCGGCGCGAGGACGAGCGCGCTCGGGTGATCCGAGAGGAGCGCGGGCGGCTCGCCGACGAGCCCGACGACGAGGTCCCGCGGCGGCGCGGGGACGGGCGCGCAGCCCGGGACGAGGACGAGCGCGAGGAGCGCCGCGAGGGCTCGGATCAGCGCGCGGAGGACGGGAGCGGGGCGTCCACGTGGAGCATGTCGTCGACCCACGCGCTGGGCGCCGCGTTCCGCTGCTGGAGGGCGTTCCAGCGGACGAGATCCTTCTCCTCGAACGGCGGCCGCGAGCGCAGGTACTCGCGCACGACGCTCGGCGGCTCGACGTGGCTCCGCGGGAGCGGCGGCGCCACGAAGACGAGGGCGAGCACGGCGGCCGTCACCGCGCTCTGGGCGATGCGCGGCACGAAGGCGAGGAGCGGCTCGGGCCCCGGCTCGGGATAGCGGTCCCAGCGCGCCGCCGCGCGCGCACGGGCGGCGCTGAGCGCGACGGTCCGCGCCCGCAGCGGCGCGTACGCGTCGTCGAGCACCCGCTCGAGCGCGAGCTCCTCGTCCAGCGAGAGACGGCGGGACAGCGTCCTCATGCTTCCTGTACCCCTCCGTCTGTATCGGCGCGGGCGGCGCGCGGTTCGATGAGCAGGCCCGGGTGTGCCGAAAGATGCCCTCTCAGGTTCCGGAGGGCGTAGTGGAGCCGGGACTTCACGGTGCCGACGGGGCAGTCCACGACCTGCGCGATCTCGGCGAGGTTGAGCCCGTTCAGGTAGTGGAGGACCACGACGACGCGGTGCTTCGGCCCGAGGCGGTCGACGCACTCGAGCACGACGCGCCGCACCTCGGCCTGCTCGGCGAGCGCCGCGGGCGAGCGCTCCTCCGCCGTGGTCGCCTCGTCGAGGGCGTCGTCGAGGGGCGTGAGCGTCATGCCCTTCTTCGGGCGGTGGTTGTACGAGAGGTTGACGGCGACCCGGTAGAGCCACGGCCGCAGCGAGTCGTCGGGCTCGAGGCGCTCGAGCGCCCGGTATGCCCGCGCGAAGGTGTCGACCACGACCTCCTCCGCGTACGACGGATCCTTCGTGATCGCGAGGCCGAGCCGGTAGAGGCCGTCGCGGTAGCGGTAGAAGAGGGCGTCGAACGCGCGGACCTCGCCCGCACGCGCCGCCACGACGAGCTCCTTGTCGCTCCGCTCGTCGTGACGCTCGGCCGCGTCGGTCGCGAGACGTCGTCCCGTCATCCCCGTCCCGTTCGCGCGCCTAGTTACCAGCCAAGTAGCGCCGCACCGCCAGGATGGTTCGATCCCTCCTGATGAGGGTACGTTCGACGGCCCCGCCCCTCTGTGGCGCGTGGATCATCTCGGTATCGGACACGGCGAGCCCCACGTGGGTCACGCTGTCCTTGCCGAAGAAGACGAGGTCGCCCGGCCGCGGCTCGTCCGCTCTTCGCCCTTCGAGCGCCTGCTGGTCGGCGTCCCGGTCCAGCCCGACACCGTTGAGACGATAGACCTGCTGGACGAGCCCGGAGCAGTCGATCCCGAGGGCCGTCGTGCCGCCCCAGAGGTACGGCGTGCCGATGAACGTCTCCGCCGTCGCGGCGAGGTCTTCAGGCGTGGGGTAGCGGTGGGGCAGGTCGTCGACGGCGACGAGGTCCTCGGGCGCGACGTAGCCCCCCGCGACGGTGAGGTGTGCCCATCCCCCGAGGTCCGGCGGCGGCGTCTCCGTCCAGCCTCTCGCGTCGAACGTGCGCGTCGCCGCCGGTGGCGCCACGCGCAGCCCCGCCGCCACGTGCGAGACGACCGGCGAGCCCGGGTCGGGCGCAGCCCGGACCGGCGCGAGGAGCGCGCACGTCACGCGGAGCCCGGCGTGGCCGGTGATCGGGTCGAGGTGGCGCTTCGCGATCCAGCCGAAGTAGTGGTCGGCCTCCCCCTGCGCCCAGTACCACTCGCCCCGCTCGCCGAGGAGGCGGAAGAGCTCGCCGTACTGCGCCTCGTCGACGAGCTCCGCGTCGTCGCGCGGCTCCGCGCGCACCGGTACGGTGGGAGCGTCGCGGACGAAGGCGCGGTGCGACGACACCATCGGCACGCGCACGCGGGTGCGCGCTAGGTCCGCGACCGCCACCTGAGCACCGGCCTCCGCGCGGCGCCGACCTCGTCGAGGCGGCGGAGCGGCGCGCGCACCGGCGCCTCGCGCACCTTCTCGGGATCCTTCTCGATGCGCTCGGCGATGCGGACGAGCGCGTCGGCGAACGCGTCGAGCGTCTCCTTCGGCTCGGTCTCCGTGGGCTCGATCATGAGCGCCTCGGGGACGACGAGCGGGAAGTACACCGTCGGAGGGTGGAAGCCCTCGTCGATGAGCGCCTTCGCGATGTCGAGCGCCGAGGCTCCCTGCTTCTTCTGCCTCGACGCCGTGAGGACGAACTCGTGCATGCACGGCCGGTCGATCGCGACGTCGTACTTCGTGCGCACGCGCGCGAGCAGGTAGTTCGCCGCGAGCACGGCGTCCTTCCCCGTGTCGGCGACGCCCTCCTCGCCGAGGCTGCGGATGTACGTGTACGCGCGCACGAGCACGCCGAAGTTGCCGAGGAACGTGCGCACGCGGCCGATGCTCCGCGGGTGCTCCTCGGCGGTCTCGCGCCGGAAGCGCCCGCCGGCGTCGCGGGCGACGCGCGGCGTCGGAAGGAACGGCCGCAGGTGCTCCTTCACGCACAGCGGGCCCGCGCCGGGGCCCCCCGCGCCGTGCGGCGTCGAGAACGTCTTGTGCACGTTGATGTGCACGCAGTCGAAGCCGAGGTCGCCGGGCCGCGCGATGCCGAGGAGCGCGTTCAGGTTCGCGCCGTCGCCGTACACGAGCCCGCCGGCCTTGTGCACCGCCGCGCACACCTCCCGCACGCGCTCCTCGAACAGGCCGAGCGTGTTCGGATTCGTGAGCATGAGGCCGACCACGTCGTCGCCGAGCGCGTTCTCGAGCGCGGCGAGGTCGACGTTGCCGCGCGCGTCGCTGCGGACCGTCGTGACCTCGTAGCCGCACATCGCCGCGGAGGCGGGATTCGTGCCGTGCGCCGAGTCGGGCACGATGACGCGCCGGCGCTTCGTGTCGCCGCGCGCCTCGTGG
>DASSSF010000107.1:0-4908 GCA_035708565.1 Candidatus Limnocylindria bacterium
AAGCGGAGGCGGAGATGCTCGCGCTCGCACGGGACGCGCGGCCGCTCCTCGAGGACCGGCTCTCGCGCCCGCGCCGCGTCGTCCCCGCCGTGGCCTGGCTCGCCGACTGCGTCGCCTCCGACGTCGGCGACGGCGCCGTCGCGCTCCTCGCCGACCACGCGATCCTTCCGCTCGTCTGGACGCGCGACGCGTACTTCGTCGCGCGGGCGCTCCTCGCCGCCGGCCGCCGCGACCTCGTCGACGCCTTCCTGCGCTGGTGCTTCGAGCGCGCCGCGCGCCTCGACGGCCGGTGGTGGCCGCGCTCGTCGCTCGCGACCGGCGAGCCGAAGGACCGGGCGTTCCAGCTCGACCAGCAGCTCTACCCGCTGCTCCTCCTCGCGGAGACGGGCGGCCCGGCCGCCGAGCGCTACCGCCGGGCCGCCGAGGAGCAGCTCGACGCGGTCCTCGCGCGCGCGGACGGCGGGCTCGTCGCGACGAGCGAGACGCCCGCCGACGACCGGCTCGAGCAGCCATTCCACTTCTCGAGCCACGTGCTCCTCTGGAAGACGGTGCGCGCGCTCGGCCGCGACGCCGAGCCGCTGCGGCGCCTCGTCCGCGACCGCTTCACGCACGGCGGGCGCTTCGCGTACGCGATCGGGGCGGGCGTGCGCCACTACCACGACGCGAACGACCTGCCGACCGCGCTCGCGCCCGCCTGGGGCTTCTGCGACGCCGACGACGACGTGTGGCGGGCGACGATCGCGTACGCCTGGAGCCGCGAGAACGCGGCGCACTTCGACGGTCCGCTCGGCGGCCTCGGGTCGCTGCACACGCCGCATCCCTGGCCGCTCGGCGACCTCCAGCGCGTCGTCGTGGCCCGCGCGCGGCGCGACGAGGACGCGGAGCGCGACGCGTGGTCGCGTCTCGGCCGCGTCGCGACGTGGGACGGCCTGCTCCCCGAGGCGTACGACGAGGGGGACGGGTCCGTCGCGTCGCGCCACTGGTTCGCGTGGCCGGTCGCGCTCCGCGCGACGCTCCGGCGCTAGCGGAGCCGCTCCGTCGCGGCGTCGATGATCGCGGCGACGCCGCGCTTCGGCACGACGATCACCTTCTCGCGCCCATCCGCCGCGGACCGGTACGGGACCGAGACCTTGTGCGAGAGCTCCGACGCGCCCGCGACGACCACGAGATCCGCCCAGCGGACGTCGGCCCTCGCGCGGTCGGCGGTCATCGTCCCGGTCCCGTCGACGAGCCGCAGCTCGGCGTCGCGGCCGATGAGCCGCGCGAGCTCGCGCCGCACGTCCGGCGAACCGCCCACGACGACGAGCCGCGGCCGCCGGCCGGCGCACGCCGCCGAGAACCGCACGGCCGCCCGCGCGTTCGCGGAGCCGCCGCAGATCTCGCAGTCCTCCGGATCCGCCGTGACGGCGCGCGCGCCCTCGCGTCGCGCGGCCGCCTCCGCGCAGACGGTCTCGCCGCAGGCCCGGACGAGCTCGCGCGCGAGCGCCTCACGCGCAGGACCGAGCTTCCCGTCGCTGAGGCGCGACTTGCGCGGGTTGGTGAGCCCCGCGGCCTCGAGGACGGCGCGGGCGGCGCGTCGCGCCTCAGGCGTGCGGAAGCCGCGCTCCGCGAGGAACGCGTCGATCTCGACGTCGGCCACCGCCGGAGGGTAGGCGATGCGAACATGGCGCCATGCCGGATGCGACCGTCGTCACGCTCGTGGCCGTCGCCTCCTTCCTCGAGTACGCGGCGCTCGCCTTCGTCGTGCGTGCCCGGTCGCTGCGGGCGCGCGGGCCGTCGGTCCGGACGCGGCAGGGCCTCGCGGCCTCGCGGCTGCCGTACTTCGTGTGGCTGCCGTACGTCGTCCTCGCGGCGCGGCCCGGCCCCGAGCTCGAGGTCACGGAGCCGCTCGCCTGGCTCGGCCTCGCGCTCGTCGTCGGCGGGACGACGTTCGCCTCGTGGTCGGCGATCACGCTCGGCCGCCACTTCGACATGGAGGTCGAGGTCCACCGCGGACACGAGGTCGTCCGCACCGGGCCCTACGCGATCGTCCGCCACCCCGTGTACGCCGGGCTCGCGGTCCACTTCCTCGGCATGTGCCTCGCGTCGGGCAACCTCGTCCTCGTCGCCGGCGTCCTCGGCGCGGCGATCCCGGCATTCGTGCTCCGCGCCCGCGAGGAGGAGAGCCTCCTCCGCGAGGAGCTCGGCGACGCGTACGACCGCTACGCGCGCGAGGTGCCGATGCTCGTGCCGTTCGTCCGATAGGCAGCGCGTCAGCGGTACTGCTCCGCGGTCACGGTCGACCAGAGAAGCCAGGGCCGCGCCCACAGGCTCGGCTTCGCGCCGATGAGGGCGCCGATCTCGTCGAGGTAGTCGACGTACTGCACCCGCTGGTACTCGGCGCCGGTGCGCTCGGCCCGCTCGACGCGCGCGGCGATCTCAGCGTGCATCTCGTCCCGGGACGGCAGCGACGCGCGCCCCGCCAACACGCGCGCGGCCCAGCGTGCCTGCATCTCGGCGATCGGCGGGACGGGACCCGAGACGCGGTTGAACCCGACCACCGCGAGCGTCGGCTCGTCGGGATGGAACACGTGACGGTAGAGGTGCGTGCGGCCGTCGCGCACGGGCCAGAGCGCGCCGGGCAGGTAGGGGAAGTCGAGCGCGTAGCCCGTCGCGGCGACGATCACGTCGGCGCGGTCGCGCGAGCCGTCGGTGTACACGATCTCGCTCCCGCCGAGCCGCGCGATGCCGGGGCGCACGGCCACCGCGCCCGACGCGATCGCGGGCACGAGCGTCTCCGAAGGCGCGGGCGCCACGCCCGGCGGCGGGACCACCGCCACGGCGGGGGGCAGCGCCGAGACGTCCACGCCGCGGCGCGCCCACTCCTCGAGGATCGCGCGCCGGCGCGACGCGAGCCGGCGGCCGAGCGGGATCAACCGCGCGAGCCGCGTCTGGCGGCGGTCGAAGGGGACGCCGCGGATCGTCTTCGGCACGGTCGGTAGCGCTCCGCGCACCGACATCGTCACGCGGCGCGCGACCCGCGAGAGCTCGACCGCGATGTCCGCCGCGCTCGAGCCGCCGCCGACGATCACCACGTCGAGCCCGGAGAACGGCTCGGGAACGTCGTAGTCGTAGGAGTGGAGGATCCTGCCGTCGAAGCGGCCCTCGAGCTCCGGAAGGTGCGGCCGCGTGAACATGCCCGACGCGAGCACGACCGCGTCGAAGCGCTCGCCGTCGACGGTCCAGCGCGGCTCCACGCGGCGGACCTCGTGGCCGAACCGGACGTGCCGCCGGAGGTCGAAGCGGTCGGCGTAGGCGTCGAGCCAGCGCGCGATCGCGGCGCGGGGCGGGAAGTCGCCGACGTCCGCCGGAAGCGGGTGATCGGAGAGCGAGGTCTTCTCGCGCGACACGTTCGCGACGAGCGAGCGGTACGCCGGCGAGAGCGGTTTCGCGTTCCACAGGCCGCCGACGCGGTCGCTCCGCTCGAACGCGACGGCGTCGAGCCCCTCCTCGCGCAGCCACTTGAGGCTGACGAGGCCCGAGACACCGGCGCCGACGACCGCGACGCGCATCCGCTCAGCATGCGACGATCTTCCCGAGTGCAGGACGTCTCCTACCGCGCCCTCCTCCACGTGCCCGAGTTCCCCCGGCTCGTCGTGTCGTCGCTCGTCGTGCGGATCGGCGGCTCGATGTGGCAGCTCGCGCTCGTCCTGTTCGTCCTCGAGCGGTTCCGCTCGCCCGCGCTCGCGGGCCTCGCGGTGTTCCTGTCCATCGCGCCCGGGATCCTCATCGCGCCGATCGCCGGCGCGCTCCTCGACCGGCACGGCCGTGTCCGCCTGATGGTCCTCGACTACCTCGCGAGCGCCGCCTTCCTCGTCGCGCTCGCCGGCACGGCGGTCGCGGGCGTGCTGAACGAGGCCGTCCTCATCCTCATCACGACGCTCGCGTCGCTCACCAACCCGATCGGCCACGCCGGCGCGCGGTCGCTCTTCCCGCTCGTCGTGCCGCGGCACCTCTGGGACCGGTCGAACGCCGTGGACAGCACCGGCTACACGCTCTCATCGATCGTCGGCGCGCCGATCGCGGGGATCGTGGCCGCGGCGGCGGGCGCGCACGTCGCGCTCGTCGTGACGGCCGTCCTCCACCTCGCCGCGGCGGTCGCGCTCATCGGGCTGCGCGACCCGCGCGACCCGGTCCCGGGCGAGGCGCTCATGCGGGAGGCGCTCGACGGCGTGCGGTACGTGCTGGGGCACCCGACGCTCCGGGCGCTCGCCGCCGGCATCTCGACCGCGAACCTCGCGCACGGGATCGCGATCGTCGCGCTCCCGGTCCTCGTCATCGAGAAGCTCGGCGGCAACGCCGCGCACGTCGGGCAGCTGTGGGCGCTGATGGGGATCGCGGGCGTGATCGGCGCGATGGCCACCGGACGTGCGGGGAGCGAGGGCCGCGAGCGCACGTTCATGGCCGCCTCGATGGCGATCATGGCCGTGTGCATGCTCTTGCTCGCCGTCGCGGGCTCGCTCCTCGAGGTCGCGCTCGCGCTCGTCCTCCTCGGCATCGCGCTCGCCCCGATGGACGTCGCGCTCTTCTCGCTGCGCCAGCGCCGCACGGACCCCGCGTGGTTCGGCAGGGCGTTCGCCGTGTCGATGTACCTCAACTACTCGGGGATCCCGTTCGGATCGGGGATCGGCGGGCCGCTCGTCGCGGTCTCGCTACCGCTCGCGTTCGGGATGGGCGTCCTCTTCGCGCTCGCGGGGGCGATCCTCACGCTCGCGCTCGTCCCGCGCGAGCACGCGTAGCGCGCGCCCGCTAGGGGGCGGCGTCCCCGGGGAGCACGAGGCTCGCCGCGGCCGCGCGCCAGCCCGGCAGCAGCGCGGCGAGATCGCTCGTGCGGTTCGCGCGGAAGAGGAGGCCGATCGTGCCGCGAGC
>DASSSF010000108.1:0-3303 GCA_035708565.1 Candidatus Limnocylindria bacterium
GTCGAACGCGGTGGACAGCACCGGCTACACGCTCTCATCGATCGTCGGCGCGCCGATCGCGGGGATCGTCGCCGCGGCTGCCGGCGCGCACATGGCGCTCGTCGTGACCGCCGTGCTCCACCTCGCCGCGGCGGCCGCGCTCGTCGGCCTGCGTGACCCCCGCGACCCGGTCCCGGGCGAGGCGCTCATGCGGGAAGCGCTCGACGGCGTCCGGTACGTGCTGGGGCACCCGACGCTCCGCGCGCTTGCCGCCGGCATCTCGACCGCGAACCTCGCGCACGGGATCGCGATCGTCGCGCTGCCGGTCCTCGTGATCGAGAAGCTCGGCGGCAATGCCGCGCACGTCGGGCAGCTGTGGGCGCTCATGGGGATCGCGGGCGTGATCGGCGCGATGGCCACGGGACGCGCCGGGAGCGAGGGGCGCGAGCGGACGTTCATGGCCGCGTCGATGGCGATCATGGCCGTGTGCATGATGCTGCTCGCCGTCGCGGGCTCGCTCGGTGAGGTCGCGCTCGCGCTCGTCCTCCTCGGCATCGCGCTCGCCCCGATGGACGTCGCGCTCTTCTCGCTGCGGCAGCGCCGCACGGACCCCGCGTGGTTCGGCCGCGCCTTCGCGGTGTCGATGTACCTCAACTACTCGGGGATCCCGTTCGGATCGGGGATCGGCGGACCGCTCGTCGCGGTCTCGCTGCCGCTCGCGTTCGGCATGGGCGTCCTCTTCGCGCTCGCCGGGGCGGTCCTCACGCTCGCGCTCGTGCCGCGCGAGCACGCGTAGCGCGGCGCCGGCGGTCCGCTACGGGGCGGCGTCCACGGGGAGCACGAGGCTCGCTGCGGCCGCGCGCCAGCCCGGCAGGTGCGCGGCGAGATCGCTCGTGCGGTTCGCGCGGAAGAGGAGGCCGATCGCGCCGCGAGCGCCTCGCGTGGAGTAGAGCGCGACCACGACGTCCACGTCGCCGTTCACCGCGACGCGGAGGTCCTCGATGACGAGCCGGTCGCGCACGCGCCAGTAGCCGCGGTCCGACCGCCGCAGGTCGGCGCCGCGGAGCTCGTCGCGGAGCAGGTCGTCGGCCTCGTCGGCGAGCGTCTGGAGCGGCGCCGGACGCAGGCGCACGACGCCGAGCGACTCCCGGTCCGACGCGTACGCCGCGAGCTCGCCCGCGCTGCCGGTCGTCGCGTCGCGCCACTCGGGCGCGAGGAGGAGCGCGTGCTCGGCCCCGCCGCGCGGCGTCCCGCTCGCCGCGCTCGCCGGGAGCGGCGCGAGCGTCGCGGGCACGGCCGAGGCGAGGCCGACCGCGCCCGCCTGCACGCGCTCGCCGAGGCCCACGGCGAGGACCGCCAGCGCGGCGGCGACGGCGAAGGCGAGACGCGCGCCGCGCACGAACGCGCCGAGGTCGAGGACGAGCGCGGCCACGACCGCGGCGAGGCAGGCGAGCCCTCCAAGGACGGCGAGGAGCGGGACGTGGAGAACGAGCGCCGCCGCCACGACCCCTGGCAGCGGCACGAGCCACGCGAGCGAGAAGCCCGTCGCCGCGTAGGCCGACGCGATGTCGAGCGGCGTGCGCGCGAGGCGGAGCGCGCCCGCGACGGCCGCGGCCGCGATCGCCGCGACGATCGCCGCCCGCAGCCCGACCAGTACCACGTCCGTGACGAGCACCGCGAGGTGCTCGTGCGGCGCCCGGCCTCCCGACGCGAGCGTCAGCGCGTCGACGGCGAGCGCGAACGCCGCGCCGCAGACGATCGCGACGATGACCACCCCGACGCCGTGGCGCGGCTCGCGCAGCGACGCGGCGAAGGCTCGCGGATGCCGCAGCGCGCGGACCACTTCGCCCCATAGGAGCGCGAGCTCGCGCTCGCGCCGCAGGTCGCTCACCCGCACACGATGCGGCCACCGGCCGCGTCACGCGCCGGGCGCGGGATGCCCGTGACGCTAGTTGCTCGTCACCTGCCAGCTCGACGGCAGGATGTGCACCCACGTCTGGCCGGGCGAGAGGTAGATGCGGGCGCCGTCCCGCGTGTAGAAGCGGAAGGGATCGTAGAGGCCGGGCTTGCCCCACGAGCCGTCGACGCGGAGGCCGTCGCGGAAGATCGTGGCCATGCCCGTGCCCGAGAGGCGCATGTCGAGCCCGCGCGAGCCGAAGATGTCCTGGATGACGTTCGTCTCCCAGACGTCGGTGTAGACGATGACGACGTTCTTCGGCGCGATCGCCCGGGCGTCGTGCGCGTCCACCTCGCGCACGCCCGCCTGCCAGCGCATGTACGTGCGCGTCGCGGGGTCGTAGCGGTAGAGGACGCCGAAGTTCGTGCGGTAGCCGATCGAGATGTCGCCGGCGTAGACGCCGGAGCCGAAGCCTCCCGCGGTCGCGGCGTGGCTCGCGTTCTTGAGGAAGTCCCACGCGGGGACGGTCACCGGGTCGCCGCCGCCGGGCAGGCGGTTCAGCGCCTCGCGGAGGAGGCTCGAGCGGCTGAACATGTTGTACGGGTTCGGCCGGAACGGCACGCGGTAGTACGGGCTCGGGCTCACGATGCCCGCGTCCATGTCGAAGTACGCGCCGGCGGCGGCGTCGTTCCGGAAGGCCTCGGTCTCCTCGATGGTCGCGCCGGAGTAGACGAGCGCGCCGCGCACCATCGGGGTGATCTGCCGGTCCGCGAGCCGGCCGGAGCGGATGCCGCCGATCTCGTCCGGGTCCTGCGAGTGGAAGATCGCCGCGAGGCGCGTGAGGTACGCCTCGACGAGGACCTCGAACACGATGTCCGCCTGCGCGATGCCGTAGTGCGGGCGCGCCGACGGGTGGTTGTCGATCTTCACGACGAGCGGCCGGCGCGCGATGGGGCCGCCGTTGTGCGCGCGGCCCAGGAGCGGCCAGCACTCGCCCGCGCAGGTCGTCCGCGCGATCTCGGCGGCGGGTGTGACCCACGCGTCCTTCGTCCACGCGAACGCCGTGCCGGTGCTGCGGAGGATGCCCGCGTGCGTCGTCCCGTCGTCGCGCGACTCGAGCGAGGCGAGGTCGCCCTTCCGGTCGCCGTCCCAGTCGCCGCCGAGGAACACCGAGGCCCCCCACGAGAGCGCGCCCGGCGGGAGGTACGTGATCCCGCCCGCGCCGCCGGTCAGGGCCAGGTTCGCCGCGCCGGAGAACAGCTGCGCGCGCGCGGAGCCGTCGGGATAGCCGTACATCGAGACGATGTCGTCGCGGCCGTCGCCGTTCACGTCGGCGCGCGCGAGCTTCATCCGGCCGAGGTCGAACTGGCCGGGGCCGGAGTCGTACACGCCGGCCCAGCCGTTCACCGGCTGCAGTCCGGACGGCG